>NZ_JACBGN010000176.1 GCF_013401435.1 Streptomyces sp. BR123
CCCCCGGCCCACCCCCTGCGCCGCTGCACGTTCCACGATCGCCCGCACGCGAACGTACCGACGACGAGGAGACGCCGATGGCAGCAGCCATCACGACCCTCGCGGCAGACGCCCCGACGCTCTCCGCCGCGAACACCGGGTTCATGCTCATCTGCTCCGCCCTGGTCATGCTGATGACCCCGGGACTCGCCTTCTTCTACGGGGGCATGGTCCGCGTCAAGAGCAGCCTCAACATGCTGATGATGAGCTTCATCAGCCTCGGGATCGTCACGATCCTGTGGGTCCTCTACGGCTTCAGCATCGCCTTCGGCGCCGACACCGGCGGAGTGATCGGCTGGTCCTCCGACTACCTCGGCCTCAGCGGCATCGGCATCACCGAACTGTGGGACGGCTACACCATCCCCGTCTACGTCTTCGCCGTCTTCCAGCTCATGTTCGCCGTCATCACCCCCTCGCTGATCAGCGGCGCCCTCGCCGACCGCGTCAAGTTCAGCGCCTGGGCCCTGTTCACCGCCCTGTGGGCCACCGTCGTCTACTTCCCCGTCGCCCACTGGGTCTGGGCCCCCGGCGGCTGGCTCTTCGAGCTCGGCGTGATCGACTTCGCGGGCGGCACCGCCGTCCACATCAACGCGGGCGCCGCCGCCCTCGCCGTCATCCTCGTCATCGGCAAGCGCGTCGGCTTCAAGAAGGACCCGATGCGCCCGCACAGCCTCCCCCTCGTCATGCTCGGCGCCGGCCTGCTGTGGTTCGGCTGGTTCGGCTTCAACGCCGGCTCCTGGCTCGGCAACGACGACGGCGTCGGCGCCGTGATGTTCGTCAACACCCAGGTCGCCACCGCCGCCGCCATGCTCGCCTGGCTCGCCTACGAGAAGCTGCGCCACGGCTCCTTCACCACCCTCGGCGCCGCCTCCGGCGCGGTCGCCGGCCTCGTCGCCATCACCCCCGCCGGGGGATCCTGCTCCCCGCTCGGCGCGATCGCCATCGGCGCCATCGCCGGCCTGCTGTGCGCCATGGCGGTCGGCCTCAAGTACAAGTTCGGCTACGACGACTCCCTCGACGTCGTCGGCGTCCACCTCGTCGGCGGCATCGCAGGCTCCCTCCTCGTGGGCTTCTTCGCCACCGGCGGCGTCCAGTCCGACGCGGCCGGCCTCTTCTACGGCGGCGGCCTGGAACAGCTCGGCAAGCAGGCCGTGGGCGTCTTCTCCGTCCTCGCCTACTCTCTCGTCGCGTCCGCCGTGCTCGCCCTCCTCCTCGACAAGACGATGGGGATGCGGGTCACGGAGGACGACGAGGTCTCCGGCATCGACCAGGTCGAGCACGCCGAGACCGCCTACGACTTCAGCGGGGCCGGAGGCGGCGCCTCCGTCCGGAGCACCGCCCACACCGCAGCCCCCGCTGCCGCCGCGAGCAAGAAGGTTGACGCATGAAGCTGATCACCGCGATCGTCAAGCCGCACCGGCTGGACGAGATCAAGGACGCCCTCCAGCGGTACGGAGTGCAGGGCCTGACCGTCTCCGAGGCCAGCGGCTACGGCCGCCAGCGCGGCCACACCGAGGTCTACCGCGGTGCCGAGTACACCGTGGACCTCGTTCCCAAGATCCGCATCGAGGTCGTCGTCGAGGACGACGACGCCGAGTCGGTCATGGAAATCCTGGTGAAGGGCGCCCGCACCGGCAAGATCGGTGACGGCAAGGTGTGGAGCGTTCCCGTGGACGCCCTCATCCGCGTCCGCACCGGCGAGCGCGGCGCCGAAGCGCTCTAGCGACGGGAGAACCTGGGTGACGAGCGTCGAAGAGACCACAGGCACCTCCGACCCCGGACCCAGCGGCTACGCCGCGGCCCGGCTGCGGCTCCTCCAGGAGGAGCCGCGGTCCGGGCCCTCGCGGCGTTCCGCGCTGGCCGGGCTGACCGACGACTGGCTGAACGCCCTGTTCACCACCGCCGCGCGGGAGACCGGCGTACGCGGCGCCGCCCTCGTGGCCGTCGGCGGCTACGGACGCGGCGAACTCTCCCCGCGCAGCGACCTCGACCTGCTCCTCCTCCACGACGGCAAGGCCGCCCCCGCCGACCTGGGCCGCCTCGCCGACCGCATCTGGTACCCCGTCTGGGACCTCGGCCTCTCCCTGGACCACTCCGTCCGCACCCCCGGCGAGGCCCGCAAGACCGCCGCCGAGGACCTCAAGGTCCACCTCGGACTGCTCGACGCCCGCCCCGTCGCCGGCGACCTCGGCCTCCTCACCGGCCTGCGCACCTCCGTCCTCGCCGACTGGCGCAACCACGCCCCCAAACGCCTGCCCGAGCTGCACGCCATGTGCCGCGAACGGGCCGACCGGGCCGGCGAACTGCGCTTCCTCCTCGAACCCGACCTCAAGGAGGCCCGCGGCGGCCTGCGTGACGTCACCGCCCTGCGCGCCGTCGCCGCCTCCTGGCTCGCCGACGCCCCCCGCGAGGGACTCGCCGACGCCCGGCGCCGGCTCCTCGACGCCCGCGACGCCCTCCACCTCGTCACCGGCCGCGCCGGCGACCGGCTCGCCCTCCAGGAACAGGACCAGGTCGCCGCCCGCCTCGGCCTCCTCGACGCGGACGCGCTGCTCCGCGAGGTCTACGAAGCCGCCCGCACCGTCGCCTACGCCGCCGACGTCACCTGGCGCGAGGTCGGCCGCGTCCTGCGCGCCCGCGCCGCCCGGCCCCGGCTGCGCGGACTCCTCGGCACCCGCGCCGCCACCCCCGAACGGGCCCCGCTCGCCGAGGGCGTCGTCGAGTCGGACGGCGAGGCCGTGCTCGCCCTGGCCGCCCGCCCCGAACGCGACCCGGTCCTCGCCCTGCGCCTCGGCGCCGCCGCCGCCCAGGCCGGGCTTCCGGTCTCCCCGCACGCCGTACGCCGCCTCGCCGCCCAGAGCCGCCCGCTGCCGGTGCCCTGGCCCGCCGAGGCCCGCGAACAGCTCCTCACCCTGCTCGGGGCGGGGGAGCCGACGGTCGGCGTCTGGGAGGCCCTGGAGGCCGAGGGCATCATCTCCGCCCTCCTGCCCGACTGGGAACGGGTCCGCTGCCGCCCCCAGCGCAACCCCGTCCACACCTGGACCGTCGACCGGCACCTCGTGGAAACCGCCGTCCGCGCCTCCGCCCTGACCCGCCGCGTCGGCCGCCCCGACCTGCTGCTCATGGCCGCCCTGCTGCACGACATCGGCAAGGGCTGGCCCGGCGACCACTCCGCGGTCGGCGAGACCATCGCCCGCGACACCGCCCTCCGCGTCGGCTTCGGCCCGGCCGACGCCGGCGTCCTGGCCACCCTGGTCCGCCATCACCTGCTGCTGGCCGAGACCGCCACCCGGCGCGACCTCGACGACCCCGCCACCGTCCGCTCCGTCGCCGAGGCCGTCGGCACCCCCGGCACCCTGGAACTCCTGCACGCCCTGACCGAGGCCGATGCACTCGCCACCGGCCCCGCCGCCTGGTCGGCCTGGCGCGCCTCCCTGGTCGCCGACCTCGTCCGGCGGGTCGCGGCCGTCCTCGGCGGGGCCGCCGTCCCCGGACAGCCCGACCCGGCGCCCTCCGCCGAGGAGGAACGCCTCGCGGTGGAGGCCCTGCGGACCGGGGAACCCGTCCTCGCCCTGCACGCGCGGCACGAGGAGGACGCCGTCGGAGTGGAACTGGCCGTCGCCGTCCCCGACCAGCCGGGCGTCCTGCCCGCCGTCGCCGGCGTCCTCGCCCTGCACCGGCTCACCGTCCGCGCCGCCGACCTGCGCGCACTCGAACTCCCCGGCCACCTCGGTGAGGCCCTGGTGCTCCACTGGCGGGTTGCCGCCGAGTACGGCTCCCTCCCCGAGGCCGCACGGCTCCGCGCCGATCTCGTCCGGGCCCTGGACGGCTCCCTCGACGTCTCCGCGAAGCTCGCCGACCGGGAGGCGGCGTACCCGCGGCGGCGCGGGGTGGTCCCGCCGCCGCCCCGGGTCACCGTGGTCCCGGAGGTGTCCGCGCTCGCCACCGTGCTGGAGGTGCGGGCGCCGGACGCGGTCGGGCTGCTGCACCGGATCGGGCGGGCCCTGGAGGGGGCTGGCGTGCGCGTCCGCAGCGCGCACGTCTCGACGCTGGGCGCGAACGCCGTGGACTCGCTGTACGTCACGTCCGTCGAGGGCAAGCCCCTCGACCCCGCCGACGCGTCCACGGTGGCCGCCACCCTCACCACGGCCCTGTCGTAGCCATCCCGACGCAGCCGCAGCCGCAGCCGCAGCCGCAGCCGCAGCCGGAGCCGCCGTCGTCGCCGGCCTGCCGCTGCGCAGCCGTGGCCCACCCCGCCCCCCGAAACCGCGCGCTCCGCCCCGGGCCCTGTTCCGGGCGCTGTCGCCCGGTGCGCCCGGACGCCGCGCGGGCCGGACTTCCCGGCCAGAAGGCGCTTGAGGCGCGGGGTCCGGGGCGGATCCCCGACCTCCGGCCCGGCCGGCGCCTGGGGCGCAGGGCTGCAGCAGGGCCCCGTGGCGGCGGAGCCCGTGTCCGGTACGGCGGGAAGGGACGGGGCAGGGGAGGAAAGACGCCCGCAGGGCCGGGTAGGCGGCCGGGACCGATACCCTGGGGTACGACCACACCGCCCCCGACCCGAGGAATCGCGACCACCGTGTTCGATACGCTTTCCGACCGCCTCAGCGCGACCTTCAAGTCCCTCAGGGGCAAGGGCCGCCTCTCCGAGCAGGACATCGACGCCGCGGCGCGGGAAATCCGTATCGCCCTCCTCGAGGCGGACGTCGCCCTCCCGGTCGTCCGCTCCTTCATCGCGAACGTCAAGGAGCGCGCCCGCGGCGCGGAGGTCTCCAAGGCGCTCAACCCGGGCCAGCAGGTGCTCAAGATCGTCAACGAGGAGCTGGTCTCGATCCTCGGTGGCGAGACCCGCCGCCTGCGGTTCGCCAAGACCGCCCCGACCGTGATCATGCTCGCGGGTCTCCAGGGTGCCGGTAAGACCACCCTCGCCGGAAAGCTCGGCTTCTGGCTGAAGGGCCAGGGCCACACCCCGCTGCTCGTCGCCTGCGACCTCCAGCGCCCCAACGCCGTCAACCAGCTGAACATCGTCGCCGAGCGCGCCGGTGTCGGTTTCTACGGCCCGCAGCCCGGCAACGGCGTCGGCGACCCGATCCAGGTCGCGAAGGACTCCATCGAGTACGCGCGCACCAAGCAGCACGACATCGTCATCGTCGACACCGCCGGCCGCCTCGGCATCGACGCCGAGATGATGCAGCAGGCCGCGGACATCCGCGACGCCGTGTCGCCCGACGAGATCCTGTTCGTCGTCGACGCGATGATCGGTCAGGACGCGGTCAACACCGCCGAGGCCTTCCGCGACGGCGTCGGCTTCGACGGCGTGGTGCTGTCGAAGCTCGACGGCGACGCCCGCGGTGGTGCCGCGCTCTCCATCGCGCACGTCACGGGCAAGCAGATCATGTTCGCGTCGAACGGCGAGAAGCTCGACGACTTCGACGCGTTCCACCCCGACCGCATGGCGGGCCGCATCCTCGACATGGGTGACATGCTCACCCTCATCGAGCAGGCCGAGAAGACCTTCTCGCAGGCCGAGGCCGAGAAGATGGCGGCCAAGCTCGCCAAGGGCCCGAAGGAGTTCACGCTCGACGACTTCCTGGCCCAGATGGAGCAGGTCCGCAAGATGGGCTCCATCTCGAAGCTCCTCGGCATGCTGCCGGGCATGGGCCAGATCAAGGACCAGATCAACAACATCGACGAGCGCGACGTCGACCGCACCGCCGCGATCATCAAGTCGATGACCCCGGCCGAGCGCCAGGACCCGACGATCATCAACGGCTCGCGCCGCGCCCGTATCGCCAAGGGCTCCGGTGTCGAGGTCAGCGCGGTCAAGAACCTCGTGGAGCGGTTCTTCGACGCCCGCAAGATGATGTCCCGCATGGCCCAGGGCGGCGGGATGCCCGGTATGCCGGGCATCCCGGGCATGGGCGGCGGCCCCGGCCGGCAGAAGAAGCAGCCCAAGCAGGCCAAGGGCAAGCGCAAGAGCGGCAACCCGATGAAGCGCAAGCAGGAGGAACTGGAGGCGGCCACCCGCCGCGAGCAGGCCGCGCAGGGCGGCCCGGCCGCCGCCGGCAGCCCGTTCGGCCTGCCGGCCGGCGGCCAGTCGGGCCAGGAATTCGACCTGCCGGACGAGTTCAAGAAGTTCATGAAGTAGTCCGTGCACCACTGCGTGACGTTCATGAAGTGGTTCGCGGGGAGGCGCTGAGCCTTCTGTACGGGCCCCGGCCGCGGGATGCGGCCGGGGCCCGCGTGCGTCCGGAAGCCGTGGTCCGGAATATCGCTTATGGTCGGCCGGGGGGACGGCAGTAAGGAGGCCACGGTGCCCAGCCCCACTCCCGCGCCGCCCCGCGACCGGGCCGACACCCCCTGGCGGTCCGAGGGCGCGCCGCCCAGCCCGCAGCCGAGGAAGCGGATGCCCGGCGGCCGGCGCGGGCTGATCCTCGCGGCCCTGGTCGTCTTCCTGGTGACCAACCTGGTGCTGTCGTTCTTCAACGAGGGCGACGAGCCGACGATCTCGTACACCGAGTTCAGCAAGCAGGTCGCGGCCGGGAACGTCTCGAAGATCTATTCCAAGGGCGATGCCATCCAGGGCGAGCTGAAGGCCAAGCAGCCGCTGCCGCCGGACGGTGGCAAGGACAAGGGCGACTACACCAAGTTCGTCACCCAGCGGCCGGCCTTCGCCGAGGACGACCTGTGGGCCGACCTCACCCGGCAGAACGTGAACGTGACGGCCTCCCCGGTCGTCGTGCCGCGCAGCTTCCTGGCCAACCTGCTGCTCTCGCTCGCCCCCATGCTGCTGCTGATCCTGCTGTGGGTGTTCATCGCCCGCCGGATGGGCTCGGCGATGGGCGGCGGCCTCGGCGGGCTGGGCCGCAAGGCGCCGCCGCGGCCCGTGGAACTCCAGGAGGGCGCGAAGCGCACCACCTTCGACGACGTGGCGGGCATCGACGAGGTCGCGGGCGAGCTGAACGACGTCGTCGACTTCCTGAAGGACCCGCAGCGGTACCGCCGGATGGGCGCCCGGATGCCCGGCGGCGTGCTCCTCTCGGGCCTGCC
Source organism: Streptomyces sp. BR123 (assembly GCF_013401435.1). Taxonomy (GTDB): domain Bacteria; phylum Actinomycetota; class Actinomycetes; order Streptomycetales; family Streptomycetaceae; genus Streptomyces. The sequence continues at coordinate 7,084 of NZ_JACBGN010000176.1, forward strand.
CGGCACGGGCAAGACGCTGCTGGCACGCGCGGTCGCAGGCGAGGCGGGCGTGCCGTTCTTCTCCGCGTCGGCGTCCGAGTTCATCGAGATGATCGTCGGTGTCGGCGCCTCCCGGGTCCGGGAGCTGTTCGCCGAGGCGCGCAAGGTCGCGCCCGCGATCATCTTCATCGACGAGATCGACACCATCGGCCGGGCGCGCGGCGCCGGCGGCGGCATCGGCGGCCACGACGAGCGCGAGCAGACCCTCAACCAGATCCTGACCGAGATGGACGGCTTCTCCGGCTCCGAGGGCGTGGTCGTGATCGCCGCGACCAACCGGGCCGACGTCCTGGACCCGGCCCTCACCCGGCCCGGCCGGTTCGACCGCACGGTGACGGTCTCCCCGCCCGACAAGAGCGGCCGCCTGGCGATCCTGCGCATCCACACCCGCGACATCCCGCTCGCCCCGGACGTGGACCTGGAGCACGTGGCCGCCACGACGCCCGGCATGACCGGTGCCGAGCTCTCCAACCTCGCCAACGAGGCCGCCCTGCTGGCGGTCAAGCGGGGGCGGGACGAGGTCACGAGGGCCGACCTCTCCGAGGCCCTGGAGAAGGTGCAGCTGGGCGCGGAGCGGCCGCTCGTCATGCCGGAGGAGGAGCGCCGGCGCACCGCATACCACGAGAGCGGGCACGCGCTGCTCGGCATGCTCCAGCCGGGCGCCGACCCGGTCCGGAAGGTCACGATCGTGCCGCGCGGCCGGGCGCTCGGCGTGACCCTGTCCACGCCGGAGGCGGACCGCTACGCCTACACCGAGGAGTACCTGCGCGGCCGGATCATCGGCGCCCTGGGCGGCATGGCGGCCGAGCACACCGTGTACGACGTGATCACCACGGGGTCCGAGAACGACCTGGAACAGGCCACCGGCCTCGTCCGCGGCATGGTCGGCCGGTGGGGCATGAGCGAGCGCATCGGCCGCCTCACCGCGATCCCGTCGGACCCGCAGAGCCCGTACGGACTGGTGGCGGCCCCTGCCACGCTCGACGCGGTGGACCACGAGATGCGGCGGATCGTGGACGAGTGCTACATGGAGGCCTGCCGCCTGCTGCGCGAGCACCGGCCGAAACTCGACGCCCTCGCCGAGGCCCTGCTGGCGAACGAGACGTTGGACGAGGCTGCCGCGTACGCCGCGGCCGGCATCCCGCGCCTGGCCAAGTGACCTGCGCAGCGCCGGCCGGAGGCGGCCGCCCGCGCGGTCAGGGCACGCGGGCGATCACGTAGCGGAAGATGTTCGGCAGCCAGACGGCGCCGTCGGCCCGCTCGTACGGGTGAAGGGCCTCGGCCAGTTCCTTCTCGACCTGCGCCGGGTCGCACGAGCGGTCGTACAGCCCGGTCGAGAGCAGGCCGCGCACCGCGCTGTCCGCGTCGGCGTACCCGAAGGGGCAGAACACCCGGCCCGAGCCGTCGGGCACCAGCCCGGCCGCCTCCACCACCGCGTCCAGGTCCTGAGGGACCGGCCCGCAGCCGTGCACCGCCGGCACGGTGCAGCGCTCCGCCGGGCCCCAGCCGGCCAGGACCACCGCCCCGCCGCGCCGGACGGCGGGCAGGGCCGCGGCCAGGGCGGCGGGCGAAGTGGAGAAGCCGAGCAGCACGTCGTACGGCCGGACGCCCGCCGGCGTCGTCGCCGCCACCTCCAGCAGGCGTTCGCGCGCGAGCGCCCGCCGGGCCGGGTCCGCCTCCACGCCCGTGGCGGCGGCTCCCCGCCCCTCGGCCAGCAGCAGCGCCAGCCCGGCTCCGCAGTCCAGGCCGAGCAGCCGGTCGCCCGGCCCGATCTCCAGCCGGTCGAAGACCGCCTCGTACAGCGGTACGAGCATCCGCTCCTGGATCTCCGCCCAGTCCCGGGCGGCGAGTGTCGGCGTCGGCGTCGGTGTCATCGAAAGAGCGCTCCTGATTCCTTGTCGCCCCCTTGCCCCGTTGCCAGAGAACTCCCCATTCGCCCCCGCGTCCAGAGGAGTGCGCCACCCGATTCACGGATCGAGTGTCCGGCGCCGTACCATTCGCGCCATGGCAAAGGCTCCCGTTCTCACCCCCCAGGCGGAGGATTTCCCCCGCTGGTACCAGGATCTGATCAACAAGGCCGAACTGGCCGACAACGGCCCAGTGCGCGGCACGATGGTCATCCGACCGTACGGCTACGGGCTGTGGGAGCGGATGCAGCAGGAGATGGACGCCCGCATCAAGGAGTCGGGCGCCCAGAACGCGTACTTCCCGATGTTCATCCCGCAGGCCTACCTGACCAAGGAGGCCGAGCACGTCGAGGGCTTCGCCCCGGAGCTCGCGGTCGTCACCCACGGCGGCGGCAAGGAGCTGGAAGAGCCGGTCGTCGTCCGCCCCACCTCCGAGACGATCATCAACGACTACTTCTCGAAGTGGGTGCAGAGCTACCGCGACCTGCCCCTGCTGATCAACCAGTGGGCCAATGTGGTCCGCTGGGAGATGCGACCCCGCGTCTTCCTCCGTACGAGTGAGTTCCTCTGGCAGGAGGGCCACACCGCCCACGCCACGTACGAGGACGCCCGCGACTACGCCGCGCACATCCACCGGAACGTGTACGGCGACTTCATGACCAACGTGCTCGGCATCGACGTCGTGCTCGGCCGCAAGACCCCCAAGGAGCGCTTCGCCGGCGCCATCAACACCCTCACCCTCGAGGGCATGATGGGCGACGGCAAGGCCCTGCAGATGGGCACCAGCCACGAGCTCGGCCAGAACTTCGCCAAGGCGTTCCACACCTCCTACCTGTCCAAGGAGGGCAAGCAGGAGCTGGTCTGGCAGACCTCCTGGGGTGTCTCCACCCGCATGGTCGGCGGTCTGATCATGTCCCACGGCGACGACAACGGCCTGCGGGTCCCGCCGCGCCTGGCCCACGTCCAGGTCGTCGTCATGGCGATCAAGGGCGACGAGGCCGTGGCCAAGGTCCGCGAGCTCGGCGACCGCCTGAAGGCCGCCGGCCTGCGGGTCCGCGTCGACGACCGCGTCGACATCCCGTTCGGCCGCCGCGCCGTGGACTGGGAGCTCAAGGGCGTCCCGGTGCGCATCGAGATCGGGCCCCGCGACCTGGAGGCCGGCACCGCGATGCTGGCCCGCCGGATCCCGGGCGGCAAGGAGCCGGTGCAGATCGAGGCCCTGACGGACCTGCTGCCCAAGGTGCTGGAGGAGGACCAGGCGCAGCTGCTGCGCGAGTCCCGCGAGCGCCGGGAGTCCCGCACCACCGACGTGGCCACGCTGGAGGAGGCCGCCGAGGCCGCGGTCGCGGGCGGCTGGGCGCGGATCCCGTGGGACGTGCTGGGCCCGGAGGGCGAGGCCAAGCTGGGCGAGCAGGCCGTGACCGTGCGGTGCCTGATCGCCGAGGACGGGTCGGTCCCGGAGTCGGACGACGCCCCCGGTACCCTCGCGATCGTCGCGCGTTCGTACTGATCGCCGCCAGGTGATCGACACAGGGTGATACCGACGCAGCAGCCCCGGCGTGCGGCACGAGCCGCGCGCCGGGGCTGACGCGTTCCGGTCGCCGTTACGTACCGACTCCTCCTGGGATCGGCGCACCCGTCCTCGTCAGGACGCATCAGGCTGAACTGACTGGTACGTGCAAAAAATTTGGAATGGCCCGGAATCGGAACACCGAGGCCCCTCGGCTCGTTGTCACGACGTGAGCACGACACCACCTGTTCTCGCCGCAGAGCTGGCGCAGGCGTGGGCCGACATTCAGCGGCACCACCCCGAGCTGCCCGATCTTGCCGCCCCCGAATCCCTGATCGGAGAGTCCTCGTCCGCCTGCGGCGCCGAGCTCTCCTTCGAGCGACTGCTGCACGAGGCAGTCCACGGCATCGCCGCCGCCCGCGGAGTGCGCGACACCTCCCGGGCCGGCCGCTATCACAACCGCAGATTCCTCGCGATCGCCGAGGAGATGGGGCTGGACCACTCCGACGAGCCGCACCCGAGCAGCGGCTTCTCGCTGGTCACGCTCAACCCGGAGGCGAAGAAGCGCTACCGCCCCACCATGGAGCGGCTGCAGCGCGCGCTGAAGGCCCACACCGTCGCGACGGCTGCGGACACCAAGCGCAGCTTCCGCGGGCCGGCTGCACGGCACGGCTCCTCGGGCGGTGGCGTGCGCGTCAAGGCCGTCTGCGACTGCGGACGCAACGTGCGGGTGGTCCCCTCCGTCCTGGCGCAGGCGCCGATCGTGTGCGGCGGCTGCATGAAGCCGTTCCGCATCCCCGAGGTCGCCGTGACCGCCGCCGCGTCCTGAGCCGGCGGCGCGCGGCGCCGCGGCACGGTGTGCCACTGACCACCGGGCCCGGGGAGGAGGCGCCGTCGGCATGTGGCACAATGACAAGCTGTACTCGACAGTCGCACAGGACCCCTCTCTCCTCCGGCTGACGCGTCCATCGGGCATCCGAGTACCGCAACCCCACGTGGCATCTCAAAGTGCCCCACCACGTCAAGTTCAGGAGACACCACTCCAGTGGCAGTCAAGATCAAGCTCAAGCGCCTCGGCAAGATTCGCTCTCCGCACTACCGCATCGTCGTCGCCGACGCCCGCACCCGCCGGGACGGCCGCGCGATCGAGGAGATCGGCATCTACCAGCCGACCTACAACCCCTCGCGCATCGAGGTCAACGCCGAGCGCGCGCAGTACTGGCTGTCCGTCGGCGCCCAGCCGACCGACGCCGTCCTCGCCATCCTGAAGCTGACCGGCGACTGGCAGAAGCACAAGGGCCTGCCGGCCCCGGCGCCGCTGCTGCAGCCGGCCACCAAGGAAGACAAGCGCCGCTCCTTCGAGGAGTTCGCCAAGGCCCTGGAGGGCATCGGCGAGACCAAGGGCGAGGCCATCACGCAGAAGAAGAAGGCCGACAAGAAGGCGGACGAGGCTGAGGCCGCCGCCGAGTCGACCGAGGCCTGAGCATGCTCGAGGAGGCTCTTGAGCACCTCGTAAAGGGCATTGTGGACAACCCCGACGACGTGCAGGTCGCCTCGCGCAACCTGCGGCGCGGGCAGGTGCTCGAGGTCCGGGTCCACCCGGACGACCTCGGGAAGGTGATCGGCCGCAACGGCCGCACCGCACGTGCCCTGCGAACCGTCGTGGGCGCCATCGGCGGCCGCGGGATCCGCGTCGACCTGGTCGACGTGGACCACGTCCGCTGAGCAGTTGAATCACCGGCACGGGCCGGGGAGGGCACGCGTGCCCACCCCGGCCCGTCGTCGTCTGGACAGGAGAGACAGACAGTGCAGCTGGTAGTCGCGCGGATCGGCCGCGCCCACGGGATCAAGGGTGAGGTCACCGTCGAGGTGCGCACCGACGAGCCGGAGCTGCGGCTCGCTCCCGGTGCCGTCCTGCTGACGGAGCCGGCCGCCACGGGGCCGCTGACCATCGAGACGGGCCGGGTACACAGCGGGCGCCTCCTGCTGCGGTTCGAGGGCGTCAAGGACCGCAACGGCGCCGAGGCGCTGCGCAACACCCTGCTGATCGCCGAGGTGGACCCGGCGGAGCTGCCCGAGGAGCCCGACGAGTACTACGACCACCAGCTGATCGACCTGGACGTCGTCCTGGAGGACGGCACCGAGGTCGGCCGGATCACCGAGATCAGCCACCTGCCCTCGCAGGACCTGTTCATCGTCGAGCGGGCGGACGGCTCCGAGGTGATGATCCCCTTCGTCGAGGAGATCGTCGCCGAGATCGATCTGGAGGAGCAGCGCTGCGTCATCACCCCGCCGCCCGGGCTGATCGACGACCGTGCCGAAACCGTCTCCTCGCGGGACAACGGGGAAGAGTCCTGATGCGGCTCGACGTCGTCACGATCTTCCCCGAGTACCTGGAGCCGCTGAACGTCTCCCTCGTCGGCAAGGCGCGCGCCCGCGGGCAGCTCGGCGTGCACGTCCACGACCTGCGCGACTGGACGTACGACCGGCACAACACCGTCGACGACACCCCGTACGGCGGCGGTCCCGGCATGGTGATGAAGACCGGGCCGTGGGGCGAGGCCCTCGACGAGGCCCTGGCCGACGGGTACGAGGCCGGCGACCACGGGCCCGTCCTGGTCGTGCCCACGCCCAGCGGCCGGCCGTTCACCCAGGAACTCGCCGTGGAGCTCTCCGAGCGGCCCTGGCTGATCTTCACCCCCGCCCGCTACGAGGGCATCGACCGCCGTGTCATGGACGAGTACGCCACGCGCATGCCGGTCTACGAGGTCTCCATCGGCGACTACGTCCTGGCAGGCGGTGAGGCCGCGGTACTCGTGATCACCGAGGCCGTGGCCCGGCTGCTGCCCGGCGTCCTCGGCAACGCCGAATCGCACCGCGACGACTCCTTCGCCCCCGGCGAGATGGAGAACCTGCTGGAGGGGCCCGTCTACACCAAGCCCCCCGAGTGGCGCGGCCGCGGCATCCCGGACGTGCTCCTCAGCGGCCACCACGGCAAGATCGCCCGGTGGCGCCGCGACGAGGCGCTGCGCCGGACCGCGCGGAACCGCCCGGACCTGATCGAGCGCTGCGAGGCGTCCGCGTACGACAAGAAGGACCGGGAGGTGCTCGGCACCCTGGGCTGGCAGCCGACCGCCGACGGCCGATTTTGGCGGAGGCCCCCGGCCGTGGAAGAATGAGCGGCTGCTGTGTGCTCGCGTGCGCCCCTGCCACAGGGGGACAGTCGTACGACGGGTGACGCGGCTCCCGAAGTCTCTACGAAAACCCGCACCGGCGACCTGTGGCGTCGTGCGAAGAAAGCAGACGAAGAACATGTCTCACCTGCTCGACGGCATCAACGCCGCCACGCTGCGCTCCGACGTCCCGGACTTCCGCCCGGGTGACACCGTCAACGTCCACGTCCGCGTCATCGAGGGCAACCGCTCCCGCATCCAGCAGTTCAAGGGTGTCGTCATCCGCCGCCAGGGCGCCGGCGTCTCCGAGACCTTCACCGTTCGCAAGGTCTCCTTCAGCGTCGGTGTCGAGCGCACCTTCCCGGTGAACTCCCCGATCTTCGAGAAGATCGAGGTCGTCACCCGCGGTGACGTGCGTCGCGCCAAGCTGTACTACCTCCGTGAGCTCCGCGGCAAGGCCGCGAAGATCAAGGAGAAGCGCGACCGCTGATCTCCTCTCCGGATCCAGGGGGAGGCCGGATAGGCTCCCTCCAATGGAAACCGAAGCAGAGCTCACTCGACGCGGCCGCTCCGCCCCCGACACGGGGGAGGAGCGGCCGCGTTCTGCTTTTGGCGGGGCGTCGGCCCGGGGGCTCGCCCGGCGCGGCCTGCGGGCGCTGCCGACCTGCCGCGGCGCGGCGGTGCTCGGCGTGCTGTGCACGGTCTTCCTGCTGCTGCTGAGCAACTTCGTGGTGCAGCCCTTCCTCATCCCGAGCAAGTCGATGGAGCCGACGCTGCAGGTCGGGGACCGGGTCCTGGTCAACAAGCTGGCGTACCGTTTCGGCGATCAACCGCGGCGCGGGGACGTGGTCGTGTTCGACGGCACCGGCTCCTTCGTGCAGGAGTCGCCCGCGGACAACGCCCTCGCAGGGTTCGTGCGCAGGGCGGTTTCCGCCCTCGGGATCGGCGAGCCGTCCGAGACGGACTTCGTCAAACGGGTCGTCGGGGTCGGCGGCGACGACGTGGTGTGCTGCGACGCCGACGGACGGATCAAGGTCAACGGGATGCCGGTGGACGAGCCGTACCTGTACCCGGGGGACACGCCGTCGAAGGTCCCGTTCCGGATCGTGGTGCCCCTGGGGACCCTGTGGGTCATGGGCGACCACCGTTCCCAGTCCCGTGACTCGCGGGACCACCTGGGCGAGCCCGGCGGAGGGATGGTGCCGGTGGAGAAGGTGATCGGGCGGGCCGACCGGATCGGCTGGCCGGTCTCGCGCTGGGGTACGACCGGCCCACGCGGCGGAGGGACGGCAGGCGGCGGCCATGGGTAGCCGCGGACGGTCCCGCGGGCGAGGCCGCACCGACCGGGTCAGCGCCGCCGACCTGCTGCGCGACGACGGGGCACGCACCGGCCGGGCGCGCGGCGAGGGCACGCGCGGCGACGGCACACGGGGTGAGGGCACTCGCGGTGAGGGCTGTCTCTTATACAAACC
>NZ_JACBGN010000177.1 GCF_013401435.1 Streptomyces sp. BR123
CGCCGCGAACTGCGCGCGGTGACCACCACGGAGCTGCTGACCCCGCCCCGCGACGCTTCCCCGGACAGCCCGAGGAGATCGCGCACGGCCCCCGCAACCGCCCCCGGGTCGCCCTCACGTTCCACGGCAACGGAGACCCCGCCACCGCCCGGGCCGTGCTCGCCGAGGCCGAACGCGCGGGCGCCCGGGTCACCGTCCTCGCGATCGGCGCCTGGCTCGACACCCACCCGGACATCGCCCGCCGGGTCCTGGACGGCGGCCACGAGCTCGGCAACCACACCCAGCGCCACCTCGCGATCAACGACATGGCCGAGGCCGAGGCGTACGCGGAGATCACCGGCTGCGCCCGGCGGCTGAAGCGCCTCACCGGCTCCATCGGCACCTGGTTCCGCCCCTCGCGGACGCAGTACGCCACCCCGCTCGTCCGGAAGCTGGCCCGGCGGGCGGGCTACCCGCACGTCCTCTCGTACGACGTGGACTCCCTCGACTTCACCTCGCCCGGCGCGGCGGCCGTCATCCGCACCGTCACCGGGACGATCCGCAGCGGATCGGTGGTGAGCCTGCACTTCGGCTACGCGGACACGGTCGACGCGATGCCGCCCCTCCTCGAAGAACTCGCGCGCCGCGAACTGCGCGCGGTGACCACCACGGAGCTGCTGACCCCATGACGACCACCCGCCTTCCCCGGAAGGCCACCGTGCTCCTGGCCGGTCTGGTCCTCGCCGCCCTGGCCGGCTGCGGATCGGCCGGCGACAAGGGCCCCGCCGAGGCGCTCGGCTCCGAAGCCGCGGCCCGGCCGCCCGTCAAGGCCGTCCCCGCCGTCCCGCCCGGCCTCGCCGGCATGCCGCCGCTCCTCGACCCGAACGACGTGTACGCGGCCGACCGCCCGAACCGGCTCTCCCCGGTGGTCAAGGACTTCCCGTCCCGGGTCTACGTGCCGAACACCGCCTCCAACACGGTGTCCGTCATCGATCCCGCGACGTACAAGGTCATCGACACCATCCCCGTCGGCATCCAGCCCCAGCACGTGGTCCCCTCCTGGGACTTGAAGACACTGTGGGTCAACAACAACCGCGGCCACACCCTCACCCCGATCAACCCCGCGACCGGCGAGGCCGGCGAACCCGTCGAGGTGCACGACCCGTACAACCTGTACTTCACGCCGAACGGCAAGTACGCGGTGGTCATGGCCTCGATGGACAAGGAGCTCGTCTTCCGCGACCCGCGCACCATGAACCGGGTCAAGTCCCTCCCGGTGACCTGTTTCGGCGTCAACCACGCCGACTTCTCCGCGGACGGCCGCTACTTCATCGTCTCGTGCGAGTTCTCCGGCGAACTCCTCAAGGTCGACACCGAGAAGATGGAGGTCGTCGCCCAGCAGAAGCTGCCCTTCGAGGGGGCCATGCCGCAGGACGTCAAGATCTCCCCGGACGGCAAGACCTTCTACGTCGCCGACATGATGGCGCACGGCATGTGGGTGCTCAGCGGCGAGCAGTTCGACACCCCCAAGCTGCTGCCCACCGGCAAGGGCTGCCACGGCCTGTACGTCAGCCGCGACTCCCGCGAGATGTACATCTCCAACCGCGGCGAGGGCAGCATCTCGGTCTACGACTTCCAGCAGGGCAGGCTCACCAAGAAGTGGCAGCTGCCCGACGGCGGCAGCCCCGACATGGGCGGCGTCTCCGCCGACGGCAAGGTGCTGTGGCTCTCGGGCCGCTACGACGGCGAGGTCTACGCGATCGACACGGCCACCGGCCGGCAGCTCGCCCGGATCCCCGTGGGCGGCGGCCCGCACGGCCTGGCCGTCTACCCGCAGCCCGGCCGCTACTCCCTCGGCCACACCGGGGTCTTCCGCTAGGGCCGCCCCACTGCACCGCACTGCACGGCACGGAGCGGCGCCCCGGGAGCCCGCACGCCCTCCCGGGCCGCCGCCGCGCCCTCACCAGGCGACCGGAAGCCGCTCCGGCAGCCGCTCGACGAAGCCCGTGCGCCACACCAGGTTCTCGGCGGGGGGCCGGCGAACCCGGCCCGCAGGTCCACGGCCCGCCCCTCGGAGACCGGCCGGTCGACGAGCGCGCCCGCCGTGGCGCGCAGCCAGCCCTGCAGGCCGTGCCGGCGCAGGTTGAGGGACTTCGTCACCGCGGTGCGCAGGCCGGCACCGTTGATGCTGCCCATGTTGTCGACGACCTCGGGCGGGATCGTCGGCCCGTACTGGCGCGGCACCCCGGGACGGGCGGTGTCCCTCAGGCTGAACCGCTCGTCCTCCAGCACCTGCTCGGCCGGCGCGTAGCTGCTGACCGGCCAGGCGTGGTCCCCGGTCGGCGCCTGGTCCGCCGGCGTGCCGTCCGAAGGGACCCGGTAGCGGCGGCCGCTCCCGGCTGCCGCTACCCTGAGCCGGTCAACGAGCACCAAGAAGGGGTGGATCCCAGTGGCGGACATCGAGAGCGCACGGCAGGCGTTCGGCAGGTTCGACGCGGACGGCGACGGCTTCGTCACGGCAGACGAGTTCCGCCGGGCCATGGCGGAGATGGGCGACCCGTTCGTCACGGGCCCGGTCGCGGACTCCGTGATCGCCGCCAAGGACGTGAACGGCGACGGCCTGCTGAGCTTCGACGAGTTCTGGGCCTCCCTGGACAAGTAAGGCGCGCACAGCCCCCGTACCGCCCCGGCGGGCGTACGGGGGCTGCGGCCTGCCCGCCCGCGGGGCGCGGTACGGGTGCCCGCCTCCGGCGGTCCGCGCCCTACGGCGCGCCGTCGGCCCCGGCCGGGGCGTCCGAGGCGTCCGGGACGTGCGGGGCGGCATCCGCGGCGCCGCCCGGCGGCGTCATGTCCCCGACCTCGCCCAGGGCCTCCTCCAGCCAGCGCAGCCAGAACGTCTCCAGGCCGATGCCGCCGTGCAGCACGAGCCGGCGCAGCCGGTCCTCGTCGGAGTCCCGTTCCGGGGGGAAGTCCTTCTCCTCGATGGCCTCGTACAGCGCCAGCTGCCGCCGGTGCAGCTCCAGGTGCCGCCGCAGCTCCCCGGCCAGCCCTTGCACCCCGACCACGCCCGCGGCCCGGATCCGCAGCAGCAGCGGGTCCCGGATGGCCTTCGGGTCCTGGCTCTCGCCGACCCACCGGGCGAGCTCCGCGCTGCCGGCGGGCAGGACCTCGTACTCCTTCCTCTGCCCCCGCACGGGCACCTCGCTCGGCAGGGCCCGGATCAGCCCGGCCTCCTCCAGCCGGCCCAGCTCGCGGTAGATCTGCTGGTGCGTCGCGGACCAGAAGTACCCGATCGACTTGTCGAACCGCCGGGTCAGCTCCAGCCCGGACGAGGGCTTCTCGAGCAGGGCGGTGAGGATGGCGTGCGGCAGCGACATGCCGTCATCCTAGGTTCGCCGCACGCCGTCCGGGTCAATGCCAGGAGGCCAGCGCCTCGGGGGTGCCCGGGCCCGGGGCGCCGGGGCCGAGCAGGTCCCGGGCCCGCAGGAAAGCCGCCACCGCCGGCGACCAGGCCTGGCGCAGGCCTGCCTCGGCGAGCAGTCCCGGGTCGGCCAGCAGCCGCGCGGCCGGGCCGAAGCGGATACCGGTCGGGGTCAGGACCGCCGCGTCGTCGCCCCAGCGCACCGCCAGGTCGACGTCGTGCGTGGCCATCACCACCGTGGTGCCGCGCGAGCGCAGCCCCGCCAGCGTGTCCAGCAGCCGCTCCTGCCCGTCCGGGTCGAGGCCGGCCGTCGGCTCGTCGAGGATCAGCACCCGCGGGGCCATCGCCACCGCGCCCGCGATCGCCGCGCGCTTGCGCTGCCCGTACGAGAGCAGGTGTGTCGGGCGGTCCCGCAGCCCGGTGATGTCGAGCGCGGCCAGGGCGGACTCCACGCGGGCCCGCACCTCGTCCGCGGGCAGGCCGAGGTTCATCGGGCCGAAGGAGACGTCCTGCTCCACCGAGGCGGCGAAGAGCTGGTCGTCCGGGTCCTGCACCACCAGCTGGACCGCCGTCCGCAGCCGGGTCAGGCCCGCCCGGTCGTACCCGACCGGCGTCCCGTCCAGGCGCAGTTCGCCCGAGCCGGGCCGCAGGCCGCCGCTGAGCAGCCGCATCAGCGTGGTCTTGCCGCTGCCGTTGCGGCCGAGCAGGACCAGCGCCCTGCCCTCGGCGATGGCGAAGTCCACGTCGGCCAGCACCGCCGGGCCGTCCTCGTACGCGTAGCCGGCCCCGGCCAGTTCCACCAACGGGTTCACAGGTAGAGCCCCTTCAGGGTGAGGGTCAGTGCGGCCACGGCCGCGAGCAGGGCCGCCGACGCCGCGAGGAAGCGCCAGGACAGGGTCGCCTCGGGGACGAGGACCCGCAGCGCGCCGTCGTAGCCGCGCCCGGCCAGGCCCGACTGGAGCCGCGCCGCGCGGTCGAAGGCCCGCACGAACGAGGTGGCGGCGAGCCCGGCCACCGAGCGCCAGGCCGCCGCCCGGCCCGCGTGCCCCAGGCGGGCCGCCTGCGCGCGCCGCACCTGGGCCAGGGAGTCGAGCAGCAGGAAGCCGATCCGGTACATGACCAGCGCCACGTCCACCACCGGCGCCGGCACCCCGGCCCGGACCAGCCGGGGCAGCACGTCCGACACCGGCGTGGTGAACGCGAACAGCAGCACCCCGAGGGAGGCCGCCGAGGTGCGCAGCAGCAGCTCGGCGGCGAGCCGCGGCCCGTCCGGGGCCGGGGAGACCGGCCCGGCCGGGCCGCCGACCGCGACCAGCAGCGGCAGCGCCCCGGTGAAGCAGAACCCCAGCGGGATCCGGAAGGCCCGCCACAGCTGCCGTCCGGCGACCCCGGCCGGCCCGAGGAGCACGGCGAGGGTCGCCGCGGCCACGAGCGGTCCGCCGGGCCAGGGCGGCAGGCACAGGGCGCTGACCGTCAGGCCGAGCCCGAGCAGTGCCTTCTCCAGAGGATGGCGGCCCCGCCAGCGGCTGCTGTGCGCAGCCACATCGATCGGCAGCACCGGCTACGACTCCGCGCCGGGCGCCGATGCGGATGCGGATGCGGATGCGGCGGCCGGTGCCGGTGCGGCGCCGGCGGGAGCCGTGCCGGCGGCCGCGGCGGCCGCGGCAGCGCCCTGGCGGCGTCCCCGGCGGACGCCGAAGTAGTACGCGAGCACGCCCGCGCCCAGCGCCGCCTGCAGGGCGAACAGCGCCGACTCGACCTCCCCGGAGGGGGGCTCGTACAGCGGGGAGAACCAGGGCTCGTAGTCCGGCTTCAGCTCGCTGATGGCCGCCTCCGCCTGCGCGTCGGCGCCCGTGAACGGCTCCTCCTTGCCCTCGCCGAGGCCCAGGGCGAGGGGCAGTACGGCCAGCGCGGCCACCAGGAGCAGCAGCAGGCCGTTGATCTTCGCGTTCCGGCTCGGGTTCATGCGCGTCACACCGCCGTCTTCTGCTCGGAGCGGCCGGCGAGCCGGGCGACGCCCAGCCGGACCAGGTCGGACTTGCTGGACTGCATCAGCAGCCGCATCACCAGGACCGTCAGCAGGCCTTCGCTCACGGCGAGCGGGATCTGGGTGACCGCGAAGATGCCGCCGAACTTGGCGAGCGCGCCGAGGAAGCCCGTACCCGGGTCGGGGAAGGCGAGCGCGAGCTGCACCGAGGTCACGCAGTAGGTGACGAGGTCGGCGAAGAAGGCGCCGAAGAACACCGACACCATCAGCGGGGCGTTGAGCTGCCGCAGCAGCAGGTAGATGCAGTAGCCCGACCACGGCCCGGCGATGGCCATCGAGAAGACGTTGGCGCCGAGGGTGGTCAGTCCGCCGTGCGCGAGCAGCAGCGCCTGGAAGAGGAGGGTGATCGTGCCGAGCACCGCCATGACGGGCGGCCGGAACAGGATCGCGCCGAGCCCGGTCCCGGTGGGGTGGGAGCAGCTGCCCGTCACCGACGGGATCTTCAGCGCGGACAGGACGAACGTGAACGCTCCGGATGCGCCCAGCAGGAGGGTGCTCTCCGGGTTGGCCTTCACCTCGCGGGTGAGGGCCCGTACCCCGTGGACGACGAAGGGGGCGGACGCGGCGCCCCAGGCGGCCGCGTGCAAGGGGGGCAGAAACCCCTCGGCTATATGCATGAGCGGGAGACCTCTCCAGCACCTCGTGGATGGACAACGCGCCTTGGCCGGTCTCCTGGCTCACGGGTGCTGATGCCCTGGCTCCGCCTTCCCGGGCGGTGCGGGTCCCTCCCCGCGCTGCCCAGTGGCTTTCCCGCAGGAGTGGAGCCGGACTTCCCGTTCACAGTGGCGAGGGCCGCACCGGTTTTCCACCGGTTTCCCGTACACCAAGGCCTGATGACCCTAATCCGCCTCGTGGACCGGTAACAACCCGGATGCGCGGCGCCTGTTGGGCCCGGGGATTCCGCTTCGGGACGGTTGGCGGCTGGTGCGCTCCGGGCGGAGGGGCCAAACCGTTCCGAGGCCAAGGAAGTTCCGGCTTCCGGCTGTGGCCGCTGTGGACCGGCGCGCGCTGAGGCGCTCTTCCGCTCCTGCGCTCCAACCGGCGCCGCCGGGGCGTGCGCGGGGAGCGGCGGGGCGTGGCGGCCGGGGGACGGCGTCCGGGGGTGGTCACCCCCGGACGGGCGCCTTCCGGTCGCCGCAGGGTCCGGTGCCCCGCAGGACCAGCCGGACGGACCGGTCCAAGACCGGCCCCACCCGGCCGCGCACCAACCGCCCCGCGCCCAGGCGACGCGGGGTTCCCTCCCCGGCCCGGCCTTCGGGCCGTGCCGGCCGGCGTCCGGAGGGACACGCACCAACGGGCCGGAGGACGCTGCCCCGCGCAGCCCACCGGCACCAGGGCGTGACCACGGTCAGCACACCCACCATCCGCCGACACCGGCCACGAGGAGCAGCACTGGGCGCGGGATTCCACCTCCACGCCCATGCCGCCCCACCCAGGTGGGCAGAAGCCACGCCGAACCCCACGGTTCGCACGGGATCGCTCAGCTGATCAGAGACACTGGGAGGGTGCCCGCCGAACACGACACCGCGACACGGCAGCCGGGGGCGAACGCCGGGGCGTTCGACTACTCCGACCTGACCGCCGTCTACGTCAACTGCACGCTCAAGCGCTCGCCCGAGACCAGCAACACGGAGGGCCTGATCACGCGGAGCCGCGCCGTCATGGAGGCGGCCGGCGCCCGGACCTCGCTGATCCGCGCCGTCGACCACGACATCGCCACCGGGGTCTGGCCGGACATGACCGAGCACGGCTGGGAAACCGACCAGTGGCCCGTCCTGTACAGCCAGATCATGGCCGCCGACATCCTCGTGCTGTGCGGGCCGATCTGGCTCGGCGACAACAGCTCCGTGATGAAGCAGGTCATCGAGCGGCTCTACGCCTGCTCCTCGATCCTGAACGAGCTGGGCCAGTACGCGTACTACGGGCGCGTCGGCGGGGCGCTGATCACGGGCAACGAGGACGGCGTGAAGCACTGCGCCATGAACGTCCTCTACAGCCTCCAGCACCTCGGGTACACCGTCCCGCCGCAGGCCGACGCCGGCTGGATCGGCGAGGCGGGGCCCGGCCCCTCGTACCTCGACCCGGGCTCGGGCGGGCCGGAGAACGACTTCACCAACCGGAACACGACCTTCATGTCGTGGAACCTCATGCACCTGGCCGCCCTGCTCAAGCGTTCCGGCGGCATCCCCGCCCACGGCAACCAGCGCTCCGAGTGGGACGCCGGCTGCCGCTTCGACTTCCCCAACCCGGAGCACCGCTGACGCAGCCGGGCAGGGCGGGGCAGGAGCCGGGCCGGCCGGGCGGCTGCCTGCCGCCCGGCCGGCCGTCCGTGCGGACGCTCAGCCGCAGCACGTGTTCCGGTGCGCGACGTCCAGCACGAACCGGTCGGGCGAGCGCAGGGTGAACGACGTGTAGGACGGCTTCTTGTCGAAGGCGGCGCCGAAGGTGACGTACCCCTCGAAGTCGCCCGTCATGGCGAAGCCCTTCAGCGCGGGCAGGCCGATCCGGGCGAGCTTCGGCCCGCGGTAGGTGCTCTCGCCGGAGCTCAGGTGCGCGTCGGCGGGGTGCAGGCGGATCTGGAGGAAGTACTTCCCGGCGAGCGGTACGGGCTCGCCGGAGCCGTCCCGGTACAGCCGCGGGACGCGGGTGACCTCGACGCCGGGGACGCGGCCCCGCAGGTCGATGACGATCCGGTCGTACGCGCAGTGCCCGGCCCAGCGGGCGTTCACGACGTGCGGGACGGCGGTGCGCCCGGTGGTCGCGGCCGGGGCCTGGGCGGTGGAGGCGGGCGCGGCGAGGGCGATTCCGGCGGTGAGGAGCGCCCCCGTGGCCAGGGCCACGGTCTGCCGGCGGCGGAGATGGTTCATGACGTCCCCCTGTTTCTGGAGGGGCGGGGACTGGTGGTGTCACTGCAGGAGACACCGCGCGCGTGTCCATGGTTGCGGCAAAACCAGGTGAATTTCCCAATGGTCCGAAATTTCCGATCCGAGGAGTCGCCGGATCACGCGGCACGGGAGGGGGCGGGCCCGCCTCCGGCCGGAGGCGGGCCCGCAGGTTCACCGGGCGGCTATGGAGCGGGCTCGGCGGAGACCGGCGCGTTCCCGTTGGACTGCCCGACGGGGGCCGAGCCGGTGCCGTTGAGCTGCACCGCGTTGCTCTGGTTCGTCGCACCGGAGCCGGTGGCGACCTGCTGGGTGGTCGAAGAGTTGCCGGCGTTGGCGCCGAAGACGCCGCTGTCGACGATCTCGGCGGCGGCCGCGTTGGACGAGGTCCCCGCACCGGCTCCGCCGTCGGCCCGGGCGGTGCCCGAGCAGAGCAGGGCGGCGAGGGGGAGCGCGGCGAGAGCGGCGATCGCGCGGGCGCTGCGGGTGCTTGCCATGGTGGGGTCCTCCGTGGGGGAAAGGGCTGCGGTCCCGGGCGGGTGGCCGGCCGCCGGGGTGTGTGGCCGCGACGTCACGTGATCACCACTGCCCACGCGGATCGTCCCTTACCGCCCTCGTCCCCCGGTTCGCCCTGAAGCGTGGTCCCTCCATGCCAAACCTCGACGCCCGGGAAAACCGGGACGGTTGGCGCAGGTCGGGGGAGTGGCCGGAGGAAAACGGGCGGGACCCCGGGCGCCGCGGCGCCCGGGGTCCCGCCCGCAACAGGAACCGGATCAGGTCAGCATTCGATGACGTTGACGGCGAGGCCGCCGCGCGCCGTCTCCTTGTACTTGATCTTCATGTCGGCGCCGGTCTCCTTCATGGTCTTGATGACCTTGTCCAGGGAGACCTTGTGGCTGCCGTCGCCGCGCATCGCCATCTTCGCGGCCGTGACCGCCTTGACCGCCGCCATGCCGTTGCGCTCGATGCACGGGATCTGGACCAGGCCGCCGACCGGGTCGCAGGTCAGGCCCAGGTTGTGCTCCATGCCGATCTCGGCCGCGTTCTCGACCTGCTCCGGGGTGCCGCCCAGCACCTCGGCCAGCGCGCCCGCCGCCATCGAGCAGGCGGAGCCGACCTCGCCCTGGCAGCCGACCTCGGCGCCGGAGATCGAGGCGTTCTCCTTGAACAGCATGCCGATCGCGCCCGCGGCGAGGAGGAAGCGGACCACGCCGTCCTCGTCCGCGCCGGGCACGAAGTTCACGTAGTAGTGCAGGACGGCCGGGAGGACGCCCGCGGCGCCGTTCGTCGGCGCGGTGACGACGCGGCCGCCCGCCGCGTTCTCCTCGTTCACCGCCATCGCGTAGATCGTCGTCCACTCGCTGCGGTGGAGCATCGGGTCGCCCTCGGTGCGCAGCTGGCGCGCCGTGGACGCCGCGCGGCGCTTGACCCGCAGGCCGCCCGGGAGGATGCCCTCGCGGGACATGCCGCGCGCGACGCAGGCCTGCATGACCCGCCAGATCTCCAGCAGGCCCGCGCGGATCTCCTCCTCCGTGCGCCAGGCCTTCTCGTTCTCCAGCATCAGCGAGGAGATCGACAGGCCCGTCTCCTTAGCCAGGCGCAGCATCTCGTCACCGGAGCGGAAGGGGTACTTCAGCACGGTGTCGTCGAGCTTGATCCGGTCCTCGCCGACCGCGTCCTCGTCGACGACGAAGCCGCCGCCGACCGAGTAGTAGGTCTTCTCCAGCAGAGGGGCGCCCGAGGCGTCGTACGCGAAGAGGGTCATGCCGTTCGCGTGGTACGGCAGGGCCCGGCGGCGGTGCAGGATCAGCTGGCTCGGCTCGTCGAACGCGATCTCGTGCGCGCTTCCTATCTCCGTGCCGAGCAGGCGCAGCCGGCCCGTCTGCCGGATGCGCTCCACCTCGTCGTCGGCGGTCTCCACGTCCACCGTGCGGGGGGAGTGGCCCTCCAGGCCCAGCAGCACCGCCTTCGGGGTGCCGTGGCCGTGGCCGGTCGCGCCGAGCGAGCCGTACAGCTCGGCCCGGACGGAGGCGGTCTGCGCGAGCACACCGTCCTTCTTCAGCCGCATGACGAACATGCGGGCGGCGCGCATCGGACCCACGGTGTGCGAGCTGGAGGGACCGATGCCGATCGAGAAGAGATCGAAAACCGAAATGGCCACGGTGGCGGACTCCCGGGAGTTGTTCACCCCCGCGGGTGGCGGGGAGCGGACCGCCTGCCGGTCTCGCGGGGGGACGAGGCGGCCGACGGAAGGGGGGCGGATCTTGCGGGGATTGCGGGCAAAGATCACCTCGTGGGCGCCCATGCCCGGTTCATCAGCGTACGTCAGTTCGTGGGGGTGCCGGTTACGCCGGCCTGTACGGGGGCTGTCGCGGTCCCGACGTACCGGACCGCGGCCCCGGGCCATGAGAAAGGCCCGGCCCTGTGTGACACAAGGCCGGGCCCCCGAGCCGTGGCCTACAGCGACGGGTACAGCGGGAACTTCGCGGCGAGCGCCGAGACGCGCGCCTTGAGGGCCTCGCCGTCGTACGCCGGCTTCAGGGCCTCCGCGATGATGTCGGCGACCTCGGTGAAGTCCTCGGCGCCGAAACCGCGCGTGGCCAGGGCCGGCGTACCGATCCGCAGACCCGAGGTGACCATCGGCGGCCGCGGGTCGTTCGGGATGGCGTTGCGGTTGACCGTGATGCCGATCTCGTGGAGGCGGTCCTCGGCCTGCTGGCCGTCCAGCTCCGAGTTGCGCAGGTCGACCAGGACCAGGTGCACGTCGGTGCCGCCGGTGAGCACGTCCACGCCCACGGCCTTGACGTCGTCCTGGACCAGGCGCTCGGCGATGATCCTCGCGCCGGCCAGGGTGCGCTCCTGGCGCTCCTTGAACTCGGGCGAGGCCGCCACCTTGAAGGAGACCGCCTTGGCGGCGATCACGTGCTCCAGCGGGCCGCCCTGCTGGCCGGGGAAGACCGCGGAGTTGATCTTCTTGGCGAGCTCCTGCGTCGACAGGATGACACCGCCGCGCGGACCGCCCAGGGTCTTGTGCGTGGTGGTGGTCACGACGTGGGCGTGCGGCACCGGGTTCGGGTGCAGGCCCGCGGCGACCAGGCCCGCGAAGTGGGCCATGTCGACCATCAGGTACGCGCCCACCTCGTCCGCGATCCGGCGGAAGGCGGCGAAGTCCAGCTGGCGCGGGTACGCCGACCAGCCGGCGACGATCAGCTGCGGCTTGCTCTCCTTGGCGAGGCGCTCGACCTCGGCCATGTCGACCTGGCCGTCCTCCCCGACGTGGTAGGGGACCACGTTGTAGAGCTTGCCGGAGAAGTTGATCTTCATGCCGTGGGTCAGGTGACCGCCGTGGGCCAGGTTGAGGCCCATGATCGTGTCGCCCGGCTTCAGCAGCGCGAACATCGCGGCGGCGTTGGCCTGCGCACCCGAGTGCGGCTGGACGTTCGCGGCCTCGGCGCCGAAGA
This sequence comes from Streptomyces sp. BR123, assembly GCF_013401435.1. Taxonomy (GTDB): domain Bacteria; phylum Actinomycetota; class Actinomycetes; order Streptomycetales; family Streptomycetaceae; genus Streptomyces. The sequence continues at coordinate 11,791 of NZ_JACBGN010000177.1, forward strand.
GCGCCTTGATCCGGTCGATCGCGATCTGCTCGACGACGTCGACGTGCTCGCAGCCGCCGTAGTAGCGGCGGCCCGGGTAGCCCTCGGCGTACTTGTTGGTCAGGACCGATCCCTGGGCCTCCATGACGGCGACCGGAGCGAAGTTCTCCGAGGCGATCATCTCCAGGGTGGACTGCTGGCGTACGAGCTCGGCGTCGACGGCGGCGGCGACGTCCGGGTCGAGCTCGTGGAGGGGCGTGTTCAGAACGGACATCAGGATCCCCTGTGGTCAGTTACTTACCGGCGGTGAGCTGGTCGTACTCGTCGGCGGAGAGCAGGTCGGCCGGCTCCTCCGCGACGCGGACCTTGAACAGCCAGCCACCCTCGAACGGAGCGGAGTTCACGAGGCTGGGGTCGTCCACGACGTCCTGGTTCGCCTCGACGACCTCGCCGGTGACGGGGGAGAACAGGTCGCTGACCGACTTGGTCGACTCCAGCTCGCCGCAGGTCTCGCCCGCGGTCACCGTGTCGCCGACCTCGGGGAGCTGGGCGTAGACGACGTCACCGAGCGCGTTGGCCGCGAACTCCGTGATGCCGACCGTGGCGACGCCGTCCTCGGCGGCCGACAGCCACTCGTGCTCCTTGCTGAAACGCAGCTGCTGGGGGTTGCTCATGACCTGATTCTCCTGGATGCGGGGGAGTGCGAACGAACAGTGGTCTTGCGTGGTGAGACGCCTCGGCCGGCGGTGGGCGGCCGGGGCCGCCGCCGCGCCGGCGCTACTTCTGCCGCTTGTAGAAGGGCAGGGCGACGACCTCGTACGGCTCATGCGTACCGCGGATGTCCACGCCGACGCCGGAGGTGCCGGGCGCGGCGTGGGCCGCGTCCACGTATGCCATCGCGATCGGCTTGCCCAGGGTCGGGGAAGGGGCGCCGGAGGTGACCTCGCCGATCACCTCGCCGCCCGCCACGACCTGGAACCCGGCGCGGGGGACGCGGCGGCCCTCGGCGACCAGGCCGACCAGCTTGCGCGGCGGGTTCGTGGCGGCACGCTCGGCGGCGGCCTCCAGGGCGGCGCGGCCCACGAAGTCGCCCTCCTTCTCGAACTTCACGACCCGGCCCAGACCCGCGTCGAACGGGGTCAGGGAGGTGGTCAGCTCGTGCCCGTACAGCGGCATGCCCGCCTCCAGGCGCAGCGTGTCGCGGCAGGACAGGCCGCAGGGCACCAGGCCGGCGCCCTCGCCGGCCTTGGTCAGGGCCTGCCACAGCTCCACGGCGTGCTCGGGGGAGACGAACAGCTCGAAGCCGTCCTCGCCGGTGTAGCCCGTACGTGCGATCAGCGCGGGCACGCCGGCGACGGTGCCCGGCAGGCCGGCGTAGTACTTCAGGTTGTCCAGGTCGGCGTCGGTGAGGGAAGCCAGGATGCCGGGGGACTCCGGGCCCTGGACGGCGATCAGCGCGTACGCGTCGCGGTCGTCGCGGACCTCGGTGTCGAAGCCGGCGGCGCGCTCGGTGAGCGCGTCGAGGACGACCTGGGCGTTGGAGGCGTTGGCGACGACCATGTACTCGGTCTCGGCCAGGCGGTAGACGATCAGGTCGTCGAGGATCCCGCCGTCCTCCCGGCAGATGTGCGTGTAGCGGGCGCGGCCGACGCCGACGGTGGAGATGTTCCCGACCAGGGCGTAGTCCAGGAGCTTCACGGCCTCCGGACCGGTCACGGTGATCTCGCCCATGTGGGAGAGGTCGAAGAGGCCGGCCTTGGTGCGCACGGCGTTGTGTTCGTCGCGCTCGCTGCCGTACCGCAGCGGCATGTCCCAGCCCGCGAAGTCGGTCATGGTCGCACCGAGCGAGCGGTGCAGCGCATCGAGGGCGGTCAGGCGGGGGGCATTGCTCATGGGTGTGGCTCCCGGGTCCCAGGGCATGACATGACGAGGACGTTCCTCCCCATCTGTCATCGGAACCTGAGAGGTTCGCCGAGAGTCCCGCGGGAACGGGAACACCGACTTGCACCTTGGGTGGAGCACGCCCCGGTCCGTCGCGGGGGACGGCAGGGGCGCGGCTCGCTTTTCAGATCTGCCTCATCCACGCGGTACGGGGCCTGAGAGATTCAAGGGAGGTACTTGCTCCTTCGGCGCCCGGGCGCGGCCTCGCGGCCTGCCGGGACTCTCCCGCGCGGATTCAAGCGGCCGGTATGCAGTTGGTCCAGATGGCGCACATCATTGCACGCCGTACCGCGGATCGGGTGGGCGGGCCCGAAAGACTGTGTCATTCGCTCGGTCGCGGGCAGGGTCCGGTGGGCGGTGTCCGTCGGCGGGCGGTGTCCTGTCGGTGACGGGCGGTGTCCGGTGGCCGGACGGCCGGGCGGAACCGGCGGTGTCGGATTACCGTCTCTTTACACTCAGTGGGCATGGGGTCCTGGAGGCCCGATACGGGGGAGGCGATCTTGTGCGGAGATTCGGAGTGCTGGCGACCGCCGGGGCCGCGGAGGGCGTGCCCGCACAGGGGGCGCGCGAGCACCGCGGGCCGGTCCGCGACCTGCGCGGCCGGGGGGACCGCGGGCCGCGCGGGCTCGGCTTCGCCGAGGGCGACATCGTCGTGGTCTCCGGCCTGCCCGGCGGCGGCAAGAGCACGCTGATCAAGCGGGCCGCCGAGGGCAGCGGCATCGACTCCCAGGACGTGCGCGAGCGCTGGGAGCAGCGCATGCCCAGGGGGCTCCCGTACGCCGTCTACCGCCCGCTGGTGCGGATCGCGCACTACTGGGGGCTGTGGCGGACCCTGGGCTCCGGCGCCTCGGCCGTCGTCCACGACTGCGGGACGCAGCGCTGGGTGCGGGGGCTGCTGGCGGCGACGGCCCGGCGCCGCGGCAGGGCCCTGCACCTGCTGATCCTGGACGCCACCCCGCAGGAGGCCCTCTCCGGGCAGGCGGCGCGGGGGCGGGGCGTGTCGGCCTACGCCTTCGCCCGGCACCGGGCGGCGGTGCGCCGGCTGGTGCGGGCCGCGGAGTCGGGCCCGCTGCCGCCGGGCTGCGCCTCGGTCGTACTGCTGGACCGGGCCGCGGCCGCACGCCTGACCCGCATAGCCTTCCACCCCGCGCAGCCCGACGGGGCCTGAACCCACGGCCGGACGGACCACCGGCGGCGCGGGGAGGAGCCGGACCATGAGCGGCCGGACGGCGAGGGTCGCCTACAGGAGGCGGGCCCGGCGGGAGCCGGGACCACGACGGGCCGCCACGGGCCCGGGGCGAGCGGGCCGGTGCGGTCCCCGGCGTGCGGGCGCGGGCGCGGGCCTGGCGGGGCGGGCGCGGGCGTTGGCG
>NZ_JACBGN010000178.1 GCF_013401435.1 Streptomyces sp. BR123
CACGTAGGGGGCGGGCCGGGCGAGGTCGGCCTCCATGGCGTCGAGGCGGGCGACGGCGTCCGCGTACGCCTCGTCCACCCCCGTGTCGAGGTCGTTGTGGTTGATCGCGTTGGCGATGAGCAGGACGGTGCCGTCCCAGTGGTCGAGGACCGCCAGGTCGGAGGTGAGCAGCATGGTCAGCTCGGGCAGCTTCAGGTCGTCGGTGCCGTGGTCGCCGATGCGCTCCAGGCGGCGCACGATGTCGTAGCCGAGGTAGCCGACCATGCCGCCGGTGAAGGGCGGCATCCCGGCGGCCAAGTCGCGGGGGGTGTGCAGGGCCTGGACGGTGGCGCGCAGGGCCTCCAGCGGATCGCCGCCGGTGGGGACGCCGACGGGCGGGGTGCCGATCCAGTGGGCCTGCCCGTCGCGGACGGTGAGCGTGGCGTCGCTGCGGACGCCGACGAAGGAGTAGCGCGACCAGGAGCGGCCGTTCTCGGCGGACTCCAGCAGGAAGGTGCCCGGGCGTTCGGCGGCCAGCTTGCGGTACAGGCCGACGGGGGTGTCGCCGTCGGCCAGCAGCTTCCGGCTCACGGGGATGACCCGGCGGTCGGCGGCCAGCTTGCGGAACTGTTCGAGATCCATGGGATGCGTCACCTGTCTGCGTGGTCGGCGTCTGCCTGGTCGGCGGCCAGCGGAAGGACATCGGCGTCGAAGCACGTGCGGGCGCCGGTGTGGCAGGCGGCGCCGACCTGGTCGACCTTGACGAGCACGGTGTCGGCGTCGCAGTCGAGGGCGACGGACTTCACGTGCTGGACATGGCCGGACGTGTCCCCCTTGACCCAGTACTCCTGTCGGCTGCGCGACCAGTAGGTGCAGCGGCCGGTCGTCAGGGTGCGGTGCAGCGCCTCGTCGTCCATCCACCCGAGCATCAGCACCTCACCGGTGTCGTACTGCTGGGCGATGGCCGGGACCAGGCCGTCGGCGGAGCGCTTGAGCCGGGCGGCGATGGCGGGGTCGAGGGAGGAGGTACTCATGCGGGCCATTGTGCCGCGCCGGACGGGCGGTCATGGATCACTGTCCGCCTGATGGGCGGGCGGACGGCGCGCTCCGGCCGTAGGCTTGCCCGCATGTCTACCCATGCGAAGCGCGAACGCCTGCTGCTGGCGGACCTGTTGGAGGCGGCGGGGCCCACGGCGCCGACGCTGTGCGAGGGCTGGCTGACCCGGGACCTCGCGGCGCACGTGGTGGTACGGGAGCGGCGCCCGGACGCGGCGGGCGGGCTGCTGCTGAACGTGCTGAAGGACCGGCTGGACAAGGCGATGGCCGAGTACACGGCCAAGCCGTACGAGGAGCTGATCCAGCTGATCCGGACCGGCCCGCCGAAACTCTCCGTGTACACGCTGAAGCAGATCGACGAGGCGGCCAACGCGGTGGAGTTCTACGTGCACGCCGAGGACGTCCGGCGGGCCCAGACCGACTGGACGCCGCGCGAGCTGGACCCCGTCTTCTCGGACGCGCTGTGGTCCCGGCTGGAGAAGCTCGCCCGGCTGACCGGACGCCGGTCGCCGGTGGGGCTGGTGCTGCGCCGGCCGAACGGGCAGACGGCCGTGGCCCACAAGGGCGTCCCGGTGGTGACGGTGACGGGCGAGCCGGGTGAACTGACCCTGTTCTGCTTCGGCCGCCAGTCCGCCGCCGCGGTGGAACTGGACGGCGAGAAGGAGGCCGTCGCCCGCCTCACCACGGCCCGGCTGGGCATCTGAAGGATCACGAGCCGGACCGTTCGCGGTCGGCCAGCACCTCGAAATCCAGGAAGATCCCCGCGCGGTCGTCGCAGTCGAGCCCGGCCGCTTCCTCGGCAGCCCGGTCGGCCACTGCCTGCGTGATCGGGGAACCGGCCGACTGCCTCTCGGGGGACACGTCACGCTGCCAGTCACGCAGGAGCCGGGCAGCCGCCTGCAAGGTGGCCTTCTCCGTGCGGACGCGCGGCGTTCCTGCAATGCGCCGTTATAGAGGGAGCAGTGATCGCGCAGCATCTCGCCGAGCGCGGCCCGCTGGCCCACGGTGGGCCGCAGGAGGAACTTGTACGCACGGATCACCCCGACCCACCCCCTTCCGGCGATGTGGCCACGCTAGAACACACCACCGACACCGATGCAGCGAACTCCGGCGTTTCACGCCTCCGTGTCAAGGATGCGTTTCCCTCCCCGGCTGAAGCCGGGGATACCCACGCAAGAACAGGGATGGCGCCCGGTGGCGGAGCGATGGGAGCCCCGGACAGCTCCATGTACCTAGGCGCACATCGCACCGATGACGCCGTTGTAGTCCTCGAACGGCTTGAGGCGCACGATGGTCTCCAGTAGCGCTGCTGCCCGGGTCGGCGCCTCCCCGTCAGTACGACTCGCCCGCGAAGCGTTCGAATGCGTGCCGCTCGACGGCCGCGTGAAGCGCCCTCCAGTCCGCAGCGCGGGACTGGAGGGGCCGTGACTGTACTGGACGCTCAGGATCCCGCCTGCGTCGATGCGGAGGTTCACCGGTCGCCTTCCGGAAAGGCTTCCACGAACTCCGGGGCGAGGACGGCGAACTTCGCGCTCGCTCCTTCGATGAACTTCTGCCGCTGCCGCCGACGCACGACATCCTCCGTCAGTATGTCGTGCGCCAGCCGCTTGATCGCGACGCCTTGCTCCTTCGCCTCGGCACGCAGTTCGGCCAGTTCCTCTTCGGTGAAGTCGATCGTGATTCCAGGCACGCAGTCAGCATGCGGCCGCCAGTACCGCGGCCGCTACCGACTGCGCTACCGAGGGACGTATCGAACTACCGCACGGGGTGACCGGCTGCCCGGAGGGTGTCCTTCACCTGGCCGATGCGGAGGTCACCGAAATGGAAGACAGACGCGGCGAGGACCGCGTCGGCTCCGGCGTCGACGGCCGGCGGGAAGTGCTCCAGCCTGCCGGCGCCGCCCGAGGCGATCACCGGGACGGTGACGTGCTTGCGGACGGCGGCGATCATCTCGGTGTCGTAGCCGTCCTTGGTGCCGTCGGCGTCCATGGAGTTGAGCAGGATCTCGCCGGCGCCGAGTTCGGCGGCCCGGTGGGCCCACTCGACGGCGTCGAGGCCGGTGCCCCGGCGGCCGCCGTGCGTGGTGACCTCGAAGGAGCCGGACTCGGTGCGCCGGGCGTCGACGGACAGGACGAGGACCTGCCGGCCGAAGCGTTCGGCGATCTCCCGGATCAGCTCGGGCCGTGCGATGGCGGCGGTGTTGACACCGACCTTGTCGGCGCCGGCCCGCAGCAGCTTGTCCACGTCGTCGGCGGTGCGGACGCCGCCGCCCACGGTGAGCGGGATGAAGACCTGCTCGGCGGTGCGCCGCACCACGTCGTAGGTGGTCTCGCGGTTCCCGGACGAGGCGGTGATGTCGAGGAAGGTCAGCTCGTCGGCGCCTTCGGCGTCGTACAGCCGGGCCATCTCGACGGGGTCGCCGGCGTCGCGCAGGTTCTGGAAGTTGACACCCTTGACGACGCGGCCGTTGTCCACGTCAAGGCAGGGGATCACCCGTACGGCGAGAGACATCAGGACTCCCCTCGGAAGGCTTCGACCTCGACTTCGACGACCAGGCCGGGGTCGACGAGGCCGGACACGATGATCATGGATGCGGCGGGGCGGACGTCCCCGAAGAGCTCCTTGTGGGCGCGGCCGACCTCGTCGACGTCCCGCGCGTGGGTGAGGTACATGCGGGTGCGGACGACGTGCCCGGCGTCCAGGCCCGCCTGCTCCAGCGCGTCGATCGCGACGCGGAAGGCGTTGACCGCCTGCTCGTACGGCCCGCCGGCGACGATCTTGCCGTCGACGACGGAGGCGCAGCCGGAAACGAGCACCAGCCCGTTCGGCAGTTCGACCGCACGGGAGTAGCCCACGGCGTCCTCCCAGGGGCCTCCGGAGGAGTACCGGCGGATTCCGTCGGCTCCGCTCATGCGGCCACCGCCCGCAGCGCCTCCTGGAGGGTGAAGGCCTTGGCATACAGGGCCTTGCCCACGATGGCGCCTTCGACACCCAGCGGCACCAGTGCGGCCAGCGCCCGCAGGTCGTCCAGCGAGGAGATGCCGCCGGAGGCCACGACGGGCCGGTCGGTGGCGGCGCAGACGTTGCGCAGGAGTTCGAGGTTGGGGCCGGTGAGGGTGCCGTCGCGGCCGATGTCGGTGAGGACGTAGCGGGCGCAGCCCTCGGAGTCCAGGCGGGCGAGGGTCTCGTACAGGTCGCCGCCGTCGCTGGTCCAGCCGCGGCCCTTGAGGGTGGTGCCGCGGACGTCGAGGCCGATGGCGATCCGGTCGCCGTGTTCGGCGATGGCCTTGGCGGCCCACTCCGGGGTCTCCAGGGCGGCGGTGCCGAGGTTGACGCGGGTGCAGCCGGTGGCGAGGGCCGCCTCCAGGGTGGCGTCGTCGCGGATGCCGCCGGAGAGCTCGACCTTGATGTCCATGGCGCGGGTGATCTCGGAGACCAGGGCGCGGTTGTCGCCGGTGCCGAAGGCGGCGTCCAGGTCGACCAGGTGCAGCCACTCGGCGCCGGCGCGCTGCCAGGCGAGGGCCGCCTCCAGCGGGGAGCCGTAGGAGGTCTCGCTGCCGGACACGCCGTGGACGAGGCGGACGGCCTGGCCGTCGCGGACGTCGACCGCGGGGAGGAGTTCCAGCTGCTGCGCTGCGGGCTCGGTCATCACAGGGTCTCGATCCAGTTGGTGAGGAGCTGGGCTCCGGCGTCGCCGGACTTCTCGGGGTGGAACTGGGTGGCCCACAGGGCCCCGTTCTCCACCGCCGCGACGAAACGCTCGCCGTGGGTGGCCCAGGTGACCTTGGGGGCGCGGATCGCCGGGTTGGTGACCTCCAGGCTCCAGTCGTGCGCCGCGTAGGAGTGCACGAAGTAGAACCGGGCGTCGGCGTCCAGGCCCGCGAAGGCCCGGCTGTCGGCGGGGGCGTCGACGGTGTTCCAGCCCATGTGCGGGACGACGGGGGCCTTGAGCGGGCCGACGGTGCCGGGCCACTCGTCGAGGCCTTCGGTTTCGACGCCGTGCTCGATGCCGCGCTCGAAGAGGATCTGCATGCCGACGCAGATGCCCATGACGGGGCGGCCGCCGGAGAGGCGGCGGCCGATGATCCAGTCGCCGCGGACGGACTTCAGGCCCTGCATGCAGGCGGAGAAGGCACCGACGCCGGGCACGAGGAGGCCGTCGGCGTCCATGGCCTTGTCGTAGTCGCGGGTGATCTCGACGTCCGCGCCGACGCGCGCGAGGGCGCGCTCGGCGGAGCGGACGTTGCCGAAGCCGTAGTCGAGGACGACGACCGTCTTGGTGGGGCGGGATGCGCTCATTCCCAAATTCCTTGGATCCGCAGGACTCCGGCGGCGAGACACATCGCGGAGCCGATGGCGAGCAGCAGGACGACCGACTTGGGCATCTGCTGCTTCTGGAAGGAGTAGACGCCGCCGGCCAGGAAGAGGCCGACGACGATGAGGATGGTGTTGAGGCCGTTCACGGTCAGAGGGCGCCCTTCGTCGAGGGAAGGATGCCTGCCGCGGCCGCGCGCGGGTCGAGCTCGGCGGCGTAGCGCAGGGCCCGGGCCAGCGCCTTGAACTGGCACTCCACGATGTGGTGGGCGTTGCGGCCGTACGGGACGTGGACGTGGAGGGCGATCTGCGCCTGGGCGACGAAGGACTCCAGGATGTGCCGGGTCATCGTCGTGTCGTACGAGCCGATCATCGGGGCCATGTTCTCGGGCTCGGTGTGCACGAGGTAGGGGCGGCCCGACAGGTCCACGGTCACCTGGGCGAGGGACTCGTCCAGCGGGACGGTGCAGTTGCCGAACCGGTAGATGCCCACCTTGTCGCCGAGGGCCTGCTTGAAGGCGGCGCCGAGGGCGAGCGCGGTGTCCTCGATGGTGTGGTGGCTGTCGATGTGCAGGTCGCCGTCGGTCTTGACGGTGAGGTCGAACAGGCCGTGGCGGCCGAGCTGGTCGAGCATGTGGTCGTAGAAGCCGACGCCGGTGGAGACGTCGACCTGCCCGGTGCCGTCGAGGTTTATCTCGACGAGGACGGACGTCTCCTTCGTGGTCCGTTCGACCCGTCCGATGCGGCTCATGCGTGCTGCTCCTTCTTCAGTGCGCGAACCGCTTCCAGGAACGCGTCGTTCTCGGCCGGGGTGCCCGCGGTGACCCGCAGCCATCCCGGTACGCCGTTGTCCCGGACCAGGACGCCCCGGTCGAGGATCTGCCGCCAGGCGGTGTGGGAGTCCTCGAACCTCCCGAACTGGATGAAGTTCGCGTCGGACTCCGTGACCTCGTAGCCGATCGCCCGGAGTTCGACCACGAGGCGGTCCCGCTCGGCCTTGAGCTGCTCGACGTAGCCGAGCAGGGTGTCGGTGTGCTCCAGGGCCGCGAGGGCGGTGGCCTGGGTGACGGCCGACAAGTGGTACGGCAGGCGCACCAGCTGGACGGCGTCGACGACGGCAGGATGCGCGGCGAGGTAGCCCAGGCGCAGTCCGGCGGCGCCGAAGGCCTTGGACATGGTCCGGGAGATCACCATGTTCGGGCGGCCCTCGATGAGGGGCAGCAGGGAGTCCCGGTGGCTGAACTCGACGTACGCCTCGTCCACGATCACCAGGGACGGCTTGGCCGCCTGCGCGGCCTCGTAGAGGGCCAGGACGGTCCCCGCCTCGACCGCGGTGCCCGTGGGGTTGTTGGGCGAGGTGATGAAGACGACGTCGGGCGCGTTCTCCGTGATGGCCTGTTCGGCGGCCGCCACGTCCAGGCCGAAGTCGTCCCGGCGCGGGCCGGAGATCCAGCCGGTACCGGTCCCGCGGGCGATCAGCGCGTGCATCGAGTACGAGGGCTCGAAGCCGATCGCGGTGCGGCCGGGCCCGCCGAAGGTCTGCAGCAGCTGCTGGATGACCTCGTTGGAGCCGTTGGCGGCCCACACGTTCTCCCGGGCGACCGGGTGCTTGCCGGTGCGGGTGAGGTAGGCGGCCAGCGCGGTCCGCAGCTCGACGGCGTCCCGGTCGGGGTAGCGGTTGAGGGTGCGGGCCGCGTCGGCGACGCGCTCGGCGATCCGCCGCACCAGCTCCTCGGGGAGCTCGTACGGGTTCTCGTTGGTGTTCAGCTGGACGGGCACGTCGAGCTGCGGGGCGCCGTACGGGCTCTTGCCGCGCAGCTCGTCGCGGATGGGGAGGTCGTCGATCCCGATGGTTCTGTCGGTCACTGTCCGGGCACCTTCCATCCGAACCGGGCCTTGAGGGCAGCGCCGTGCGCGGGCAGGTCCTCGGCCTCGGCCAGTGTCACCACGTGGTGGGTGACCTCGGCGAGCGCGTCGCGCGTGTAGTCGACGATGTGGATGCCGCGCAGGAAGGACTGCACGGACAGTCCGGAGGAGTGGCAGGCGCAGCCGCCGGTGGGCAGGACGTGGTTCGACCCGGCGCAGTAGTCGCCGAGCGAGACCGGGGCCCACGGGCCGACGAAGATCGCGCCGGCGTTGCGGACGCGGGCGGCCCAGGCCGCGGCGTCGGCGGTCTGGATCTCCAGGTGCTCGGCGCCGTACGCGTCGACGACCTTCAGGCCGTCCTCCAGGGAGTCGACCAGCACGATCGCGGACTGCTTGCCGGCGAGCGCCGGGCGGATCCGGTCCTCGACGTGCCTGGTGGCGGCGACCTGCGGTTCGAGCTCCTTCTCGACGGCGGCCGCGAGGTCCGCGGAGTCGGTGACGAGGACGGCGGCGGCCAGCGGGTCGTGCTCGGCCTGGCTGATCAGGTCGGCGGCGACGTGCACCGGGTCGGCGGTGGAGTCCGCGAGGACGGCGATCTCGGTCGGGCCGGCCTCGGTGTCGATGCCGATCCTCCCGGTGAAGTAGCGCTTGGCGGCGGCGACCCAGATGTTGCCGGGGCCGGTGACCATGTTGACCGGCGGGCAGTCCTCGGTGCCGTACGCGAACATCGCGACGGCGACGGCGCCGCCCACCGCGTACACCTCGTCCACGCCGAGCAGTGCGCAGGCGGCGAGGATCGTCGGGTGCGGCAGGCCGTCGAATTCCGCCTGCGGCGGGGAGGCCAGGGCGATGGACTCCACGCCCGCCTCCTGGGCCGGCACGACGTTCATGACGACGGAGGACGGGTACACCGAGCGGCCGCCGGGCGCGTACAGGCCGACGCGCTCGACCGGAACCCACTTCTCGGTCACGGTGCCGCCGGGGACCACCTGGGTGGTGTGCTCGGTGCGGCGCTGCTCCCGGTGGACGGTCCGGGCGCGGCGGATCGACTCCTCCAGGGCGGCGCGGACGGCCGGGTCGAGCTCGTCGAGGGCCTTGCCGAGGGCCTCGGCGGGCACCCTGACCTGGTCCAGCACCACACCGTCGAACTTCTGCGCGTACTCGATCAGCGCCGCCGTGCCACGATGATGGACGTCCTCGCAGATGGGCCGCACCTTTTCCAGGGCGGCTTCCACGTCGAACTCGGCACGGGGAAGCAGGTGGCGCAGGGCCGCGCCCTCGGGGAGGGCGCTGCCGCGCAGATCGATACGAGAGATCACCTCCCAATTCTCTCAGACCGGCTCCCACAGCCGTCCGCCCGTATCACTGGCTGATACACGTCCCGGCTGTCACCGCCTCCCCTTAACGTTCCTGCTACACGGATTACGGCGGAGGGGGACCGCATGGCCGAGGCGCCGCGCGCGGACGAGGAGCCAGCGGACCTCGGCGAGGCCGAGCGGCTGATGTGGCGGGCGTTCCGTACGGGCAGCGTGTGCGACCTGAGCGCGCGGGCGGCCGAGCTGGACGACCCGCACGGCGACCGGGCCTGGGACGCCGGGCGCAGTGTCCGCGCCGACGTGGTGTCGCTGCTGCTGCTCCACGGGCCGCCGCCGGTGCCGGGCCGGGTGGCGTCGCTGAAGCTGCGCGGGGTGCGGATCACCGGTCGGCTGGACCTGTCGGGCGGCACGGTGGAGCCGTACGTCGAACTCCAGTCCTGCCGCTTCGACAGCGAGGTCCAGCTGTCCGAGACCCGGTTCGGCACACTGCGGCTGGTCAACTGCGCGATACCCCGGCTGGACGCGTCCCGCCTGCACACCGAGGGCGATCTGCACCTGCCGCGCTGCCGGGTGGCGAGGGGCATACGGCTGACCGATGCGCAGATCGGCACGGACCTGCTGATCAGCCAGGCCGTGGTGCAGCGGGACAGCCGGGGCCGGGCCATCGCCGCGGACGGCATGGCGGTCGCGCAGGACTTCCAGGGCGACCTGGTGGAGGCGTACGGGGAGGTGAGCCTGCGCGGTGCGAAGGTCGGCGGGTCGATGCACCTGCGCGGGGCCCGGCTGCGCAACCCGCACGGGCGGCGTGCGCTGAACGCCCCGCAGCTGACCGTGGAGCGGACCCTGTACCTGACGTCGATCGCGCTGGGCTACGTGCCCGGCGACTCCGGTTCCGCCACTCCCCCGTACGGCCTGGGCCAGACCCCGGTGCGCGGGCAGCGGGCCCGGCGCTTCGAGTGCCGGGGCGGGCTGCGCCTGGACGACGGCCGCTTCGGCGACGCGGTCGACCTGTACGGGGCCCGGTTCGTCCTGGCCGAGGAGCAGGAGGTGTCGCTGCGCCGGATCCAGACCCCGGAGCTGCGGTTCGTGGGCGAGGAGCCGGAGCGGGGCCGGGTGGTGCTGTCGGGGGCCAAGGTGGTCAAGCTGGTGGACGCCTCCACGAGCTGGCCCGGGCCGGGCGGGCTGTCGATCGAGGGCTTCGTGTACGAGAACCTCGCGCCCCGCGGCCACTTCCCGCTGGTGCGGCGGCTGGAGTGGGTGGCGGCGGCCACCCCGGAGTTCTCGCCGGAGCCGTACGAGCGGCTGGCCTCCGTGCTGCGCGCCAGCGGCGAGGACGCCGACGCGCGGGAGGTGCTGCTGGCCAAGCAGCGGCGGCGGCGGGCGACGCTGCCGCCTGCGGCGAAGGCGTGGGGGTACCTGCAGGACTGGACGGTGGCGTACGGGTACCGGCCGGGGCGGGCGGCGCTGTGGATGGTGTTGCTGTGGGCGGCGGGCGCGCTGCTGTTCGCGCAGATCACCCCGGCGGCGATCAAGCCGGACGAGCACCCGGAGTGGAATCCGCTGCTCTACGCCCTGGACCTGCTGCTTCCGGTCATCGACCTCGGCCAGCAGGGCCAGTGGATGATGAAGGGCTACTGGCAGTGGGGCACGGCGGCGCTGGTCCTGCTGGGCTGGATCCTGGCGACGACGGTGGCGGCGGGGGCCTCCCGGCTGCTGCGCCGCGGCTGACGGACCGGGAAGAACCGAGATGACAGGGCCCGCCCCACGGCTACTACCCTGTGCCACGTGACCACCGTTCGCCTGCCTCTCTTCCCGCTGAACACTGTGCTTTTCCCCGGACTGGTGCTGCCCCTGAACGTCTTCGAGGAGCGTTATCGCGCCATGATGCGGGAGCTGCTGAAGACGGGCGACGACGAGCCGCGCCGCTTCGCGGTCGTCGCGATCCGCGACGGCCGGGAGGTCGCGCAGACCGCCCCCGGCATGCCGGACCCGACGGCCCTGCCGGAGCGGGGCCCGGCCGCCGGCTTCGGCCCGGACCCGGTCCAGGCGTTCCACCGGGTGGGCTGCATCGCGGACGCGGCCACGATCCGGGAGCGGCAGGACGGCAGTTTCGAGGTCCTGGCGACGGGCACGACGCGGGTGCGCCTGCTGTCGGTGGACGCCTCGGGCCCGTTCCTCGTGGCGGAGCTGGAGGAGCTGCCGGAGGAGGCGGGCGAGGGAGCGGGCGCGCTGGCGGAGGGGGTGCTGCGGGCGTTCCGTGCGTACCAGAAGCGGCTGGCCGGGGCCCGGGAGCGGTCCCTGGCCTCGGCGGCGGAGCTCCCGGACGAGCCGTCGGTGGTGTCGTACCTGGTCGCGGCGGCCGCGGTGCTGGACACCCCGGCGAAGCAGCGGCTGCTGCAGGCCCCGGACACGGCGACGCGGCTGGCGGAGGAGCTGAAGCTGCTGCGCGCGGAGACGGCGCTGATCCGGCACCTGCCGTCGCTGCCCGCGGTGGAGCTGACGCGGATGCCGACCAGCCCGAACTGACCACCGGACCCACCGATCGGGAGCCCTGCCTGATGGCGAAGAAGAAGGCCGCGTCCGCGGCGACCCCGGCGATCGCCGCGCTCACCGCTGCCGGAGCGGACTTCACCACGCACACCTACGAGCACGACCCGGCCCACCCCTCGTACGGGCAGGAGGCGGCGGAGGCCATGGGCGTGAGCCCGGACCAGGTCTTCAAGACGCTCGTGACGGACGCGGACGGGGTGCTCACGGTGGCGGTGGTACCGGTCTCCGGCAGCCTCGACCTGAAGGCCCTGGCGTCGGCCGTCGGCGCGAAGAAGGCGGTGATGGCGGATCCGTCGCTGGCCGAGCGCACCACCGGCTACGTGGTGGGCGGCATCTCGCCCCTGGGGCAGCGCAAGCGGCTGCGGACCGTCGTGGACTCCTCCGCCGAGGGGCATCCGACCATCTGCGTGTCGGCGGGCCGGCGCGGGCTGGAGGTCGAGCTGGCGCCCGGCACCCTGGCTGCGCTGACGGCAGCCGTCCTGGCGCCGATCGCCCGCGCGTAAGCACTCCGCGGGGAGTCCGGTCGTGAACCGGCCGACCGGGGGTGGTCGCGCAGTTCACCGCGCCGCTACGGGGCGCGGCACCGCACCCGGCTCCACCGACTCCCGCTCGGCGCCCGGGACGGCCGTCAGGTCCGCGGGGGCTGCTCCTGGGGCGCCGGGTCGGCATGGACGTGCGGCGGCGGGTAGACGGCGGCGGGCGGGCCCGGCGTCCCGGCCGGGTCGTGGCCGGGCTCCGGGTCGTAGGGGGCCCACAGGGCCGTCAGGCCGAGATGGGCGAGGAGCGCGGTCATCGGCCAGGCCAGCAGCACCCCGTACGCGAGGAGCTCCAGCGGCGCGTCGAACGGCACGCCCTTGCCGGCAGCGGCCGCTGCGGCGGCCACATCGCCGGAGTCGCCCAGCCACTCGCCGGTACGCCATGCCAGCCCGGCGGCGGCGCAGGAGCCGATGCCCAGCCCGATCACCTGGGCGACGCCGCCGCGCCGGCGCCACAGGAAGAGGGAGACGGCGGCGAGGAGGCCCATCCCGATCGAGAGCAGCAGGAAGGTGCCGTCAGCCCCTATCCGGGCCTCGCTCTCGGTGTTGCGCAGGAAGACGGCCTGCCCGTTGGACACGTACTGGGCCCGCGGTGCCAGCCACGCCCAGAGCAGGCCGAGGAGTGCCCCGGACGCCCCGACGGCAAGGGTGACGGCGGCTCCGTCGCGGACGTCCCCGGCGGTGACGGCGGGTGCGGCCGGTCTGCCGGGCGGCGGTTCGACGGGGGGCGGCGGGGTCACGGGTTCGGTCACCCCCACATCGTGCCAGGTGTGCCGGGCCGGGGCGGAACCGGAGTCAGCGGACGGCGGCCCGCCGGTACGCCCAGGTGGCGGCGGACAGGGACAGCACGCCGACGGCCCCGCAGACGGCGAGATCGGCCGCGACGACGGCCCAGTCGGGGTGGGGTGCGAAGGTCCGGGCGAAGGCCTCGACCCCGTACGTGGACGGCAGGAGGTCCCGCGCCCAGACGATCGGGGCGGGCATCCGCTCGGGCGGCAGCACGCCCAGCAGCAGCGCGGCGGACATGCCCAGCTGCCCGGCCAGGGTGGCCAGCTCCTGCCGCGGTGCGAGCAGCCCGAGGGCGGCGCCCAGCCCGGCCAGCGCCGCCCCGGCGAGCGGCACCACGGCGGCCAGGATCCACAGGCCGCTCATCGGCAGCCCGAACAGCAGGCAGCCGAAGACGGCGGTGACGAGGGTGCCCGGCAGGGTGAAGGAGGCGTACGCGGCGGCGGCGCCGAGCACCACCGAGGCGGGCGGGACGGGCAGCGTGGCGTAGTGGTCCAGGCCGCCCCCGGCCCGCAGCTGGCCGAAGTACTGGGCGAGCAGGTTCAGCGCGACGAACGCGACGACCAGCACCGAGGAGCCGGCCACGACGGCCTGCGCCTCCGTGCCGCCGTCGACCACGCCCCGCATGAGGATCATGATCCCGACGGACTGGAACGTGGCGACGAACAACAGCGGGATCCGTGCCACCCGGGCCCGGGACAGCTGGGCCCGGTACACGGCGGCCAGCGAGGGCAGGAAGCGGGCCCGGGGGGCCAGTGCCCCCACGTCGGCGGCGGCAGCGGCTGCGCTCACGACTTCACCAGGCCCTTCGTGGTGCGCCCGCCCAGCGCGAGGTAGACGTCCTCCAGGCTCGGGGTCGCCAGCGTGAAGTCGTCGAGGGCGGCGAAGGCCGACCCGCCGGTGACGGCGGCCACCGCGGCACGCGCCTCGTCCGGCGGCAGCCGCAGCACCCACCGGCGGCCGGACTCGGCGGCCGCCGCGGCGAGCGCGGCGACCTCGGGTACGTCCAGCGGCGGCGCGGTCCGCCACACGAGTTCGAGGCGGACCTCGTCGGAGACGCGGGCCTTCAGCGCGGCGGGCGTGTCGCAGGCGATGACCTTGCCCTGGTCGATGACGGCGACCCGGTCGAGGACGGTCTCGGCCTCGATGACGTTGTGGGTGACGAGCAGGACGGTGGTGCCGTGCCGGGCGCGCCGCCGGTCCACGGCCGACCACACGGCCCGCCGGGCGACGGGGTCCATGCCGGTGGTGGGCTCGTCCAGGACCAGCACCTGCCGCTCCCCGACCAGGGTGGCGGCGAAGCAGGCCAGCCGCCGCTGTCCGCCGGACAGCTTCTTCAGGGGCCGCCCGGCGATCGGGGTCAGCCCGAGCTCCTCCAGGACGGCGTCGCGGGCGTCGCGGGCGTCGCGGGCGGTGAGGCCGCGCAGCCGCCCGGTGGTCTCGGCGGCGAGGGCGACGGTGAGTTCGTCGAGGGCGGTGGACTCCTGGCCGAGGTAGGCGAGGAGCCGGGCCGCCCGCTCCGGGTGGCGTACGAGGTCGTGGCCGAGCAGGGTCACGGAGCCGGAGTCGGGCCGCAGCAGCCCGGTCAGCTGCCGGACGAGGGTGGATTTGCCGGCGCCGTTGGGCCCGAGCAGGCCGAAGACCTCGCCGCGCCGGACGTCCAGGAAGATCCCGTCGTTGGCGCGGGTCTCGGGCAGGGCGGGGGCGCCGCGCCGGCCGCGGACGGCGGGGTAGGTCTTGACCAGGTCACGCACCGTGCAGACGACGCCGTCGGCCGCGGGCGCCGCCGCGGCCGCCGCCGTGCTGCGGCTGCCCTGCGGTCTCGCTGGTGCTGTGCCCGTACTCACGAGGGAGCAGCCTACGCGGCCCCCGCCCCTACTCGGGCGTCGGGGTCGCCGGGACGCCCGGCGCGGCGGCCGGTGCGCCGGGCACGCGCTCGGCCGCGGCGCGGACGTCGATCTCCCGCCAGAACCCGGCGCGGATGGCGTAGCGGTCGTGCTCGTCGATCTGGTCGTCCTTGTGGGCGAGCAGGCCGAACCGGGCCGCGTAGCGCAGCAGCTCGCCGTCGATCCGGTGCGGGATCCGCGGGTACAGGGTGGCGAGCTTCTGCAGGTGGACGGCTTCCGGGAGGCGTTCCATCCAGCGCCGGGCGAAGACCTGGCCGACTTCGAACGGGTCACCGCCCACGGTGGTGATGTCCTCTTCGCGGTCGGCCCAGCGCTGTTCGGCGCTGGTGAGCTGGGCGAGTGTGGGCAGGGAGGCGGTCTCGGCGGGTTCGCCGAGCGGGCCGGGCCGGTCGATCCAGCCCCGGTCGGAGGACCAGCGCAGGGCGCTGGCCGGAGAGGGGGCGACGCCGTGGCCGGAACTCGGGCCGGGCTGGTGGCCGGGGGCGCGCAGGGAGCCGGCGAGGTCCTTGGGGGTGGGTACGGTCCTGCCGCCGACCGCGGGGGCGGGCACGGGGGCCGCGCCGGTCTCGGGGACGGCCGGGTCGGCGGCCGGCGCCGGGGCGCCGGCGGCGGCGGCGCTGCGGGCGGCCTCGGCGAGGGCGGCCTCGGGCAG
>NZ_JACBGN010000179.1 GCF_013401435.1 Streptomyces sp. BR123
GCCTCGGGCGGGGCCGTGGTGGCGGTCATGCGCCCTCCTCGACCGTCTCGACGCCCGCCTCGATGTCCTGGGCGGCGTCCAGGCCGAAGGTGTGCTCCGGGTTCCAGTGCAGGACCACCTCGGTGCCCGGGACCAGGCGGGCGTCGCGCTCGATGTTCTGCACGTACACCTCCAGCTCGGGGCAGACCGGGCTGTCGATCACGAACTGGGTGGAGACGCCGATGAAGGAGGAGTCGGCGATCCGGCCGGCGACCTTGTTCCGGCCGGCGGCGACGGTGTGCTCCTCGTCCGCGGGTACCAGGGAGATCTTCTCGGGGCGCACGCCGACCAGCAGCTTTCCGCCCGCCCTGGGGGTGGTCGAGCAGCGGGCCGCGGGGAGCTTGAGCTGCGTCCCGGCGGAGCTGACGACGACGTCGGAGCCGCCGGCCTCCACGACCTGGGCCTCGATGAGGTTGGACGTGCCGAGGAAGTTCGCGACGAAGGTGGTGCGCGGGTTCTCGTAGAGCTCGGCGGGGGCGCCGAGCTGCTCCACCCGGCCGCCGTTCATCACGGCGACCGTGTCGGCCATGGTCATGGCCTCCTCCTGGTCGTGCGTGACGTGCACGAAGGTGATGCCGACCTCGGTCTGGATCCGCTTGAGCTCCAGCTGCATCTGGCGGCGCAGCTTGAGGTCGAGGGCGCCGAGGGGCTCGTCGAGGAGGAGCACCTGGGGGTGGTTGATCAGGGCGCGGGCGACGGCCACGCGCTGCTGCTGGCCGCCGGACAGCTGGTGCGGCTTGCGCTGGGCGAACTGGCCGAGTTCGACCAGCTCCAGCATCTCCTCGACCTGCTTCTTGACGGACTTGATGCCGCGGCGGCGCAGGCCGAAGGCCACGTTCTCGTAGATGCTCAGGTGCGGGAAGAGCGCGTAGCTCTGGAAGACCGTGTTCACGGGGCGCTTGTACGGGGGCAGCTGGGTGACGTCGCGCTCGCCCAGGTGGACCGTGCCGGTGGAGGGCTCCTCCAGGCCGGCGATCATGCGCAGGGTCGTGGTCTTTCCGCAGCCGGAGGCGCCGAGCAGGGCGAAGAAGGAGCCCTGGGGGATGGTGAGGTCCAGCGGGTGCACGGCGGTGAACGTGCCGTAGTGCTTGCTGATCCCGGCGAGGCGGACGTCGCCGCCCGCGGTCTTGTCAGTCATGGGTCGCGGCCTTCAGTGGTGGTGTTCTTCGGAAGAGTGCGGGGGGCGGTGCCGGTACGGGCGGTCGTCAGGCTCCGATGAGCTTGGCGAACTTTTCCTCGTACTCGGTCTCTTCCTCGCTGGTGAGCATGCGGAAGGCATGGGCCCTGGCGGTCATCTCCTCGTCCGGAATGATCAAGGGGTTGTCCGCGAGCGCAGGATCGATTTTCGCAAGGTCGTCCTTGACGCCTGCGACCGGGCACACGTAGCTGATGAAGGCCGCGAGCCGGGCGGCGATCGGGGGCTCGTAGTAGAAGTCGATGAGCTTCTCCGCGTTGGCCTTGTGCCGGGCGCGGGCCGGTACGAGGAGGTTGTCGCTGGAGGTGATGTAGCCGACGGTCGGGATGGCGTACTGGATGTCCGGGTTGCCGGCCTGCAGCTGGATGACGTCGCCGGCCCAGGCGAGGCAGGCCGCGAGGTCCCCCTTGTCCAGGTCGGAGGTGTAGTCGTTGCCGGTGAAGCGGCGGATCTGCTTGCTGTCGACGCCCTTCTGGAGGCGGGCGATGGCGGCGTCGTAGTCCGGGGTGGTGAAGGTCGCCGGGTCCTTGCCCTGGTCGAGGAGGGTCATGCCGACGGTGTCGCGCATCTCGGTGAGGAAGCCGACCCGCCCTTTGAGGGTGGGGTCGTCGAGCATCTGGGTGACGGAGTCGACCTTCTTCCCGCCGGTCGCCTTGGTGTTGTAGGCGATGACGGTGTTGATGCCGGTCCACGGGTAGCTGTGGGCGCGGCCCGGGTCCCAGTCGGGGCTGCGGTACTGCGGGATCAGGTTGGCGAAGGCGTGCGGCAGGTGGGAGGGGTCCAGCTTCTGCGCCCAGCCCAGGCGGATGATGCGGGCGGCGAGCCAGTCGGTGACGACGATCAGGTCGCGGCCGGTATCCTGGCCGGCCGCCAGCTGGGGGCGGATCTTGCCGAAGAACTCGACGTTGTCGTTGATGTCCTCGGTGTAGTTGACCTCGATGCCGGTCCGCTTGGTGAACTCCTCCAGCGTCGGGTGGGACTTCTCGTCCTCGCTGATGTCCATGTACTCGGTCCAGTTGGAGAAGTTGATCACCTTCTCCGTGTCCGAGTGGTCGTCGGAGGCCGCGGTCGCGCCGTCGCGTCGGGCCGGCGGGATGCCGCAGGCGCTCAGCGAGGCCAGGCCACCGAGGGCGAGCGCGCCGGCGCCGGAGGCGCGCAGCAGGGAGCGGCGGGTGAGGGCGCCGCGCCCGCCGGTGAGACTGCGCCGCATCGCGGCGACCTGTGCCGCGGAGAGGCGCTCGGGCTCGAACTGCTCCATGGGCTGTGCCCTTTCGGGATGGGTGGGCCGCTGGTCGGACGGCCGGCTGCTATCGGTCCCCGAAGATCGTGCGGTGCCAGTCCTTCGCGGCAACCGCCGTGTTGTCGTACATCACGTGCTTGACCTGCGTGTACTCCTCGAAGGAGTACGAGCTCATGTCCTTTCCGAAGCCGCTCGCCCCGTATCCCCCATGGGGCATCTCACTGATGATCGGAATGTGGTCGTTGACCCAGACGCACCCGGCCCGCAGCTCGCGGGTGGCGCGGTTCGCCCGGTAGACGTCGCGGCTCCAGGCGGATGCGGCGAGTCCGTACGGAGTGTCGTTGGCCAGCGCGATGCCCTCGTCGTCGGTGTCGAAGGGCAGCACGACGAGGACCGGCCCGAAGACCTCCGACTGGACGATCTCGCTGTCCTGCGGGGCGCCGGTGATCAGAGTGGGCCGGTAGTAGGCGCCGTCGGCGAGGGCGCCTCCGGGGACGCCGCCGCCGGTGACGACGGTGGCGTAGCCGCGGGCGCGCTCGACGAAGCCGGCGACGCGGTCGCGCTGGGCGTGGGAGACGAGCGGCCCGAGGTCGGTCGCCGGATCGAAGGGGTCGCCCAGGCGGACGCCCTCCATCAGCTCGGCGACGCGGGCGGTGAAGGCCTCGTACAGGGGGCGCTGGACGTACGCGCGGGTGGCGGCCGTGCAGTCCTGACCGGTGTTGATCAGGGAGGCGGCGACGGCGCCGTGGGCGGCGGCCTCCGGGTCGGCGTCGTCGAAGACGATGAAGGGGGCCTTGCCGCCGAGCTCCAGGTGGAGCCGTTTGACGGTGGCGGTGGCGATCTCGGCGACGCGCTTGCCGACGGCGGTGGAGCCGGTGAAGGAGGTCATGGCGACGTCCGGGTGGCCGACCAGGTGCTCGCCGGCGTCCCGGCCGGCGCCGGTGACGATGTTGATCACGCCGTCGGGGATGCCCGCCTCCGTGGCGGCCTGCGCGAACATCAGGGAGGTCAGCGGGGTCAGCTCGGCGGGCTTCAGGACGATGGTGTTGCCCGCGGCGACGGCCGGAAGGATCTTCCAGGCGGCCATCTGGAGGGGGTAGTTCCAGGGGGCGATGGAGCCGACGACCCCGATCGCCTCGCGGCGTACGTACGAGGTGTGGTCCCCGGAGTACTCGGCGGCCGCCTGCCCCTGGAGGTGGCGGGCGGCGCCCGCGAAGAAGGCGGTGTTGTCGATCGTCCCCGGTACGTCGAACCCGGTGGTCAGCTTGATCGGCTTGCCGCACTGCAGCGACTCGGCGTACGCGAGGTCGTCCGCCTGCGCGGCCAGGACGGACGCCAGCCGGTGCAGGGCGTCCGAGCGCTCGCCCGGGGTGGCCGACGACCAGGCGGGGAAGGCGCGCCGGGCGGCGGCCACGGCCTCGTCCACGTCGGCGGTGGAGGCCAGCGCGTAGGTGAGCACGTCCTCACCGGTGGCGGGATCGACCACGGTGTGCGACCGTCCGGAGGTACCGGTCCGCAGGCGGCCGTCGATGTACTGCGCGCCGTCCGCGAAGCGGTCCCCGACCTGGAAGCGACTACCCATCACGCTCTCACGCCCTCGTGGCTTCAGCTCGAATTGAGTGCCGATCCTGGCAGAGGTGTCACCTGCAGCCAAGGGATTCCGTTGTTGCCTTTTGGTTACGCGACGGATTCGGTCGACCATGTGTCGAGGGACACGTCAAATCCCGTACGAACTGTCCGTGGCGACTGCCAGACTCCCGTGCATGGAGATGATCGACACGTTGATCGAGCAGGTCAGCCGAGGTGACCGGGTGAAGTTCCTGCCGTTCTGGGGACACCGGCCGCGGCCGGACGGGACGCTGGGCCCGAGCTGCCTGAGCCAGTGGTGGCCCTCTCCGTTCACCGTGGACGGCGTCCGCTACGAGACCGCCGAGCACTGGATGATGGCCGGGAAGGCGCGGTTGTTCGGGGACGCCGAGGGGGAGCGCGCCGCGCTGGCGGCCGGGACCCCGGCCGAGGCCAAGAAGGCCGGGCGGCTGGTGCGCGGCTTCGACGACGAGATGTGGGAGCGGGAGCGGTTCGCCCTGGTGGTCGAGGGCAGCGTGCACAAGTTCCGCTCCACGCCGCAGCTGCGCTCGTACCTGCTGGCGACCGGGGACCGGGTCCTGGTGGAGGCGAGCCCGATGGACCGCGTCTGGGGCATCGGCCTGGCGGCCGACGACGCCCGGGCCCTGGACCCGGCGCGCTGGCGCGGGCTGAACCTGCTGGGCTTCGCCCTGATGGAGGCCCGGGAGCGGCTGCGCGCCGAGGCGCGGGAGGCGTAGCCGCCCGAAGGAAATTGCATGGCGCGCGCCATGGGCCGCGGCTGCGGCGCAGGTCGCGGCCCGGATCTCCGACCCGGAGGCGGTCGCCCGGGCCCGGCAGTTCCCGTTCCGCTATCTGGCCGCCCACCAGCACGCGCCGTCGCTGCGCTGGGCGTACCCGCTGGAACAGGCCCTCGGGCACTCGCTGGCGTCCGTGCCGGCACTGCCGGGGCGCACCCTCGTCCTCGTCGACCGGTCCGGGTCGATGTGGTCGCCGCTGTCGGACCGCTCGCAGCTCAACCGGGCCGACGCCGCGGCCGTCTTCGGCACGGCGCTGGCACTGCGGGCCGAGCACGCGGACCTGGTGCAGTTCGGCACGTCCAGCAAGCCGGTCCCGTACCGCCGGGGCGAGAGCGTGCTGAAGGTACTGCAGCGGTTCGAGAACCTCGGCGGCACCCATACCGCGGAGGCCGTCCGTCGGCACTACCGGGGCCACGACCGGGTCCTGATCGTCACCGACGAGCAGGCTGCCCACACCTACGGCGGCGACCCGACGGCCGAGGTACCGGACGAGGTGCCGGTCTACACCTGGAACCTGGCCGGGTACCGGCTGGGGCACGCGCCCTCCGGGTCGGCGAACCGGCACACCTTCGGCGGGCTCACCGACGCGGCCTTCCGCATGGTGCCGCTGATCGAGGCGGGTCGGGACGCCGACTGGCCGTGGGCCGGCTGAGGCCGGCCGCACGGACGCCGGGACGGGGTGCGGGCCTGGTGCTGCGGCGTCAGACCTTCTCGCGCATCCGCGAGTTGGAGTACGGGCTGTTGGACCCGCCGCCCCCGCCGTCGCGTTCGAGGAGGCCGATGATCCCGATCGTGAGGAGCGCCGCGCCGAGCAGGATGCCTATCGCGCCGAGGATGATGCCGGCCAGGGCCATGCCACCGTTGGTGGCCTCGCCGCGGCGGGCCTTGCCGCGGCCGAGCGCGCCGAAGACGACCGCCGCGATGCCGACCGCGATCGCCAGGAAGCTGGTGATGCACCCGACGACCGACAGGATGCCGAGGACCAGCGCGGTGGTGCCGAACCCGTTGCGCGGCTGCCCGCCGTAGGGGACGTACGCGGCCGGGGCCGGGTAGCCGGGGTATCCGTAAGCGGACGGAGCGGACGGAGGTCCGGGGTAGCCCGCAGCGGGGTAGGCGTACCCGCCGGGGGCCGGCTGGGCATAGGCCGGGGGCACGGCCGCCGGAACCGGATGTACGGGCGCCGGGGCCGTCACGGCTCCCGGGTACGCGGCGGGTACCGGCGCGGGCGGAGTACCGGCCCCCGCCGCCGGCATCCCGGCGATCGTGATCTGGTCGTGCACGGACGGCGGCCCCGGCACCGCCCCCGGTCGTACCTGCGGCCCGCCGTGCTCCCCCGCCGGCGGCGCCCACGGGTCCCTCGGGTCGGGACTCTGGTCGGTCATGCGTCGCCCCCCTCTCGTACGGTCATGCTATGTGCTGCCGCCGACACGCCGGGGCTGCCTACGATGAAGCCCGATCCGTCCGCACCCGTGTCACCCCGGAGGCATTTGCCGTGCCCGACCTGACCCCCTTCATCGCAGGGCTCCCCAAGGCCGAGCTTCATGTCCACCACGTCGGCTCGGCCTCCCCGCGCATCGTTGCCGAGCTCGCCGCCCGGCACCCCGACTCCAAGGTCCCCACCGACCCGGAGGCGCTCGCCGACTACTTCACCTTCACCGACTTCGCCCACTTCATCGAGGTCTACCTGTCCGTCGTGGACCTGGTGCGCACCCCCGACGACGTGCGCACCCTCACCTTCGAGGTCGCCCGCGACATGGCGCGGCAGAACATCCGCTACGCCGAGCTGACCATCACCCCGTACTCCTCCACGCGCCGCGGCATCGACGAGCACGCGTTCATGGAGGCCATCGAGGACGCCCGCAAGGCCGCCGAGGGCGAACTCGGCGTCATCCTGCGCTGGTGCTTCGACATCCCCGGCGAGGCCGGCCTGGAGGCCGCTGCCGAGACCGCGCGCCTCGCCGTCGACCTGCGCCCGGAGGGCCTGGTCTCCTTCGGCCTCGGCGGCCCCGAGATCGGCGTCCCGCGCCCGCAGTTCAAGCCGTACTTCGACGCCGCCCGGGCCGTCGGCCTGCGCAGCGTGCCGCATGCCGGCGAGACCACCGGCCCGGAGACCGTCTGGGACGCGATCCGCGACCTCGGTGCCGAGCGCATCGGCCACGGCACCAGCGCCGTGCAGGACCCGGAGCTGCTGGCGTACCTCGCCGAGCACCGCATCGCGCTGGAGGTCTGCCCGACGTCGAACATCGCCACCCGTGCCGTGGCGGACCTGGACCGGCACCCGGTCAAGGAGATGGTCGCGGCGGGCGTGCTGGTCACCATCAACAGCGACGACCCGCCGATGTTCGGCACGGACCTCAACACCGAGTACGCGGTCGCCGCCCGGCTCCTCGACCTCGACGAGCGCGGGGTCGCGCAGCTGGCGAAGAACGCGGTGGAGGCCTCCTTCCTGGACCGGGCCGGCAAGGAGCGGATCATCTCGGAGATCGACACCTACACCGAGTCCTGGCTCGTGCGCTGACCCCACCGGAGAATGGGAGCCATGCGCACCCTGACGGCGGTCGCCCACCGCGGCGACCCCTACCGGTTCCCCGAGAACACCGTGCCCTCCGTCCGCTCGGCGCTCGCACGCGGGGCGGACGCGGTGGAGATCGACGTGCGGCTGACCCGCGACGGGGAGCCGGTGCTCCTGCACGACGACACGCTGTGGCGGCTGTGGCGGCACGACGTGCGGCTGGACGCCGTCACGGCCGCGCAGCTGCGGGAGATGACGGCGGGCGGGGTCCCGACCCTGCGCGAGGCGCTGGCGGCGTCGGGCTCGGGCCGGGTGATGATCGACCTGCCGGGTGCGACCGCCGAGTCGGTGCGGACGGTGGTCGGGGTGGTCCGCGAGTGCGGGGCCCGGGAGCGTACGTACTACAGCGCGGGCCCGAACACCATGCTGGCCGTGCGCGCCGCCGATCGGGACGCGGAGATCGCGCTGACGTGGACGACGTTGTCGCCGCCGCGCCGGGTGCTGATCGACGCGGTGGCGCCGGCCTGGCTCAACTACCGTTTCGGGCTGGTCGGCCGGGAGCTGGTGGACGCGCTGCACCGGGACGGCCTGAAGGTCTCGGCGTGGACCGCCGACACCGCTCCCTCGATGCGCAGGCTGCTGGCGGCCGGCGTGGACGCGATCACCACCAACCGGATCGGCGTCCTGGCGGCCGTCCGCGCCCGGTTCGGCCGGTGAGGCCGCGGGCGCGGGCGGCGGCCGCCGTCAGGCGGTGGCGGGCAGCGCCTCCAGCCGCTTGACGAGGCGGCGGAGCGCGACCAGCGGGATCACCCCGAAGACCCCGAAGGACATGTCGATGAGGCTCCACCCGAAGGGGATGCCCCGGATGGGCCCGCAGAACAGGGCCAGGGGGATGACCCCGGCACAGGCGATCATGCCTGCTTCGATGATCCAGATGTTGCGTACGGGGTCGCGCAGGACGCCGTAGAAGAAGACCGCGATCACCAGGTGGGCGAACGCGAGCCAGTCGGTGCCGTACAGGAGGAACGGGTACTGCGCGTCGGCCTGGTCCAGGCCCTCGCCGACCCGGGCCAACCATGCGTGGGACACCAGGGAGTTGGCCCAGCGCAGCTCGGTGACGAGGGGGAAGGCCGTGAGCCCGCTGAGGACGAGGCACACGATGAAAAGGATCAGCCAGGCACGGATCCGCCGCCGGAGGGCGTTTCTCTCGCTCATGGCAGCACCCTACGCCTCGAATTGAACGCGTTCAGCCGTGTGCGCTGAACGCGTTCAGTTTCGTGGTGATGATCACAGGCCCGCGATGGTGTTCCAGCGGCGGGCGAAGGAGCGGCGCTCCTCGGAGGTGACGGCGCGGGCCACGGCCAACCGCTTGCGCAGCTCCCCGTCCGGGAACAGCAGCGGGTTCTCGGCGAGTTCCGCGGTCTCCTTGTCGGCCGAGGCGGCCAGCACGTCGCGGGCGGCCGGCACGGGGCAGACGTAGTTGACGAAGGCGGCCAGCTCGGCGGCCACCTCCGGGTCGTAGTAGTAGTCGACGAGGGCCTCGGCATTGGCCTTGTGCCGGGCCAGGTTGGGTATGAGCATGCTCTCCGACCACAGCTCGCCGCCCTCCTCGGGGACCGTGAACTCGATGTCGGGGTTGTCGGCCTTGAGCTGGATGGCATCGCCCGAATAGGCCTGGCAGGCCAGGACGTCGCCCTTGGCGAGGTCAGAGGTGTAGTCGTTGCCGGTGAAGCGGCGGATGTGCTTCTTGCGCACCAGCTCCTCGACCTGATCGCACATCCGGTGGAAGTCGGCCTCGGTCCACCGGGTGACGTCCACGCCGTTGCCCTGCATCAGCAGCGCGAAGGACTCGTCGAGGCCGGAGAAGAGGGTGACCCGGCCCGCCAGGTCCGGGTGCCACAGGTCCTTGACGGACTTGACCTCCCGGCCGAGAGCCTTGCGGTTGTACGCGATGCCGGTGATCCCCGACTGCCAGGGCACGGTGTGCAGGCGGCCCTCGTCGAAGGCGGGCGAGCGCAGCTGCGGGTCCAGGTGCGCGGCCACGTTGGGCTGCGCCGCACGGTCCATCTCCTGGACCCAGCCCAGCCGGACGTAGCGGGCGGCCATCCAGTCGGTGATCACCACCAGGTCGCGGCCGGTGTCCTGGCGGTTCATCAGGGCGGGGCTGATCTTGCCGAAGAACTCGTCGTTGTCGTTGATCTCCTCGCTGTAGGAGACCTCGATGCCGGTCTTCCGCGTGAAGGCCTCCAGCGTGGGACGTCGCTCCTCGTCCTCCTCGTCGGTGTCGATGTAGAGCGGCCAGTTGGAGAAGGCGACGCTCCGGTCCCGCCCCGAGCGGTCCGGGCCTCCCCGCCGGCCCTCGGGGACGTACGCGGACGGCACGCCGCAGCCGGCGAGGGCGACGAGCAGGCCGGCGGCACCGATTCCGCGCAGCGCCGCACGGCGGGAGAAGGCGATTTCAGGCATGGAGAAGAGCCTCGGGAACGTGACGGGGGCGGGCAATGGACACATTGTCCACTGCCCGCCCCTTGATCGAACTCCGGCGGCTCCTGCGCGGTCCCCAGCGGCCCGCGCGGCCGTGACCGGCCGTCAGCCGTCCAGCGAGGTCATCACGTGCTTGATGCGGGTGTAGTCCTCGAAGCCGTAGGCGGAGAGGTCCTTGCCGTAGCCGGACTTCTTGAAGCCGCCGTGGGGCATCTCGGCGACGAGCGGGATGTGGGTGTTGATCCAGACGCAGCCGAAGTCGAGCTTCTTGGACATGCGCATCGCCCGGCCGTGGTCCTTGGTCCACACCGAGGAGGCGAGGGCGTACTCGACGCCGTTCGCGTACTCCACGGCCTGCGCCTCGTCGGTGAAGGACTGGACGGTGATGACGGGGCCGAAGACCTCGTTCTGGACGATCTCGTCGTCCTGCTTGAGGCCCGAGACGACGGTCGGGGCGTAGAAGTAGCCCTTGTCGCCGACGCGGTGGCCGCCCGCCTCGACCTTGGCGTGCGCCGGGAGGCGGTCGATGAAGCCCGCGACCTGGCCCAGCTGGTTGGGGTTGTTCAGCGGGCCGTAGAGCACGTCCTCGTCGTCCGGCTGGCCGGTCTTGGTGTCGGCGGCGGCCTTGGCGAGGGCGGCGACGAACTCGTCGTGGATGGACTCGTGCACGAGGACGCGGGTCGCGGCCGTGCAGTCCTGGCCGGCGTTGAAGTAGCCGGCGACGGCGATGTCCTCGACGGCCTTGGCGATGTCGGCGTCCTCGAAGACCACGACCGGGGCCTTGCCGCCGAGCTCCAGGTGGACGCGCTTGACGTCCTTCGAGGCGCTCTCCGCGACCTGCATGCCCGCGCGGACGGAGCCGGTGATGGAGGCCATCGCCGGGGTGGAGTGCTCGACCATGGCCTTGCCGGTCTCGCGGTCGCCGCAGACGACATTGAAGACGCCCTTGGGCAGGATCGAGTCGATGATCTCCGCCATCAGGACGGTGGAGGCGGGGGTGGTGTCCGAGGGCTTGAGCACCACGGTGTTGCCCGCGGCGATGGCCGGGGCGAACTTCCACACGGCCATCATCATCGGGTAGTTCCACGGCGCGACCTGGGCGCAGACGCCGACCGGCTCACGGCGGATGATCGAGGTCATCCCGTCCATGTACTCGCCGGCGGAGCGGCCCTCCAGCAGACGGGCCGCACCCGCGAAGAAGCGGATCTGGTCCACCATCGGGGGCAGCTCCTCGCTGGCCGTGAGGCCCAGCGGCTTGCCCGTGTTCTCGGACTCGGCGGCCACGAGCTCGTCCGCGCGCGCCTCGAAGGCGTCGGCGATCTTGAGCAGGGCCTTCTGCCGCTCCGAGGGGGTGGTGTCGCGCCAGCCCGGGAAGGCGGCAGCGGCGGCGGCCATGGCCGCGTCCACGTCGGCCTGGCCGGAGAGCGGAGCCGTCGCGTACACCTCGCCGGTGGCGGGGTTGACCACGTCGGTGGTCCGCCCGTCGGCGGCGTCCTTGAACTCCCCGCCGATGTAGTTGCGCAGACGACGCAGTTCGGTGGTCACTACAGCCACACTCCTGATCACATGTCCAATGATTGAGACGCTCACCCAAGCCTAGCCCCTGGGCGGACGCTTTCGACAGGGCCAGACACGGCCACCTACGAAATCAGTGAGATCACGATCCCGAGACAACGGATTTCATCGAATCCGTCTTGCGGAACAGACGACTCCTCGTGCAGAGTGAGGTCGTGGCCAGTCGAAGCGCAGATTCCAGGAACAGGCAGCCGTCCCCTTCGGTCGATGCTGTGTCGCTCGCGATCATCGAGCAACTGCAGGAGGACGGCCGCCGTCCGTACGCGGCGATCGGGAAGGCCGTGGGCCTGTCCGAGGCGGCCGTGCGCCAGCGCGTGCAGAAGCTGCTCGACCAGGGCGTCATGCAGATCGTGGCCGTCACCGACCCGCTCACCGTGGGCCTGCGCCGCCAGGCCATGGTCGGCATCAACGTCGAGGGCGACGTCGACCCGGTGGCCGATGCGCTGACCCAGATGGCCGAGTGCGAGTACGTGGTGATGACCGCGGGCTCGTTCGACCTGATGGTGGAGATCGTCTGCGAGGACGACGACCACCTGCTGGAAACGATCAACAAGAAGATCCGCGCGCTCCCCGGCGTGCGATCCACCGAAAGCTTCGTTTACCTGAAGCTGAAGAAGCAGACCTACATGTGGGGAACCCGATAGCCGTGACCCAGGACCTGTCCAAAACCGCGTACGACCACCTGTGGATGCACTTCACCCGCATGTCCTCGTACGAGAACACCCCCGTCCCCACCATCGTCCGCGGTGAGGGCACCTACATCTACGACGACAAGGGCAAGCGCTACCTGGACGGTCTCGCCGGACTGTTCGTGGTCAACGCCGGTCACGGCCGCAAGGAGCTCGCCGAGGTCGCCTACCGTCAGGCGCAGGAGCTCGCGTTCTTCCCCGTGTGGTCCTACGCCCACCCCAAGGCCGTCGAGCTGGCGGAGCGCCTCGCCGGCTACGCGCCGGGCGACCTGAACAAGGTCTTCTTCACCACCGGCGGCGGTGAGGCCGTCGAGACCGCCTGGAAGCTGGCCAAGCAGTACTACAAGCTCAAGGGCAAGCCGACCAAGTACAAGGTCATCTCGCGTGCGGTCGCCTACCACGGCACCCCGCAGGGCGCGCTGTCCATCACCGGCCTGCCGGCCCTCAAGGCTCCCTTCGAGCCGCTGGTCCCCGGCGCGCACAAGGTGCCGAACACCAACATCTACCGGGCCCCGATCCACGGCGACGACCCCGAGGCCTTCGGCCGCTGGTGCGCCGACCAGATCGAGCAGCAGATCCTCTTCGAGGGCGCCGACACCGTCGCCGCCGTCTTCCTGGAGCCGGTGCAGAACGCCGGCGGCTGCTTCCCGCCGCCGCCCGGGTACTTCCAGCGCGTCCGCGAGATCTGCGACACGTACGACGTGCTCCTCGTCTCCGACGAGACGATCTGCGCCTTCGGCCGCCTCGGCACGATGTTCGCCTGCGACAAGTTCGACTACGTCCCGGACATGATCACCTGCGCCAAGGGCATGACCTCGGGCTACTCCCCGATCGGCGCCTGCATCGTGTCGGACCGCATCGCCGAGCCCTTCTACAAGGGCAACAACACCTTCCTGCACGGTTACACCTTCGGCGGGCACCCGGTGTCCTCCGCCGTGGCCCTCGCCAACCTCGACATCTTCGACAAGGAAGGCCTCAACCAGCACGTGCTGGACAACGAGTCCGCCTTCCTGAAGACGCTGCAGAAGCTGCACGACCTGCCGATCGTCGGCGACGTCCGCGGAAACGGCTACTTCTACGGCATCGAGCTCGTCAAGGACAAGGTCACCAAGGAGTCCTTCACGGACGAGGAGACCGAGCGCGTGCTCTACGGCTTCCTCTCCAGGGCACTCTTCGAGAACGGCCTGTACTGCCGGGCCGACGACCGCGGCGACCCGGTCGTGCAGCTGGCACCGCCGCTGACCGCGGACCAGGGCACCTTCGACGAGATCGAGGGGATCCTGCGCTCGGTGCTCACCGAGGCGTGGACCAAGCTGTAGGACCGGTCTGCAGGACCAAGCCGCAGGACCGCAGGACCAAGCTGCAGGACCAGGTCCTGAAGGGTCCCAACCACACGGCCCGGATGCCCCGTTCGAGTGAGAACGCGGGGGTCCGGGCCGTGTGCTGTCGCCATTCGCGAGGTTCTTCTCTTTACATCTCAGTGCGGCGCCAGTGACCGAAGGGGCTCCGCTTCGTTCCCCGGACGGAGGTGTACGCCATGGTGGCTCCACCGGACGACGATGTGCTCTGGGCACGGTCCGTTCACTACTCCCACAACGGTTCACCCGGCATCATCGGGGTCTCGGTCGGCGTCCGCCAAGGCGAGGTCCTCGCCGTCACCGGCCCGCGGGGCAGCGGGAAGACCACCCTGCTGCACTGCCTCAGCGGCCGGCTCGTCCCCCGCGAGGGCGAGGTCTGGTTCAACAGCGTGCCCGTCCACACCATGCCCGCCCTCACCCGCGAACGGCTGCGCCGCGACCGGTTCGGCTGGATCGGCCCCGAGCCGGCCCTGCTGCCCGAGCTCACCGTCTGGGAGAACGCCGCCCTCCCCCTGCTGGTCTCCGGCGCCTCGCACCGCACCGCCAAGCGTGCCGCCTGCGCATGGCTGGACCGGCTCGACATCGCCGGCCTCGCCCGCAAACGCCCCCGCGCCCTGGACCGCGCCGCGTCCCAGCGCGTCGCCCTGGCCCGGGCCCTGGTCAGCGAGCCCGCCGTGGTCTTCGCCGACGAGCCCACCGCGTCGCTGCACCGCTCCGAACGCGCCCTGCTCCTGCGCACCCTGACCACCGCGGCCCGGTCCCACGAGATCACCGTCGTGCTGGCCACCCACGACGACGACACCGCGGACGCCGCCGACCGCCGGTTCGCCCTCCTCGACGGCCGCCCCGCCGGAGCGGCCGCCGGCCTGGCCGGCCCGTCCGGCGACACCCCGGAGGACCAGGCCGCGTGCTCGCTCTCCGCCTAGCCCGCGGCTCCCGCCCGCTCGTCCAGCTGCGCCGCCTGCTGGTCGCCGCCGCCTGCGCCGGCACCGGCTTCCTGCTGCTGTACGTGCTCGCCGGGGCGGTCGCCCGCCCCGCCGGATCGTTCCCGCGGCTGCTGTGGACGCTGGTCCCGATCGCCGCCACCGTCCACCTCGCCGTCGCCGTCGCCCGGACCGACCCCGCCACCCGGCCCCGCGCCGGGATGGACGCCGTCGGGCTGGGCCCCGTACGCCTCGCCCTCGTCGCGGCCGTCTCCACCGCGATCTCGGGCACCCTGGGCAGCGCCCTGGCCCTGGCCGCCTTCCTCCACCTGCGCGGCGACCTCGGCGGCCTCCCCTTCGACGGAGCCGGCGCCGGGCTGCTCCACGCCGACCGGCCGCTGCCCGGCGCCGCCGCCCTGACCCTGCTGGCCGTCGTCCCGCTGACCGCCTCGGCCGCCACCGCCCTCGCCCTGCGCCCCCGCAC
>NZ_JACBGN010000017.1 GCF_013401435.1 Streptomyces sp. BR123
GGTCGGGGGTGGTGACGGCCACAGGTCGGGGGCCGGGATTCGTGGGTATGCTCGCCGCCATGCCCACACCCCCCTCCGCCCCTGCAGCACGGGACGAACCCGTCATACGGGAGCGCGGTGACGCCTGCCCCGGCGCACTGCGCCTCCACGCGGCCGACGACGGGTACCTGGCCCGGGTGCGGATCCCCGGCGGGATGCTCGGCGGGGACGCGGCCCTGCTGCTCGCCGACGCCGCCGACCGGCTGGGCGACGGGCACATCGACCTCACCTCGCGCGGCAACGCCCAGCTCCGCGGGCTCGGCGCGAGCTGCGGCGGCGAACTGGCCGCGGTACTGGACCGGGCCGGGCTGCTGCCCGCGCCCACCCACGAGCGGGTCCGCAACATCGTCGCCTCGCCGCTGACCGGCCTGGACCTGCCGGCGCTGCCGGACGTGGCCCCGTGGGTGGCCGAGCTGGACCGGCTGCTCTGCGCCGAGGCCCAAGCGGCCGCCCTGTCCGGCCGTTTCCTGTTCGCCCTCGACGACGGCCGCGGCGACGTGGCCTCGCTGGACGCGGATGTCACCGTCGTCGCCCGCGACGCCGAACACGCCCTCGTGTACGTCGCCACCGCCTCGGCTGCGACCACCTTGGCTGTGACGGCCCCGGCTGCGACCGCCTCGGCTGCGACCACCTTGGCTGTGACGGCCCCGGCTGCGACCGCTCCGGCTGCGACCACCTTGGCTGTGACGGCCCCGGCTGCGACCGCTCCGGCTGCGACCGCCTCGGCCGTACGCGTGGCCGCGGAGGACGTGCCGCGTGCCGCGCTGGCCGCTGCCCGCTACTTCCTCGACGCGGTCCGCGCCGCCGGTACGCGCGCCTGGCGGGCTGTCGAACTGCCCGCCGAACACGCCCTGACCGCCGCCGGGTTGGCGGCCCGCCTGGAAGCCGCCGGCATCCCGGCCACCGCCGTGGCCGCGGCCTGCACCGCTGCCGCACCGGAGGGCCGGCGGAACCCGGGGGAACAGGAACATGGGCAAGGCCCGGACGGCCCCCCCGAGACCCGCCCGGACGGGCCGGGCCCCGAGCCCGGGATCGTCGCCGGGCCCGGCGCGGCCGTCGCACTCAGTGTGCTCGCTCCCCTCGGGCGGCTGACCACCGCTCAGTGGCGGCTGCTGGCCGGGCTGACCGGCCGGATGCGGCTCACGCCCTGGCGCGGGATCGTCGTGCCCGGCGTGCCCGCCGACCGGGCACCGCAGGCCCTGGCCGCGCTCGCCGAGGCCGGGCTCGTCACCGCCCCCGACGACCCCTGGCGTTCCGTCACCGCCTGTACCGGGCAGCCCGGTTGCGCCAGGTCCCTGGCCGACGTCCGCGCCGACGCGCGGGCCGTCGCCGCCCGCGCGACCGGACCGCTGCCCGTGCACTGGTCCGGCTGCGACCGCCGCTGCGGTCACCCCCGCGGCACCGCCTGGGTCGACGTCGTCGCCACCCCGGCCGGCTACGACCTCACCGTCCCCGGCGGCAGCCCACCGCACCGCGGCATCGAGACTTCCGACCACCTGGCCGCGGCCCTCGCGTCCGCACGCCGCACCACCTCCCACGACGACGCAGCGAAGAAATGAGCGAGTACACAGTGTTCGAGTACGAGAAGGACGGCGCGGAGATCTACCGCCAGTCCTTTGCCACGATCCGCGCCGAGGCGGACCTCTCCGGGCTGCCCGCCTCCGTCGCGCAGGTCGCGGTACGCATGATTCACGCCTGCGGAATGACCGACCTGCCCCGGGACCTCGGCTACACGCCGGACGTCGTCCTGCGCGCCCGCGCCGCCCTGCACGCCGGGGCGCCCGTCCTCTGTGACGTACAGATGGTCGCCAGCGGCGTCACCCGCAAGCGGCTGCCCGCCGACAACGAGGTGGTCTGCACCCTCTCCGACCCGTCCGTGCCCGCTCTCGCACAGCGCATGGGCACCACCCGCAGCGCCGCCGCCCTCGAAGTGTGGCGCGACCGCGGCCTGCTGGAGGGCTCCGTGATCGCCGTCGGCAATGCGCCGACCGCCCTGTTCCGGCTGCTGGAGATGATCGAGGAGGGTGCCCCGCGCCCCGCCGCCGTCATCGGCGTGCCCGTCGGCTTCATCGGCGCCGCCGAGTCCAAGGACGCCCTGGCCGCCCACCCCTCGGGCCTCGACCACCTCATCGTCCGCGGCCGGCGCGGGGGCAGCGCCATCGCGGCCGCCGCCCTCAACGCGATCGCGAGTGAGGAAGAATGAGCAGCAGCGCCAGCACCAGCACCATCAGCACCGGCAGCGCCGGCGTCGGCGCCAAGGGCCGTCTGTACGGGGTGGGGCTCGGCCCCGGTGACCCGTCGTTGATGACCCTGCGGGCCGTCGAGGTGATCGGCGAGGCCGATGTCGTCGCCTACCACAGCGCCCGCCACGGCCGTTCCATCGCCCGCTCCATCGCCGCCCGCCACCTGCGCGCGGACCACATCGAGGAGCCGCTGGTCTACCCGGTCACCACCGAGACCACCGACCACCCCGGTGGCTACCAGGGTGCGATGGAGGAGTTCTACGAGGCCTCCGCCGCCCGCCTGGCCGCGCACCTGGACGCCGGCCGGACCGTCGCGGTCCTCGCCGAGGGCGACCCGCTCTTCTACGGCTCGTACATGCACATGCACAAGCGGCTCGCCGACCGCTACGAGGCCGAGGTCATCCCCGGCGTGACCTCGGTCAGTGCCGCGGCCGCCCGCCTGGGCACCCCGCTCGTGGAGGGCGAGGAGGTGCTCACCATCCTCCCCGGCACCCTGCCCGAGGAGGAGCTCACCGCCCGCCTGGCCGCCACCGATTCCGCGGTCGTCATGAAGCTGGGACGCACCTTCCCGGCCGTGCGCCGCGCGATGGAGGGCAGCGGCCGCCTCGCCGAGGCCCGCTACGTCGAGCGCGCCACGATGGAGGGGGAGCGGACCGGCGTCCTCGCGGAGACCGATCCGGACACCGTCCCCTACTTCGCCGTCGCCGTCGTGCCCAGCCGGGTCGGCAATCCCGGCAGCGTGCCGTCCGGGCCCGGCGGGGTCTGCGTCGTCGGCACCGGGCCGGCCGGGCCGCTGTGGCTCACCCCCGAGACGCGCCGGGCGCTGTCCGACGCCGAGGTCCTGATCGGCTACACCACGTACCTGGACCGCGTCCCCGCCAGGCCGGGGCAGATCCGGCACGGCTCCGACAACAAGGTCGAGTCGGAGCGCGCCGAGTTCGCCCTCGACCTGGCCCGGCGCGGCAAGCGGGTCGCCGTGGTCTCCGGTGGCGACCCGGGCGTCTTCGCCATGGCCACTGCTGTGTTGGAGGTCGCCGCGCAGCCCGAGTACAAGGACGTGCCCGTACGGGTCCTGCCGGGCGTGACCGCGGCCAACGCGGCGGCCGCCGCGGCCGGCGCCCCGCTCGGCCACGACTACGCCACCATCTCCCTGTCCGACCGGCTCAAGCCGTGGGAGGTCATCGAGGAGCGGCTGCGCGCGGCCGCCGCGGCCGACCTGGTCCTCGCCCTGTACAACCCGGGCTCGCGCAGCCGGAACTGGCAGGTCGCCAAGGCTCGCGAGCTGCTGCTGGGGCTGCGCCCGGCACGGACCCCGGTGGTCGTCGCCCGCGACGTGGGCGGACCGGAGCAGTCCGTCCGCATCGTCACGCTCGGCACGCTGGAGCCCTCCGAGGTCGACATGCGCACGCTCCTGCTCATCGGCTCCTCGCAGACGCAGGTCACGGAGCGCCCGGACGGCTCGTCCGTCACCTGGACCCCCCGCCGGTACGGCTGAGGGGGCGGGGCGGGGGCGATGGGTTTCCGGGGCTTCCCGGCCGCCCGTCGTCCTTCCGGGGCGGGCCGGCCTGTAAGACGTCATCTCATGTGGCGAGTCTGCGATAGCAGATGAGGGTGCAGGCAATGCTGGTGAAGGCCAGGAAGTGTTCGGCCTTGCGTTCGTAGCGGCGGTGGAGCCGGCGGCAGCCGGCGAGCCAGGCCATGGTGCGTTCGATGGTCCAGCGAGGGCGGCCCGGTCGCTGCGAGGACTCGATGCCTCTGCGGCGTTCGCGCCCGAGATTCCGACGGAGAGGGCAGACCGGTCCGCTCCGTGATCAAGTGGATCTTCGATCCGTCCAACTCCGACAGCAGGGAGCGTCTCCTCCTATGACCGCACAGCCCGCACGCCCTGAGCGCAGCGGTCCCGAGACCGCCTCGTTCATGGATGTCTCGCCGTTCAAGCCTTCTCTCGTCAAAGCGGTGTTCAGGGACGTGACCCCGATGCACGTCTCTCGGTCGGCCGCGTGGGCCGCCGCGTCGGTGACGCGGACAGTGCTGACGGAGATCATCGACGGCGCGAGGGGAGCGGCGGCGAAGGAGGCCCGGAAGAAGCTGATTCCCAGGGACCTGCTTTCGGCGATCGACCGGAACGTCGAGCTCGAGGTGGGGGAGAAGTGGTACGACCACAGCCCGACGTTTCGAGGCCTGACCGGTGTCCTGTACGACGCCGAGGGCGTCATCGTGCCTTCTCGTCAGCGCAGCAGGTCACGCAAGCCGAGTGCTGTGGCCGGCGCCCACAGGTTCGAGGCCGGGGTCAAGAAGCTGCTGCGGAGCCAGGGGGCGGCGGCCGTCCCGGCGATGGTCCGCGACCTGGACGGAATCGCGAGCGTGTTCCTGACGGACCTCGCCCGGGACGCGGCCATGGTCGTCCGCGAGGGCGGGGTCAAACGTTTCGGTACGGTCACCCCAGTGATGCCGGGCGAAACGGCCCCGACCCCGTTCCTCAAGGATTCCCTACGAGCCTGGTCCGCCCGCACGGGGGACAGGCGGACCATCGGCACGGATGACATCCTGGCCGCCACCACGATTCAGTTGTTCGGCGGCAACCTCAGGCAGCGAGCCCTCACCGAGGCACGCGAGGCGACACGGAACACTTCGGCCGGCTGAGCGGGTGCGACCGGCATCGCCGCCTGCACCCTCATCTGCCACCGCCGACTCGCCACATGAGACGGCCTCTACCGCGGTCCGGCATCCGCCACGAGGCAGTGGTGCGCCCGGGACCGCTACGCGCTCCTCGTGGTTCGGCGGCCGGCGGAGGCCGGTGGGCGGCGGCCTCACCGCCGCGCCGGAGGCCTCAGGTGCGCGCCGCGTGCTCGTGCAGCCAGGCCGCCGCGGCCGCTGCGGTGCCGGCTTCCGGGACGCCCTCGGGGACCGGAGGGCGGCGGACGACGAGGACGGGGACGCCGGCCGCGCGGGCCGCGGCCAGCTTGGGGGCGGTGGCGGAGCCGCCGCTGTCCTTGGTGACCAGGAGGTCGATCCGGTGCCGGGAGAGGAGTTCGCGCTCGTCGCCGAGGGTGAACGGGCCGCGGGCCAGCAGTACTTCGAGGCGCGGCGGCACCGGACCGGCCGGGGGGTCCACGGAGCGCACGAGGAACCACGGACGGGTCAGGTGCGCGAAGGCGTGCAGTCCGGTACGGCCGGTGGTGAGGAAGACCCGGGCGGCGCCGAGGCGGGGGAGGAGGGCCGCCGCCCCGTCGAGGTCCGGTGCGAAGGTCCAGTCGTCGCCGGGGCCCGGGGTCCAGCCGGGGCGGCGCAGAGCCAGCAGCGGGACCCCCGAAAGCGCCGCAGCACGGGCCGCGTTGAAGCTCATCCGCTCCGCGAACGGGTGGGTGGCGTCCACCAGGTGGGTGACCCGGTGGGTGGCGATCCAGGCCGCGAGGCCCTCCGGCCCGCCGAACCCGCCGATGCGGACCTCGCCCGGCGGGAGTACGGGTGCGGCGACCCGCCCGGCCAGTGAGCTCGTCACCCGGAACGGAGGTGTGGGCGGGGCGGGTTCGGGGGCTGCCAGGGTTTCCGCGAGACGGCGGGCCTCCGTGGTGCCGCCCAGGATGAGGACGTGCGGCCCGGCGTGCGGTTCAGCAGACATGCCGGTCGCGCTCGGGGGAGTACAGGTGGCTGTCGCGGAACTGCTCGGCGCCGAGGGTGCGGCCCACCACGATGACCGCCGTGCGGACCAGGCCCGCCTCCTTCACCTGGTCGGCGATGTCGGCCAGCGTGCCGCGCAGGATCAGCTCGTCGGGGCGGCTGGCCATCGCCACCACTGCCACGGGGCAGTCGGCCCCGTAGTGCGGCAGCAGTTCGCCGACGACCCGGTCCACGTAGCGCGTGGCCAGGTGCAGCACGAGGAGGGCGCCGCTGCGGCCCAGGGTGGCCAGGTCCTCGCCGGGGGGCATCGGGGTGGCCTGCTGGGCGATACGGGTCAGGATCACGGTCTGGCCGACGGTGGGGACGGTCAGCTCCCGCTTCAGCGAGGCCGCCGCCGCGGCGAACGCGGGCACGCCCGGCACCACCTCGTACGGAATGCCGGCCGCGTCGAGCCGCCGCATCTGCTCGGCGACCGCGCTGAAGATGGACGGGTCGCCCGAGTGGAGCCGCGCCACGTCCCGGCCCGCCTCGTGGGCCCGTACGCACTCGGCGACGATCTCGTCGAGGTTCAGCTGCGAGGTGTCGACGAGGCGGGCGCCGGGCGGGCACTCCGCCAGCAGCTCGCGCGGGACGAGGCTGCCCGCGTACAGGCAGACCGGGGCGGCGGCCAGGGTCCGGGCACCGCGCACCGTGATCAGGTCGGCGGCGCCGGGGCCCGCACCGATGAAGTACACGGTCATGTCTGGGGGTCCTTTTCGTTCGCGGGCAGGGCTTGCTTGGTGACGGACCACTGGGTTACCGGCATCGCCTGCCGCCAGCCGGTGAAGCCGCCGACCGGCACCGCGTGGGCGACGGCCAGTTTCACCAGGTCGCCGCCGTGCCGCCGGTACCGCTCGGTCAGGACCGCCTCCGATTCGAGGGTGACGGTGTTGACCACCAGTCGGCCGCCGGGGGCCAGGGCTTCCCAGGCGGCGTCCAGCAGGCCGGGGGCGGTCAGGCCGCCGCCGATGAACACGGCCTCGGGGGAGGGGAGTCCGGCCAGCGCCGCGGGGGCGGAGCCGGTGACCACCCGCAGGCCGGGAACACCGAGCGCGGCCGCGTTGCGGGTGATGCGGGCCGCCCGCTCCGGGACGCGTTCCACCGCCACCGCCCGGCAGGAGGGGTGCGTGCGCATCCACTCGATGCCGATGGAGCCGGAGCCGCCGCCGATGTCCCACAGCAGTTCGCCGGGGGCCGGGGCGAGGGCGCACAGCGTCGCGGCCCGCACGTGGCGCTTGGTCAGCTGGCCGTCGTGCTCGTACGCGGTGTCGGGCAGGCCCGGGGTCGCGCCGAGGCGCGGGCCGGGCGCGGCCGGGTCGCGGCGGCAGTCGACGGCCACCACGTTCAGGGGGTCGCCGGGTGCGCGGTCCCAGCTGTCGGCGCGGCCCTCGTACGCGTCCTCGCGCTCGGAGCCGAGCTGCTCCAGCACCCGCATCCGGCTCGGGCCGAAGCCCTGCTCGCACAGGAGAGCGGCGATCTCGTTCGGGGTCGCCGCTCCGGCGCTGAGCACCAGCACCCGCCGTCCCTCGTACAGGGCGGCCGCGAGCCGGGCCACCGGACGGCCCACCACCGTGACGACCTCGGTCTCCTCCACCGGCCAGCCCAGGCGGGCGCAGGCGTACGACACCGAGGACGGGTGCGGGTGGACCAGCAGGGCCCCGGGCCCGAGTTCCTCCGACAGTGCGCGCCCGATCCCGTAGAACATGGGGTCGCCGCTGGCGAGCACGGCGACCCGGCGCCCGGCGTGCTCCGCCATCAGTTTCGGCACCGCCGGCCGCAGCGGGCTCGGCCAGGCCACCCGCTCGCCGCGGCAGTCCGCGCCGGGCAGCAGGTCCAGTTGCCGCGGCCCGCCGATCAGCACCTCGGCCGAGGCGAGGGCGGAGCGCGCGGCGGCGGTGAGCCCGGCCCAGCCGTCGGCGCCGACGCCGACGACCGTGACGGGTATGGGGGGCGGCGGTGCGGGGCTCACGGAGCGGTACCTCGGGGCGTAGGGGACGGACGGACCCGCAGCCTACTGGCCGGGAGGCCCGGCCCCTGGTCCACCCCCGCGCAACGGCCGGGCTACCCGCGGTAACTCGCCGTCGCGAGGGCAGCGACGAGGCCGACGTGCCGTGAGCAACCCGGGGTAGCGGCCACCGCGCCCGGTGTCCGGCCCGACGACTCCTTCGGTCCGCGGTTCGGCCGGCGCGGGGCGCCGGTCCGCTCCCGGCGGGCGAAGCCGACCCCGGACGGCGACGCCGCCCGGCGGCTGTGGACCGCCTCGGAGAACCGTGCGAACCGGATTCACGCGGCCTGCCCGACCTCGTCCGGCCCCGCCCAGTCGAACGGGATGTACTTGCTGGACTGGCCGGGCCTGCTCCACTCGAAGCCGAAGGCGTCGGCGCGGTTGGCAGTCGCCCGGCCCCAGGTCACCACCTGCCCCGGCCCCGTCTCGCAGCCCGGCATGTTCGTCGACTGGACGCGCGCGCCCTCCGGGGTGGTGGGCCCGGTGAGCGCTTCGCCGCGGGCCTCGACCCGGCCCGGAACGGCCGCCCACCAGGCGCTGAGGTCCTCGGCGACCTCCATCTCGATGGGCGCGAAGTCCATGCCCCGCATCTCCGCGCCGAGCGTCTCGCCCAGCCGGGCGGGCCACCCGCCGGCCTGCCCACTGAAGATCATCCGGAGCGCCTCGCGCTGGGGCTCGTCGGCCCGCTCGTCGAAGAACACCGCCGCATACGCCTCGGAGTGCTTGGCCCACACGTTGCCGACGAAGGAAGCCAGCATCAGCACGTTGAGGCCGTCCAGGGGCACGTCCCCGTACCGCCCCTCACGGATGTGCCAGGCCAGGACGCCGTCGCAGGCGCCGTACGTCGGCAGCTGCGCGAACGTGCACGGACAGGGCACATGGCACCTGCACGTGTCGAACCAGTCGCCCACTGCACGCCATTTCGGGACCGTCACCGTTTCCGCGGACATCGCGCCGCCTCCTCGTGACCGTGAGCACAGCCCTCCACCCCGATTCTCCCCCCTCCACCCGACCGCGGGCCATCGGGGCGGGCCGGGTCGCACCGCGCGCCGGAACGCCCCCTGTGCTGTCCTGTACGTGTGCGCCGCCTCGACCGCAGTGCCCTCCGGCCACCCCTGAGACCGGCGAACCTCCTGCCGGCGCGGGAACTCGCGCTCGCCTGGTCCCTGATGGCCGCGCTCGCGCTGCTCGCCTGGGCCCTCGTACTCGACCAGGCCCGGGGCATGGGCGTCGCGCCGGGCACCATGGGCATGGACCTGCCGCTGTTCCTGCTGCTGTGGGTGATCATGATGATCGCCATGATGTTCCCGTCCGTGGCGCCGGTGGCGGTCACCTGGGCCCGGTCCATCGGCCGCGCGTCGGCCGGCGCGGCCCGCGCGGCACGGCTGACACAGTTCGTCTGCGGCTACCTGCTGGCCTGGACGGCCTTCGGGCTGCTCACGTACGGGATCCTCGCGCTCGCCGGCACCGCGGTGGAGGACCACCCCGACGCCGGCCGCTGGATCGGGGCCGGCGCGTTCCTGCTGGCCGGGCTCCAGCAGATCGGCCCGCTGAAGGACGTCTGCCTGCAGCACTGCCGCAGCCCCCTGGCACACCTCGTGCGGTACGCCGGCTTCCACCCCTGGGCCCGGGACCTCCGCGTCGGGCTCCACCACGGCCTCTACTGCGTCGGCTGCTGCTGGGGCCTGATGATCGTCCTGATCCCGCTGGGCGTCATGAACGTCCTGGCGATGGCCGCCCTGGCCGTGGTCGTCTTCGTCGAGAAGCTGTGGCGGCTCGGCCCGCTGTTCTCCCTCGCGGTCGGCGCCGTCTTCCTCGCCCTCGCCGCCCTGGCCCCGTTCCACCCCTGGCTCCTGCCCGGACTGGAACCCCCGCAGCAGCCCGTGCCGGACATGGAGCACATGGACATGCTGCCGCCGGGCCCGGCGGCAGTCGTGGTGCCGTAGCCGTACGGCTGCCCCGCAGGCCGTCCGTGACTCCGTCCGCCCCCGGGTTGCGCCAGAGCGCCCCGGACCAGACCTGAACCGGCCCGTGTCGGCCATGGACACTCGGCACCATGGACGACGACCATCCGGACAACCACCCAACAGCCGATGGCACGGCGGGTGTGCCCGGCCGCCCGGCCCGGACGGGAGGAGCCGTGTGATGCCCCGCCGCCGAGGCCGCTCCGGCCGCGCCGAACGCGGTACCCCACCTCCGCCGCGACGAATCCGGCCCCGGCCCCCGGTTGCGGGTGCGCCGCGCGGGTCGGCCGCGGCGGAGACGTCCGGCGCATGAACCGCCGGACACCCCACGACGGCAGCTGCCCCCGTCGGCCGCACCCCGGCGGGAAGGCGGATCAACGACGGGCCGGGGCCTGCCCCGGCCCCTGGGCGGGCGCAGCACCCTGGACCGGCCCTTGCCCCGGCCCCTGCCCCTGGCCCGGCGGTGGGGCGGCCTGTCGGCGGCCCGGATTCGCCGGGCCCATGATGGCCCGCTCGTACAGCGCGCGCACACCCTCTCCGAACCGGCTGCTGTACGAGGTCTTCTCGTCCCCGCCCCCGTCACGGCCGCCGATCACCCCGATCAGGGCGTGCCCGTCGGTCAGCACAGGACCGCCGCTCGTGCCGTTGGGTACGTCCGCGCAATCCAGCCGCAGCTGCGTGGGCCCCTCGGCACGGGCGGTGTTGAAGCACTCCAGCGACTGCTCGGCGGTGTTCGGGAAG
This sequence comes from Streptomyces sp. BR123, assembly GCF_013401435.1. GTDB lineage: Bacteria > Actinomycetota > Actinomycetes > Streptomycetales > Streptomycetaceae > Streptomyces. The sequence continues at coordinate 10,653 of NZ_JACBGN010000017.1, forward strand.
CCCACGAGCCGTGCCGGCGCGGGCAGTTCGGCGTCGAACCGGAGCGTCTCCGCCCCCGTCACGTCCTCCAGCTCCTCGCCCGGCCGCCCCGGCCTGCGCAGCCGGAGGAAGGCCACGTCGTAGTCGGGATCCTGGTCCTCGGTCCAGCGCGGGTCCACGTCGATCCGGGTGGGTACCCACACCCCGTACGGGGCCTGCCCGTCCCGGTAGCCGGGCACGAAGGCGAGGTTGGTGCGGAAACCCAGGGCGGCCCGGTACACGCAGTGCGCGGCCGTGGCGACCAGGTCGCCGGCCGGGGAGTGGACCACGACGCCCGAGCAGTGGTGCTCGGGGTCGCCGTCGCTGCCGGGGGAGAACAGCGCCCCGACCGTCGGCTCGCCGGCGGCGGGCCGTGCCACGAGCGGGTCGGAGGGCCGCCATCCCCCCGCCCGCCAGTTCGTGTTGCGCCGCGGGGCGGCCTGCCGCGCGCGCAGCCCCGGATCGGCCTCCGCCTCCCGTACGATCCCGTCCAGCACGGCCGATGCCGTGCGGTCGGCGGTCTCCGGGTCCTGCAGGTACGTTCCGCGGACCCGGTCGCCGGCCGCCGAGTTCGCCACGATGCCCCGCAGCTGCCACGCGTACGCGGCGACACCCGCCAGCACCGCGCAGCACCCGACGAGGAGCAGCCGGCGACCGATGCCCCGCCTGCTGCCCCGCCTGCGCCCTGTGGTGACCATGTGGACTCCCGCCGCCGCCTGCCCCGATTCCCTTTTCCCGCCCCCTGTTCGACGGAGGCGGTCGCGGCGGGAGTTCCCCACGGGCATGTGGTCGTCCTCACAACCATCCGGCCGACTCCCGTCCTGCCGTCCGGCACCGCACCCGCGCCCTCGCCGTGCCCCACCGCGCGCCCTCGGTGCTCCCCGCCGCCGCTCCCTGAAGGTCTTCCTTCCCCGGGGATCCGACTCCCCCGGAACCACGGGCGCGGCCGCTGACCCGGAGAGCGCCGCCGAGCCCGGCCGTTTCCGCAGCCGAGCGGGGTCGTTGACCACCCCGGACGGCGGCGCAGGGCCCCGTCCTCGCACGAAGGGGCAGAGGCCATGGACAGGACCCCCGGCTCGGCGAAGACGGTGCCGATCACCCCGGAGGTGTACGCGTACCTGCTCGCGCAGACCGAACCGCCGACGCCCGTCCAGCAGTCGCTCACCGCCCGCACGCGCGAGCTCGGCGACATCGCGGTCATGCAGGTCCCTCACGAGCAGGCCCGCTTCCTCACCCTCATCACCCGGATCACCGGCGCCCGCCGCGTCGTCGAGGTGGGCACCTTCACCGGCTACTCCACCCTCGCCCTCGCCGAGGGCCTCTCCCCCGGCGGGCGCGTGGTGACCTGCGACATCTCGGAGGAGTGGACGGCGATCGCCCGGGAGGCCTGGCAGGCCGCCGGCGTCACCGACCGCATCGACCTGCGGCTCGGCCCGGCCGCGGACACCCTCGCCGCGCTCCCCTACGAGGCCGAGATCGACCTCGCCTTCCTCGACGCCGACAAGGGCGGCTACCGCGCCTACTGGGACGAGCTCGTGCCGCGGATGCGGCCCGGCGGGCTGCTCCTCGCCGACAACGTCCTGTACGGCGGCGACGCCGCCCGTCCCGACGCCACCGGAAACGCCCTGGCGATCCGGGAGTTCAACGCCCACGTGCGCGCCGACACCCGGGTCGAGTCCGTCCTCCTCACCATCGCGGACGGCCTCACCCTCGCCCGCAAACGCTGACCCGGCCCAACCCGGAACCCGACCCCCCCGAACCGACCCGCCGCAGGGGCATCCTTGGTCATGACAACACCCGACCATGGAGCCACAGTTGACCCAGCAGCCGCCCCGCCCGGCGTCGCCCCGACGCCGCCGCCACATCACCTTCGACCGCCTGCACAACTTCCGAGACCTGGGCGGCTACCGCGGTGCCGACGGCCGTACGGTCGCCTGGGGCGCGCTCTACCGCGCCGACTCGCTGGGCAAGCTCCAGATCGGGGAAGCCGATTGGGACCGCTTCCTCGCCCTGGACGTACGCACGGTCATCGACCTGCGCTACCCCTGGGAGATCGAGGCCAAGGGCCGCGTCCCCACCCCCGAGCCGGGCCGTTTCACCTACGCCAACCTCAGCATCGAGCACCGCCCGTACGACCAGGCCGCCATCGACCCCGACACAGACCCCTGGCGGTACCTGGCCGACCGGTTCGCGGAGGTCGCCGAGGACGGGGTCGAGGAGATCCGGCAGGTGATCGAGCTGATCGCCACCGGGCCGGGCCCGGCGGTCTTCCACTGCACCTCCGGCAAGGACCGCACGGGACTCGTCGCCGCCCTCCTCCTCACTCTCCTCGGGGTGTCCGAGGAGGACGTCCTCGCCGACTTCGCCCTGACCGAACTGGCCACCGAGCGGCTCCTGGCCGACTGGCACGCCGCCAACCCGGACCGCACCATGCGCTGGCCGTCGTACGGGCGTGCGCCGGCGGTCGTCCTGTCCCTGGTCCTCGCCGACCTGTCGGCGCGCTACGGCTCGCCGACCGGCTACCTCACCGACCGCGTGGGCATCACGCACGCCACGCAGAACCGCCTGCGATCCCGGTTCCTGACCTGAGCGATCCGCCGCCGTTCAGCAGCGGAGCGCTTCGAACGCAGCCGACAGGTCTTCTTTGAGGTCGGTCAGGGATTCGAAACCGACGTGGACGCGGATCAGGGGGCCCCGGCCCGCCCAGGTGCCCGGGAGGCGGTGGGAGACCGGGTCGGCGGGGACGACGAGGCTCTCGTAACCGCCGTAGCTGTGGCCGAGGCCGAAGAGGCGGAGGCGGTCGAGCATCGCGTCGACGGCGGCCCTGCCGAAGTCGGGGTGGAGTTCCACCCCGAACAGGCCGGCTGCGCCGGTGAAGTCGCGGCGCCACAGTGCATGGCCCGGGTCCCCCGGGAGGCCGGGGTGCAGGACGGCCGCCACACCCTCCTGCCCGGCGGTCCAGCGGGCGAGTTCCAGTCCCTGCTCGTGGTGCCTGGCCATGCGTACGCCCAGGGTGCGCAGCCCGCGCAGGCCCAGGTAGGCGTCGTCCGCTCCGGCACACTGGCCGAGCCGGATGGCGGCGGCCCGGACGGTCGGATAGCTCTCCTGCGAGCAGACGATCGCGCCGAGGATGCTGTCGGCGTGCCCCGTCAGGTACTTCGTCGCGGAGTGCACGACGACGTCCACGCCCGCGTCGGCGCCGCCGCCGAGCGCCATCGGCCGGAAGAAGGCGGGCGTGGCCCAGGTGTTGTCGGCGATGGTGGTCACTCCCCGGGCCCGGCACGCGGTGGTGAGGGCCGGGACGTCCTGCACCTCGAAAGTGGTCGAGCCCGGGGACTCCAGGTAGAGCAGCCTGGTACGGGGGCGGATCAGGTCCTCGATCGCGGCACCGCCCGCGCGTGGATCGTAGTACTCGGTCTCCACTCCCAGCGCGGCGAGCGAGTCGCAGAACTTCCGGGTCGGCAGGTAGACGGAGTCGCTGACGAGGATGTGGTCCCCGGCCCGGACGTACGCGAGGATCGCCGTGGTGATCGCCGACAGGCCGGAGCAGGTCAGCACCGACGCGTGTCCGCCCTCCAGCTCGGTCAGCGCCTGCTCGAAGGCACGGCCGGTGGGGGTGCCGAAGCGGCCGTAGACCGGGGTGCCCCGCTTGAGGGGGTCTGCCTGCGAGGCCGCCATCTCGGCCGTGTCCCGGTAGAGAGCGGTGGAGGCGCGGTACACGGGCGGGTTGACGTAGCCGCCCTGCCGGGCCGGATCGGAGCCGGCGTGCACGAAGCGGGTCTCCGGTGAGTTCGTGGGATCGTTCACCGGGCCGCCGCCGATGCGGGCAGGGGAGGCCGGGAGGCGGTGTCGGGCCGTGGGCGGCCGCCCAGCAGCAGGGCGAGGAGGGCCGCGCCCGCGCATTGCGCCGCCACCACCGACCAGAACGCGTCAGGGTGGCCGGAGGCCTCGTAGTGGGCGAAGACGAAGCCGCCGACGACGCCGGCGAAGAGCCCGCCGATGCCGGCGGTCAGCCGCTGGATCCCGAACGCGAAGGCGGGGTTGCCGGGGATCCGGTCGACGAGTTCCAGGTCGCAGCGCAGGAAGAGGAAGATCTCGCCGAGGGTGAAGAGCGCGGTCCCGGCCAGCAGGGCCGGGATGCTGCCGAGGGCCATGGCCCCGGTGCCGAGGGCCATCAGCACGAACGACCCGACCACGAGGAGGCGGTAGGAGGCGCGCGCGATGCGGTCGGCGAGGGCCGGCTGGAGCAGCACCACCATGGCGCAGTTGAGCAGCATCACCCAGCCGAGGACCTGGATGCCGGACGCCTCGGCCGCGTACAGGCCGATGAAGCTCTGGAAGAAGAAGTAGAGGTAGAAGGCGAGGGCCGTGAACAGGACGGGACGGAGGGCGCCGCGCAGGACCGCCCGCTTTCCTCCGGGGGCCACGCCCCCGGAGGCTGCGGGGGTGTCGGCCGGGCGGGTTTCGACGGGTGTGAGGGCGGCCTGGTGCGCGGCGGTGATCAGCGCGAAGAACACGGCGAGGCCGGTGAGGAGCAGGACCGGGTCGGCGCCGACCAGCACGGCGGCGAGCAGCGGGCCGAGGCCCATGCCGGCGTTGAGGGCGGCGCTGCTGACCCCGAGGAAGAGCGGGCGCAGCTCGTCGGAGACGCTGGTGACGATGTACGCCTTGTTCGCCGGGAGGTACAGCGCCGGTCCGGCCGCGACGAGCACGACGGCCGGGTACGCGGCCCAGGGCAGGCGGACGGCCAGGCCGAGCAGGACCAGACCGGCCGTGCGCAGGGTCAGCGCGAGCACCATGGTCCGCTTGAGTCCGAGCCGGTTCACGACCGTGCCGCCCAGGATGCTGCCGCCGAACTGGATGAAGGTGGCCGCGGCCACCAGGATCCCGGCGACCCGGATGTCCAGGCCGACGGCCCGGACCAGCAGCACCCCCATGAAGGGGGTCACCATGTAGCTGCCGAGGGCGACGACGAAGGACAGGCCGATCAGGGACTTGAGACCGGCGGGCAGCTCGGCGAAGGTGCGCCATTTCGCGGCTGCTGCGGCGGCGGCCCCGGCGCCCCGGCGTGGCTGGGTCACGGTGCGCTGCTCCCCCCGGTGGCCGCGGACGGGCCGGAGGGGAGGCCGGTGGCCACCGGCCGGTCCGAGGGAAGGCCCCATTCGCTCCAGGAGCCGTCGTACACGGCCAGGTCGCGGTAGCCGGCCAGGGTGGCTCCGAGCGCGAGGACGCAGGCGGTGACCCCGGAGCCGCAGCTGAAGTACAGCTGCTCGCGGTCGCCGGCCGCGGTCTCGAACGCCGTGCGCAGTTCGTTCGGCGGCCGCATCAGGCCGTCGTCCCGCTGGAGCTCGCCGAAGGGCAGGGAGACCGATCCGGGCATGTGGCCGCCGCGCAGGCCCGGGCGCGGCTCGGGGGCGGTGCCGGCGTACCTCTGCCTGGTGCGGGCGTCGAGGACGGCGGCGGCGGGGTCGGAGAGGGCGGCGGCGACGGTTCCGGAGTCCGCGATCAGGCCCGGACGGGGCCGGGCCGTGAAGGTGCCGGGCGGGCCGTCGTACGCCGCCGGCACCGGTTCGACCGGGTGGCCGGCCGCGATCCAGGCGGGCAGGCCCCCGTCGAGGACCGCGGCCCGGTCGAAGCCCATGGCGCGCAGCATCCACCACGCGCGGGCGCTTGAGTAGATGCCCTGGGCGTCGTAGACGACGACCGTGTCGGTGTCGTGCAGGCCGAGGGCGCGCACGGCCTCGGTGAACTCCCGAGGGCCGGGCATGGTGTGCGGCAGGGGCGACGTGTGGTCGGACAGCGGCCCGTCGAGGTCGAAGGGCCGGGCGCCGGGGAGACGGAGGGCGGCGCCGCGGTGGGCGCCGACGGAGGCGTCGAAAAGGACCACGCCCTCCCCGGCGAGGGCGGCCAGCCGATCGGCCGTGACGAGCGGGCCGTGGAGGCCGAGGAGGGCGGCGGAGGCGGTACCGCCGGAACCGGCGCCGGCTGAAGCAGCGTCGGCTGAAGCGGCGTCGGCGGGTGTCATGGCGCTCATGCGGTGCCTCCGGCGGGCGCGGGCGCGGGCGCCGAGAGCCGCCGCCAGCGGGTGTTGTCGGAGAACCAGCCGGCCACTCGTTCGAGGTTGGCCGCGACTTCCTCCTCGGTGTCGCCGTCGACCACGTACCCGGCCAGGAAGAGACCGGACTTGACCCCGCCGTGGTACTCCCGGCCGGCAGCGCCGGTCAGAGCCTCCTCGCGGATGCACTCGGGGCGCTCGGCCCCTGTTTCGCCGGTCGGCAGCTGCTCCAGCACACCGCTCTGCGGGGGGATGCACAGCGCTCCGGCCGGCCGGTAGGAGGGGGTGCCGAGGGTCGGGGGGAGGCCGCACTCGCCGTACAGCCATTCCTTGTCGAGGTCGATGCCGAACGCGTGCCGGACCATGGAGCTGATCATGCCGCCGCCGGTGCGGCTGGCGATCTCGCAGAACACCAGCCGGTCGTCCGGGGTGATCCAGAATTCGGAGTGGAAGGCGGTCTGCGGGGGTGTCGGCAGCTCGGCGAGGACCGCTTGCGCGGCCTTGACGAGGCGGTCGTACAGGGGGTCCTGCGGGGTGAGCGGGAGGTTGGCCACCCAGTCGTCGTCCCGGAAGGACAGACAGTCGTTGAGGTAGCGGAAGGGGTGGACGAACGCCACTTCGCCGCCGAGCACGAGGCCGTCCACGTGGTACATCTGGCCGGGTATGAAGACCTCGATCTCGCTGCTGCCCCGCCACGGGGCGGCGAGACAGGCATCCAGGTCCGCCTCGTCGCGGATGACCCGTGTACCCAGCGAACCGGACTCGGACACCGGTTTGACCACCACCGGGTAGCCGTGCTCGGCGACGAACTCGACGGCGGTGTAGGCCGAGTCGAGCTTGCGGTAGGCGGGTATCTCGACGGGGCCGCCCGCGAGGTGGTCCTTCATGACCACCTTGTCGCGGAAGGCGAGCGCGCTCGCCGTGTGCTGGCCGGGCAGCCCGAGCAGCTCGCGCAGCTGGGCGGCCCGTACGACGTCGGCTTCGGCGCGGGCGAAGACCGCCTCGACCGCGAACTCGCGGGCCAGGCGCAGCGCGGTCTTCTCGACCAGCTGGTTCGTGTCGTAGTCGGCGAAGGCGTACACGTGCGGGAGGTGGGCGTAGCCGTCCGCGTATTCGTGTGCGGTCACGATGACCGGGACGATTCCCGTGCCGGCGAGCCACCGGTCGTACGGTGTCTTGGCGTGCGGCGTCTTGGCGAAGACGAGGATGTGGCGCATCGGGGCGATCTTCCTGTGGGTCAGGGACGGGCGTCGACGAGGAGCGGCAGGCGGCGCCGCTCGGGCACGCGGGAGATCAGCCCGAGTTCCTCGGAGAGTTCGGTGGCGAAGCAGCCGTCCTTGTAGGTGCCGGAGAGCCGCTTGGCGGTGAAGGCCTCGATCTCGTCGTGGTCGAACTCCACGTCGTAGGTGGTGGTCGTGCCCGTCTCGCCGGTGGTGACGGTGCGGACCAGGATGCCGAGGTGGGGTTCGAAGGTGTTGACGCAGCCGACGATGTCGCCGATCTTCTCGCGGCGGCCCTCGGCGCCGTCCGAGAGGACCTCCTCCTGTGCGGGGATGGCGGCGAACAGCTGTCGGCCGGCGCGGCACCAGCCGACGTGGCCGGGGAAGCCCATGACCTTGATGCCGAAGGTGCCGAAGTCCTCACTGACGCCGAGCTGGAAGTCGAGCGGGATCGTCTCGTGGATCCACTTGAAGTCGCGGTAGGCCTGCTCGATCTCCTCGCGGGAGAGGCGGAGTTCGGGGTGGCGGCCGCCGTGGTCGGTGAAGTTGTTGAACCGGACGGTGGCCACGCCGAGCTTGTTGAAGTAGTGGGCGTAGCGCTCCAGGGAGGTGCGGCCGTGGTTGTGCCGGCCGACGGTCACGCCGATGTTGACGCGGAAGGCGTCCTGCGGGTCCACGCCCTTGTTGTACTCGGCGATGCGGCGCAGCACCTCCTCGGTGTCCGCGCCGGAGAAGACGCCCTTGATGGGGTAGGTCTTGTGGTCGGTGACTTCGAGGTTCTCGTCGATCACGCCGTGGTAGGTGATGGAGATGGTGCCGTAGCCGTTCTTGACGGCCAGGTCGAGGAGTTCGCTCCAGTTGTCGGCGAGCAGCGGACGGCCACTGGTCCAGGCGTCGCCCTTCTCCATCGTCTCGGTCGGCTTGTGATCGGACTCCTGGCGGAACTCGCGGTTGTTGGCCGGGCCGTAGATCCGCATGAACTCGCCGTCGTAGGCGAAGCTGTCGACGTAGCGGGGATAGACGTGGTAGCCGTGCGACTGGAGGCCCTCCAGGATGCGCGGACCCTCCTCCATGGCGAAGGACTTGTCGTAGACCTTCTCGTAGTTGACGAACCAGCAGTGCGAACACTTCTGGCCGCAGGTGTTCTTGCCGACCTTGGTGTCGAGGTCGAGGTAGATGTGGATGTCCTCCGGCTTGATGTCCTTGAAGGGCATCGAGAACGGGGCATCGCCGTGGAAATCGTAAGAAATGGGATGGTTCTGAGCAGACATGTGTCCCCCGTGAGGTGGTGTGGTCGTGCAGAACGGAGCGATGTGCGGCTACGGCAGTACTCCGGGCCTGCGGCAATGACCGGCAGACGCCCGGTGGCGGGTGGCCAGGGGCCCGGTGGCTGTCAGACGGCTGCCGGGCCGGGGGCAGTGGTAATGATCTGGCGGGCGGTCAACTCGGCGACCGCCGCTGTGCAGGCGTCGGTGTCGGCCGCGGTCAGGACGGCCATGCCGAGCCGGTCCGAGGAGCAGCGCAGCGGGCGGACCTCGTCCCCGGGGCGGACCGGGAGGTCCCAGGCGTGGACCTCCGCGTGGGTGAGCTCGGGCGTCGGCGCGACGGCCGTCACCCGCCCCGGCGGGGCGACGAGGAAGACCGTGGCTGCCGCGGGAGCCGCGGCGGCGCCCTGCCGGATGCCGGCGCCGACCGCCCAGCCGAGGGCGGCGCGCCGCCATTCGACTCCGGTGGTGAGGTGGACCAGGTCGGCGATGCCGTCGCCGCCGAGCCGGGTGTGAGTCTCGATCACGACGACCTTGTCGCCGTCGACCTTGACCTCGGTGTGGCTGGGGCCGTCGGTGACGCCGACCGCGTCGAGCAGTTCGCCAACCGCCCGGGCGACCGCTTCCTGTTGCAGAGGGTCCAGGGAAGGCGGCGGCATCATGTGGCTGACCTCGACGAACCCGTCCGTGGTGCCCTTCTCGGCTATGCCGACGACGGTGTGGGTGCCGTCCGCCGAGAGCGCCTCGACGCTGAACTCACGGCCCTCGGCGAACTGTTCGAGCAGGTACCCGGCCGTGCGGCGGTCCTCGGGGAGTGCGTCGATTCCCTCCACGAGCAGGACGGACGTGCTGCCGACCCCGTCGACGGGCTTCGCCACCGCCCGCCCGTGTGCGGCGAACAGGCGCTCGACCGACTCCGCGTCGTCACCGGCCGCGAAGTCCGGGTTCAGGTGCGGGGCCCGGCGTTCCAGGAGCTGCCGCATCCGGAGCTTGTCCCGGGTGGCCCGTACGACGTCCGGGTCGACGCCTGCGACTCCGAGGCGGCGGGCGGCCAGCGCGGCCGGCTCCAGGCCGAGTTCGGTGAGGGAGACGACGGCCGTGGGCCGGAGGGGGCGCAGGACCTCGTCGGTGAAGGCGAGGAAGCCCGGCAGGTCCAGGAAGTCGCAGGTGAGGACCCGGTCCCCGGGAGCGAGTGCGGGCGCGCCGGGCAGCTGTACGTGGACCACCCTGCCGGGCAGGGTCGCGGCCGCGCGGGCCACGGTCGGGTTGGCCCCGATGACCACCAGGGTCGTCATGCCCCCGGCGTCCCCCGGACCGATCTCCTGTGGTCTGCCTGCCAGCCCCACTGCACCCACTGCTGTTCCCCCGTCCCCCGACACCGACCATCTGTTCGGCCGGCGTGCCGGGCACAACATCGCAACATGATCGTCGGGTGTCAACAGTTCGAGCCAACGAAGCCAGGAAGCCCCCGAAACCGGGTCTGACCTGCGGCCGGCCCCGGATTTGAGCGCTTCCCGCAGAGCCGCACGGCGCCCCGCCCCGGGTGCGAGCGCCGGCTGGATGAGGACACTGTTTCGGCCAATTCTCCGGCTCCAGGACACGCTCCGTTCACAAAACCGCAGCACGCGTCCCAGGCCGGTACACACTTTCGGCCAATGTCTCCCTGCGTGGTGCCGCACTCGCGGATCACCGCCCTCCACCGGCTCCGCAGCCGCCCCGGCGCAGCACCCCATGGCGTCGTCCTCCCGCTCACCCGAGCCCCGCGGCCGCTCCCACCGAGCCGCCTCACCGGTCTCACCCGCAGCGGCTCCGCACGAGAAACACTTCGGGTACTTCAAATTCCCGCCAGGGCCGCCCGGCGCAGCACGGCGAATTCGTCGGCGGGAACCGCAGGGAAACGCTCGGCAGGAAGTTTCACGATCCAGTCACCGCCGCTCCCGGCAGCGGAAACACGCTGACGGCGGTCGACCGGGAGTTTTGAGGCAGCTCGCCAGGCGGTGAGGTATTCGCTGGTCCTCCAGCGATCGGGCGAACCCGGAAGCGGTCACCGCGGCCGGAGGGGAGGGCGACCACCGCGTGCACCGCGGAATTCGCCGATCAATGGATCAGCTTTCCTGCCTACAGCCGGTCGCGCTTCTCAAGACGATGTAGAGGCCGGTGCAGACGACTGCCATGAGGAGGACGGCGAAAAGGCAGCCCGCCGCCCATTTCAACTCCGGTACGCCCTCGAAGTCCATGCCGCTTCGCACGGTCGAGGCGGCTGCGTGAGGGCTGAGGAGGCGACTCACGGGCCCGGCGTACGTGTCACCTCGCGGTCTGCTGCCAGACGGAGGTGAGCGCCGTGACGGGGTTGCTGTCGGGCGGCGCGGCAGGCCACCAGCCGCCGTGGTCATCCTGGAGGTAGGGGTACCAGCGGGTGTCGAGGCCCAGGCGCACCTGGATGCCGTGGCCGGTGAGAGTGAGGCGGTTGCGCCAAGCCCTGAGCGCGACCGGGGTGGTGGTCATTTCGATGAGGGCCTCGGTCAGGGCGCTGCGGGCTGCTGTCATCGCCGCCGGGTCGGGGGTGTGGGGCTGTTCGGCGACGGTGATGCCGGTCGGGCTGCCATACCGCCAGGCGCGGGTGAGGCGGACGAACGCGGTCGGTTCGCCACCGGTGTTCTGGACCAGGCGGTGGAACCACTCCAGTCCGCAGTCGGTCGCGGCGATCCGGGCCGCGTCCTCCCGCTGGGTCAGGTGCAGGCTGGTCGTGTCGCCCGTGAGCAGCCGGGCAGCGCGTACGGCGGTGTCCGTCATGAGGCGTTCGAGGTCCGCGGTGGACAGACCGGTGCCGGGTGGCGGGGCGGCGGGAAGTGCGGCGGTGTGGGGGGCCGGTTCGGGGAGCTCTGGAAGGGGCGGCGTGTGTTCGGCCAGGGCGGCCCAGGCCGCGTAGGCGCCGACGGCCGGGAGGCCGGCTGCGGCCGGTGGCGTGGAGGCCGCTTGTGCGGCCGTACGGCGGGCGCGCAGCCGGGCGAGGACCTCCTCGCGTCCGAGGCCGCGCAGGGCGAATACCACGAAGGGGTCGGCGTCGATGGTGGAGGCGATGGCGTAGCAGAGCGCGGCGGCGTGTTTGCAGGGGTAGCCCCAGTCGGGGCAGGAGCATTCGGGGTCGAGTTCGGTGGGCTGCGGTAGCAGGGGGACGCCGGCGTGGCGGGCGTCGTCGACGAGTTCGGCGGTCATCTCGCCGTCGAGGAGCGCGGCGAGATGTCCGGCCCGGGCCGCGATGGTGTCGAGCAGGGTGTCCCACTGGGCGTCGGTGAGGACGGGCAGGTGGACGGCGGATCGGTAGGGGCGGGGCCTGCTGCCCCGGACGGCGGCTTCGACCTTGCCGAGGGCGATGGTGGTCGGGCCCACCATGCCCTGGCGGGCGTAGGTACGTCCCCGGGACAGGCGCCCCGCGTCCAAGGTGGAGTCCTCCAGGGCCGTCACCCATGCCTGCCCCCACCAGGTCGCGGCGAAAGCACGCCTGCCGCGGGCGGGCGTGCGGCGCGGGCCGGGGGTCGAGGGTGTCATGCCTGCCTCCTCAGGGCGACGAGTTCGGCGAGATCGGCGTCGGACAGTCTCGACGGCCTCACGGGCGAGCGCGGGCCGAAGCACCCGGCCGGCGGTGACCTGCCGTCCCTCGCGGCACCAGACGGCGAGCCGCAGCGCAGCGTCGAAGAGCGGAACACCCCGCACAGCGGCGACAAGCTCCTCCCGCGGAGCCAGCGTCACCGGGCGCAGCACAGGCACGTCCTCGGCCGGTCCGTCGACTCCGGAATCGATCGGATCGACCACCCTGCACTGCCCGCAGGTACACAACGCCACGTCCTCGGCGGTCAGCCGACGGACACCGCCGCGCCCGGCCCCGTCGCCGGTCAGCGGCTTCGCATTGCCGGACACGGTGTCCGGCGTCAGCCGTACGGGCCGTCCCCGGCCCCGCCCGGGGTGGCGAGACACTCCAGCACCTCGGCCAGCCCCCACACGCCGCCGATGTCCTCGGCCGGCACGTCGGCGCGACGCCCGCCGACGCAGCGCACCGTCCGCTCCGTGCCGGCCGGGCGGGGCAGTGTCTTCTCCAGCGTGATCCGGTGTTCCCAGCCGTCGCCGAAGTCGTAGACGCAGCGCAGCCGTTCCTTCTCCTCGGCCAGCACGTCGCCGAGCGCGATGACGTCCTCGTCGCCGACCCCGTGGCCGAAGCCGAGATCCATGCCGGTGAGTCGGGCCGCATCGCCGTACCCCCGGCCGAACTCGTCGGTGAAGAGGTGCAGATGGCCACCGTGCCATCCGAAGGCGACCTGGATGGCGTCGTGCAGCGTCCCGAGCGAGGTGTCGGACGGCAGCACGAGGCGCCGCCACAGGGGCGGTCTTGTGCCGTGCAGCACGATCTTCAGCTGGAGATCGGACGGGGCCGTCTTCCCGTCTCGCTGCATCTGCTGCTCCTACCGCACCGGGGCCACTCGAACGGCCCCATCATGACGCTGCCGGTGTGCCCGGCCCAAAAAGAGTCGCGGCGGCCACCGTCCTTCCGGGAACACACGGTCCGGACGCCGCCCGCAGTGGCTATCCTCCGCCCCGCGCCCTTTCGCGGGGCGGCACAGGCGCTCGGGAGCCGTGACCGCGAACGACCAAGCGACGACGGCCGCCGCCACGGCCCCCTCGGGCGCCCCGGCCCAGACCCAGCCACCGCCGACCGTGATCGACACGCCGCCGAACCACGGGCCCGTGACGGACCTCAAGCGGACGGACATCGACCAGAGCCAGGACATCTTCCAGATGGCACTGGGAGCGGTGGAGGCCGGAGTCCCGGCGATCGCTGGACCCAACTCGTCACGCTCACTCCTCCTGACGACGAACGACGTCGTGGGAGGGTCGTGGGACCGGGGCGAAACCGCCGCGCGTGACGTGACCAATGTGTGGGTCGTTCGCAGCCCCAACCCGGGGAGCCACCCGCCGTTCGTCGTTGCACCCGTAGTACGCACTTGGAGAACTGAGGTGAGGCCTGTGACTCAGATTGCCGCCACCTCGTGGAGCCGTTCCCTGCGGGCCCTTTTCGGGGAGGACGTGTTCGCGGCCGTGGGGGCGCGGCGGCGCGATGACTGGCGCCTGGATGCCCTCGACGTGATGCACCTGCGGACGGACGATCCGCGTGGCTGGTCGAAGGTTGCCGTGGCAGCGGGAGGGGGCGATTACGGCACCGGCCCGGACAGCCCGTTCAGTGCCGTCACGCCAGGAGACTTCAGCGCGGCCTTCCCTGTGTCCAGGAGAGGTGCCGAACAAATCCTGGTCACACTCCAGAGTGAGTGGTTCCAAACAGAGGACATTCCGGATTTTGATGCGCGAGAGGCCGAACTGACCTCGCACGCGAGAACGATCCTGGAAAGATTCGGAGAAGACGCGCTGTTTTTTACCAATGCGGCGACGGCGCGAGAGAATCCCCATGCCGATATGTTTCGTCGCGAGGGTGCCTATGAAGGCTTCACCAGCCACGTAATGGATTGTGGTGTAATCACTGTCTCCGCCACGGAAGTCGGCATCTTCTGGGGCTTCACCATCGACTGAGGATCTCCCGTGCGTACCCGTTCTGCCGCCTGTCCCGGCCGCGCGACCGCACGGCGCTGTACAGGGCTTTCGACGTAGTCACCTGATGTCGTACCTCGGTCAGCCGCTCCAGCACCCTCAGGATCTCCTCAGGTCGAGGTTCGGGACGCTCGCGGAGCTGGTCGAGACCAGGCGGGATCGGTGATGATGCGTCGGTAGGCACGGTCTTCCACTCGGGTCACGGGGCGTCGAGAACTCCATGATCGTGGAAGCCGTGGCATGTCTCGTCCCCAGGGCTGTCCGCTCGACAGATCGTCAGGGGCCGCGGACAGATCCTCTGGACGCCGCCGCCCTGCACCGTCCCCAACCGGCGAGATCGCGATCTGCAGCTGGAGTGCTACGAGGTGAAGCCGACTCCCCGTTCGGCGAATATCCTCATCGCCTCACCCAGGAATTCCACCATCCTGGGATGGTAGGAGTTGTGAAACTCCCTCATGGCGTCGTCTTCCGCATAGAAGAGTGCCATTCCGGCGTACGCTTGCCTGCTGGGGGCGTAAAATCGGCAGGCTATGTCGAAATGCCGGCCGACGAGCTCCTGGATCTGGGGATCCCCGGGCAGGGAGCCGTCCAGGCAGGCCGCGATCTCCCGGTACAGCACGTCCCAGTCCTGGTGGACCCGAGACCTGTCGACGTGCTCCCAGTTGTTGGTCTCGGAAAGGCTCTTCGCCTGCTCTTCGGCCAACGACCGACGACACTCTTCCTCGTACTGATTCCCCATGGCACCAATTCTCTTGTCCGGCTGTCGATCCAGGCGGAACAGTGGCACAGGCCCACCGGATCGGCAAGCTATTTATTTGAGCGGCTCAGTCGATTCGTCAAGGGCAGCCAGAAGAGTCTCCGGATGCAGCTCAAGTCGCTTCCCTGGCGGGATGTCCCGCTCCTGGGCCGGACGAAGGAGACCGGCCACGGGCGCTGCGAGATCCGCCGGATCAAGGTCGCCACCGTGAGCAACCTGCTGTTCCCCGGCGCCCGCCAAGCCATCCTGTCTACGCGGTCACGAGTCTCACTACCCACCAGGCCGCCCCGGCCCGGCTTGCGAAGCCGGTCCGCGGCCACTGGAGGATCGAGTCCCCTGCGGAACCTCGCCATCCCCTGCAGTGGTGTACCAGCAGGTCGTCACGCGCAACGAGCAGGCCGTACATCGCTGGCTGGCCCAGGGCACGCGACCGAGGCTCACCATCTATTGATCAGAAACGGCTCGGGTTCTCATTGACATGAGGGGTCTTCACCGGGGTCGCCTGATCCGCCTCGATGGTCCTGGCCGCCTCGGCTGCTTCCCGGAAGGTGACGACCGCCTCGCCGTTCTCCCGCGCCCATGCGGTGAGCATCCTGATGGGCTCCTCCAGGGTTCGCCCGAGATCGGTCAGGCCGTACTCCACGCGCGGCGGCGCCTCGGCGTACGCGCGCCGCTCGACGAGCCCGTTGGCTTGGAGCCGGCGCAACGTCTGGGTCAGTACCTTGCGCGAAATGCCACCGCTCAGCTCGACCAGCTCGCCGTGGCGCAACGGGCCGTCAGTCAGCGCGAAGAGCGTGACCATGGACCACTTACTGGCGATGATCTCCATGGCCAGGAGAGCAGGACAGTCGGCGAGGAAGGCAACTCCGGGTCGCAGGCTCATGCCCCGAAGGTTACCTGGAGGTACCTGACAGCCGCCTATCGTCGTCGAGGTGCGCACGCCCCCTTACTCGCATCTCGCACGATTGAGGTTTCAGCCATGTTCGTCTCCCTTGCCGTCGTCACCGTGTTCATGTCGGCGCTTCTCCTGGTATCGGCCGGGGCCAAGTCGCTGCGGACGCGGCACATCACCGAGCAGATGTCCACCCTCGGAGTGCCGCAGAGCATGATGGCTTTCCTGATCGGCGCTCAGATCGCGGGCGCGGCCGGTGTGATCGCCGGGCTCTGGTGGGGACCCATCGGAATCGCCGCCGCGATCGGCCTGACGCTCTATTTCGCCGGCGCGGTCGCCTTCCACCTGCGCGTCGGCGACCGCAAGGGCGCGTCTCCGGCGGTGGTCCTCACTATGGCCTCCGTCGCCCTGATCATGCTGCGTGCTGCCACCCCCTGACAGCGGACAGCCGGTATGACGCTGGCCTTGATCGTGCTGGGTGAGGTCGGTCTCCGATGAGGACGGCCACCGTTGATCATCGTGAGTTGTGTCGACAAACGAAGATCAGCCGGTGGCCGTGGGCCACAGCGTACTGATCAGAAACTCATGGGGTCCCCGTCCAGGACGTAGCGGACGTGGGGGCCGCCGAAAGCCGCGGATGATGTGTGGCTGACGCTGATGTTTGCGGAAGAAGCGGCGGGTCTCGGCGGCGAGTTCGGCCTGGTTCCGGGCGCGGTGCTGCTTGGGCAGGCTGTGCTTGAGGTCGGCGTTGACCAGCTCGTCGGGGTTGAGCTCGGGCGAATACGGGGGCAGGAAGTGCAGCTCGATGTCGTCGGGGTGGGCGGAGAGCCAGTTGCGGACCTTCCTGGAGCGGTGAGCGGGGTGCCCGTCGACCACGAGGTGGACCTTATGGCCGAAGTGGCCAGCGAGCCGCTGAAGGAAGCGGCACATCAGCTCGGCGGTGAAGTGCCCGGTGAAGACCATGAAGTGCATCCGGCCCCTGGTGCTGATCGCCGACATCGCGTTGACCGAGAACCGGTTTCCGCTCCTGCGCACCACGGGCGTCCTGCCCTTCTCGCCCCAGGTGCGGCCGGTGACCTGGTCGGAGCGGATGCCGACCTGGTCGGCGAAGAAAACCTCACCTCCGTCCTTCCTCGCCTTCGCCCGGATCGCTGGCCAGGTCTCCTCGTGCCAGCGATGCACGGCCCGCGGGTCCTGCTCGACGGCACGCTTGTCCGGCCGCTGGAAGGACAGACCCCACCGCTTCAGGTACTTGCCCACTCCCGGTTCGGTCAGCCGCACCCGGTACAGCTTCACGATCAGCTCGCCCACCAGTCGCCGCGTCCACAGCTGTCCGCTCAGGCCCACGTCACAGGGCCGGTGATCTAGGATCGCCTGCCGCACGGCGGCCTGCTCGGTCTCCCCGAGCACCTGGTGCACCCCGATCGGCTTGCCCCGCGGCTGCATGACCAGCGCCTCCCGGCCACCGGCCAGCCACTTCGCCCACCACCCGTCGACGGCCTTCAGCGACACCCCGAACACCGCCGCCACGTCCTCACGGACCCGCCCCGCCACCAACGCGGCCACCGCCCGCAGTCGCACGGCCTCCTGCGCCGACGGCGACAGATGCCGCGCGTCCCCCACCAGATCGCTCACACCCAGCTCAACGACCCAGAACCCAAACCGTTTCGGATCAATAGGCCGCTTGGCCGTCCCGTGAGGAACCCGTCGTGCGCGTACTGCTGCAGGGAATGATGCTCGCCGGTCGCGAGCCCGTCGATGTGCGGGCCGGTACGCCACGTGCGGGCTTGCCGGTCTGACGGGCAGGAAACCCGGGCGTGGACGCGAGCAGGTGCCATCGTGCACGCGGGGCCGGGTGATCGCGCTGACGAAAACGAATCCGCCGGCCGGCACCGGTCTGACGCACTGGTCGACACGGACCCTCGCCGGTTCCCTCAAGCGGCGTGAGGGCATCTCTGTGTCCTGGTACAGATGCAAATCCAATAGGCGGGCGATGTGGTTAGTACTCCAGTCGTAGATCGTGATCTTCATGTCTGATTCGCGGCCTGTCGGCGGTAGTGGCTGGCCCTGGCTCGGGCCTGATGGCGGCGTCGCCAGGCGGACCAGCCGAGCCGGTGAGTCACGGCGCACATGGGCCGGACGATTGCTGTGAACAGCCGCTGGATCTCGTTGCAGGTGAGCGGGATCAGTCCGTCCGAGGCGGGATGGCGGGCGTGTTCGTCAGCACGGACGACAGCGAGGAAGGCGTGAGCGAGCATGGCCAGGGTGACCCAGCGGGACCACGAGGTGAAGCGGCGGACTTGGTGTTCGTCCAGTCCGGCCAGGCCCTTTCCTGCCCGGAAAGTCTCCTCCACCCGCCATCTCGACCCGGCGACGCGCACCAGCGTGGCCGGCGGCACCGGGGCCGGCGACCAGCAGCGGTAGTAGGCCAGTTCACCGGTGGTGCGGTTGCGGCGGATCATCCCGCACATCATCACGCACGGCGTCGGCGTCCCACGTGGCCCGGCCGATCAGGTGCTGCATGCCGTCCGGGCTGGTCTCCCCGGCCCACTCCGCGCACCCGGCGCCGGGGCTCGACCCGCGCGAACCGGCCCGCTGTCCGGCCCATCCGGCCCTCGAACGCCTCCTGCCGGCAGGCAGGGTCTACGCTGTGACCAGCGGCCACCGCGAGCTCGTCAGTCTTCACACACCGATGATCAGCGGTGGCCGCGGCTTTCCCGCAGCCGGTCCTCAGGCAAGATCGCGCTGTATGGCTGGATCACCAGGTCGCGCTGATACCAGGTGCCTGGCTCACCGCCGAGGTGGGCCGGTTCGGCCGGGCCGACAGGGACGAACCCTGCTTTGGCCAGCACCTTCTGAGACGCGGCATTCTGGCGGGCCGTGGCTGCCCTCAGCGTGCGCAGCCCGTGTCGGGCCGCCGCCAGCCGGCACAGCTCCCGGACGGTCGCGGTCGCGACGCCGCGGCCGGCGATGTGCTGCGCGACCCGGTAGCCGAGTTCCGCAGTGTGGTCCTCGATACCGACCAGATTGAACCTGCCGAGTACCGAGCCGTCCTCGGCGACGAGTACGTGGAAGGCGCAGATTCCGGCCTCCTGCTCGGTCAGCAAGGCGTTGTACCGATCGGCGAACCGGTCGAAGAAGTCGTCGCCGCGGTCCGGGACCGAGGCAGCGAAGTAGGCGCGGTTCGCCAGCTCGAAGGCCAGGACCGCCGGGGCATGGCCAGCATGCAGCCGCTTCAGCTTGGGCATTTCCCGACCTTACCCAGATGGTCCGCTGAGGCCACCTGGTTTTGCAGACAGCTCCAAGGCCAGGGCACATAACGATCTACGACTGGAGTATTAGTTGCTTGGTCTAGAGCCAGTCCCGACGTTTGAAGATGAGGTACAAACTGATGCAAACTGCCGCCATCAGGGCAACTGCGAATGGGTATCCGAGCGCCCAGCGCAGTTCCGGCATGGCTTCGAAGTTCATGCCATAGATAGTGCCAACGAGTGTGGGTGCAAACAGAATTGCCGCCCAACTTGAGATCTTCTTGATCTCCTCGTTTTGTTCGAAGCCGGCTTCGGCCAGGGCTCGCATCTCGGCGTTCTGTTGTTGGGAGACCAGGGTCGCGTTGACCGTGAGGATGTCCGTGAGTGCCTGGCGGAAGCCGTCGACGCGTTCGCTGGTGTGGGTGACGTGGTCGGCCACGTCGCGGAGGTAGCGCTGGAGCTCCTCGTCCGTGCCGTACTTCGCGAAGCCGGCCATCAGGCCGTGGAGCATGGCCACCAGGGGGCGGGTGGCGCGCTGGAACTCGACCATCTCGCGGGAGAGTTCGTAGATGCGGCGGGAGACCTCCGGGTCGCCGCGGAACACCTCGGTCTCGATCTCGTCCATGTCGTTCTGGACGCCCTCGACGACAGGGGCGTAGCCGTCGACCACCGCGTCGAGGATGGCGTACAGGGCGGCCTCCGGGCCGAGGGAGAGGAGTTCGGGGGTCCCCTCCATGCGGCGGCGTACCGCCGGGAGGTCGGGGGCGGCGCCGTGGCGGACGGTGATCAGGAAGTCCGGGCCGACGAAGATGTGGAGCTCGCTGAACTCGACCTCCTCCGGGGCGTCCAGGTAGCGGGCGGCGCGCAGGACGACGAAGAGGGTGTCGCCGTAGCGCTCCAGCTTGGGGCGCTGGTGGGCTTCGAGGGCGTCCTCGACGGCGAGCTCGTGGAGGTTGAACTCGGCGGCTAGGGACAGTAGTTCGGTTTCGGTGGGGCGGTGCAGGCCGATCCAGGCCATGCGGCCGGGCTGCTCGCGCAGTCGGCGGAAGGTTTCTGCGAGGGTGGTGGGGGACGCGACGCGCCTGCCGGCGCGGTACACCGCGGAGTCGATCACGCTGCGGTGGTCCACGGGGGTCTCGGCCGGGGGCGTGGCGGGCGGGGGCGCGGCGCGGCGCCACCCCGGTCGCTTCGGCGACGGTGGGGGATCGCGGTCTGGGTGCTCCGGCATCGCGGGTCAGCTCCCGGGGTGGGTCAGCGGCATCAGGGGATGGTTTTGATCGCTGGTCGTTGCGGACAGGATCTGTCCGCCATGGGGGATAGCTTGCTGTCATGGCCTCCAGGACGACGCACCGCGTACTCGACACCCGTTCACTGAACCGTGCCACGCTCGCCCGGCAGCTACTCCTCAGCCGCGCCGAGATGCCCGCGTTGGACGCCGTCGCGCACCTGCTCGGGCTCCAGGCGCAGAACGTGAAGCCCCCGTACTTCCAGCTGCACGCACGGCTCGCCGGGTTCCGGCCTGATGAGCTCGCCGGGCTGATGGAGTCCCGCCGGGTGGTCCGGATGGTCACCATGCGCTCCACCATTCACACGCACACCGCCGCGGACGCCCTCACCCTGCGGCCCCTCGTCCAGGCCCCCCGCGACCGGGAGCTGGGGAACTTCCGCAAGGGCCTCCTCGGCGTGGACCTCGAACGGCTCACCGGGCTCGCCCGCGCGTTCGTCGAGGCCGAGCCGCGCACCATGGGCGAGATCCGCGAGGAGCTGCTGAAGCACTGGCCCGATGCCGAGCCGCAGGCGCTGTCCGTCGCCGCGCGCTGCCGGCTGCCGCTCGTGCAGGTCACGCCGCGCGGGGTGTGGGGGCGCCGCGGGCAGGTGCGGCTCACCACCGTCGGGTGCTGGCTCGGCGGCGAAGCGTCGGATGCAGAGGCAGAAGTGTCCGGTGCGGGGGTGGACGGGCTCGTGGTGCGGTATCTGCGTGCGTTCGGGCCCGCCTCCGTCAAGGACATGCAGGTGTGGGCCGGGCTCACCCGTCTGCGGGAATCCTTCGAGCGGCTGCGGCCGCAGCTGTCCGTCTTCCGCGACGAGAACGGCGTCGAGCTGTTCGATGTGCCCGATGCGCCCCGACCGCCGGCCGACACCCCGGCGCCGCCCCGCTTCCTGCCCGAGTTCGACAACCTCCTGCTCTCGCACGCCGACCGTACGCGAGTGGTACCCGCCGACCTCAAAGGCCGTAGCTGGGCGGGCAATCAGGCGTATTGCACGCTCCTCCTCGACGGGTTCCTCGCCGGCCTGTGGCGGCTGGACGACGCCGGCCGGCTCACCGTCGAACTCTTCGGAAGGGCCACCCGGCAGGAGAAGGACGCCATTGCGGCCGAAGGGGAGCGGATGCTCGTCGACATGGCCGGGGGCGCGGGCGGGGCGGGCTCCGTCCGCTTCGGGTCAATCCACGGCTGACCCGGCTCTGGTGGGGCGTGCTGCCAGCACGGCACGATGCCCCTCATGACGCACAACACCGTCGAGAATGCAGGGGCGGCGGCCGGGAACGGCGGCGGCGCCGCCGGGTTCCGTGCCGCGCGGGACTTCCTCCTCGCCCACCGCGAGGACTACGGGGGCGCCCGCGCCGGCTTCGCCTGGCCGCGGCCCGAGCGCTTCAACTGGGCCGAGGACTGGTTCGACCACCTCGCCCACGGCGACGCCGGCACCGCCGACGCGCTCCGCATCGTCGAGGAGGACGGCACGAGCCGCGGCCTCTCCTTCCGGGAGCTGTCCGAACGCTCCTGCTCCGCCGCCAACTGGCTGCGCGAGCAGGGGGTCGCGGCCGGCGACCGGGTCCTCGTCATGCTCGGCAACCAGCGCGAACTGTGGGAGGTCATGCTCGGTGCGATGCGGCTGCGCGCCGTCGTCATCCCCGCCACCCCGCTGCTCGGCCCGGCCGACCTGCACGACCGCATCGAACGCGGCCGCGTACGCCACGTCATCGTGCGCGCCGAGGACACCGCCAAGTTCGACGGCGTCCCGGGCAACTACACGAGGATCGCCGCGGGAGCGCAGGTGCCCACCGGCTGGCGGCGCCTGGAGGACATGTACCGGGCCGACCGGGCCTTCACCCCGGACGGCGCGACCCTCGCCGGCGACCCGCTGATGCTGTACTTCACCTCCGGGACGACCGCCCGCCCCAAGCTCGTCGAGCACACCCACGCCTCGTACCCGATCGGGCACCTGTCCACCATGTACTGGCTCGGGCTGCAGCCCGGCGACGTGCACCTCAACATCGCCTCGCCCGGTTGGGCCAAGCACGCCTGGTCCAACCTCTTCGCCCCGTGGAACGCCGGCGCCACCGCCTTCGTGTACAACTACACCCGCTTCGACGCGGAGCGGCTGATGGCGGAGATGGACCGGCACGGCGTGACCACCTTCTGCGCCCCGCCCACCGTGTGGCGGATGCTGATCCAGTCCGATCCGGGGAAGCTGCGCAACCCGCCGCGCGAGGCGGTCGCCGCCGGCGAGCCCCTCAACCCCGAGGTCATCGCGAAGGTCCGCGACGCGTGGGGCGTCACCATCCGCGACGGATTCGGCCAGACCGAGACGACCCTCCAGATCGGCAACTTCCCCGGGGCGCGGGTGAAGCCCGGCTCGATGGGGCGGCCCGCGCCCGGATACGAGATCGTCCTCCTCGACCCGGTCACCGGCAAGGTCTCCCCGGACGAGGGCGAGGTCTGCGTGGACCTCGGCCCGCGCCCGGCCGGGGTGATGACCGGCTACCGCGACGACGAGGAGCGCACCGCCGAGGCCATGGCGGACGGGCTCTACCGCACGGGCGACATCGCCGCGCGCGACGCGGACGGCTACCTCACCTACGTCGGGCGCTCCGACGACGTCTTCAAGGCCTCCGACTACAAGATCAGCCCGTTCGAGCTGGAGAGCGCGCTGCTGGAGCACGAGGCCGTGGCGGAGGCCGCCGTCGTACCGGCCCCCGACCCGCTGCGGCTGGCCGTGCCGAAGGCGTACGTCGCGCTCGCCGCCGGCTGGGAGCCGGGGCCGGAGACGGCGCGGGCGCTGTTCGCGCACTCCCGCGCGGTGCTCTCCCCGTACAAGCGGATCCGCCGCATCGAGTTCGCGGAGCTCCCGAAGACCGTGTCCGGCAAGATCCGCCGGGTGGAGCTGCGGGAGCTGACCGCGGCGGGCTCGGGAGCGGAGTACGACGAGGCAGAGCTGGGCTGAGGCCGAGCTGGGCTGAGGTCGACCCGGCTGAGGCCGGCGGGCGGGACCTGCCGCGGCCGGTACCGCCCGCCCGTAAGCGCGTGCGTGCGTACGCGGCTACGCCGGCAGGTGCGCCTCGATCGCGGCGATGACCTCGTCGGACTCGGGCTCGGTACGCGGGCGGAACCGCGCGACGACCTCACCGGCGGGGGAGATCAGGAACTTCTCGAAGTTCCACTGGACGTCACCCGCCTCGCCGTCCGCGTCCGGGGTCTTCACCAGCTCGCGGTACAGCGGGTGCCGGTTCTCGCCGTTGACCTCGGACTTCTCCAGCATCGGGAAGGTCACCCCGAAGCCGGTCGCGCAGAACGTCCGGATGTCCTCGGCGGTGCCGGGCTCCTGCTCGCCGAACTGGTTGCAGGGCACTCCGATGACGGTGAAGCCCTTCTCCTCGTACTTGAACTGGAGCCGCGCCAGGCCCGAGTACTGCGGGGTGAGGCCGCACTGCGATGCGGTGTTCACCAGCAGGATCACCTTGCCCTTGTGGGCACCGAGGCTGGTGGGCTCGTCGGACAGGGTGGTCAGCGGGATGTCGTACAGGCTCATCGGGCTCTCCTCGGCAGGGCAGGTCGCGGCCAGCGGATATCGCCTCCGAGCGTACGTCCCGGCCGGAGGGGGCCGGGGTCAGGCCCCCGCGGCGACGAGTGCGTCCGCGGGGTCGTTGAGCGGCTGGGGCATGCCCGTGAGGTCCATGACGAAGAGCGGTATCCGCAGCTCGTCGGCGCGGGCGCGGGCCTCCTGCGTGTATCCGGCGAGTGCGAAGTAGACGGCGGCCGCCGAGGCCGTCAGCCCGTTCAGCCAGACGCACTCCACCGCCCGCAGCCCGGCGGGCGCGGTGGTCGGGTCCACCTGGGCGACGAGGCCGGGAGCCCGCAGGTCCACGGCTGCCGTGGGGATCGGGCGGCCGTCGGGTTGGCGGACGTCCCGGAAGCCGAGCCAGCGCAGGTAGAGCGCGGCCGTGGCCACCGCGTCCCGGGCGGTGCGGATGGCCATCGGGCGGAAGGGCGGCCGAGGCGCCCGCGGCGCCGGCGCTGCTCCGCCGGGCTGCTGCGGGCGGTACGGGCCCGCCGGGCCGGTGGCCCGCAGCGGATGGGCGGCCGACAGGGAGCCGTCGGCGGCGGAGGCGCCGTCGGCGCCGGGGGCGGACGGTGACGTGGCGGCGTTCGGGGAGCCGGCCGTCGCCGCCTCGGGAGCCCCGGCCGGGATGTTCGACGCCGCCCGGGTGTCCGCCGCCTGGGAGTCGGCTGCTCGGGAGTCGGCTGCTCGGGAGTCGGCCCGGGAGTCGGTTGCTCGGGAGTCGGCCGATCGGCCGTCCGCAGACTGGAGATCCGCTGACCGGTGGTCCGCAGACCGGAAATCCGCCGCTCGGGAGTCGCCCGACCGGAGGTCCGCAGGTCGGAGGAGGTCCGCCGACCGGGAGCCGGGGCCCCGGAAGTCCGTGTCGAAGCCGGAGGCCTGCCGGTCCGCCGCCTCCGATGCTTCGGCAGGCCCCGGCGGCCCTGGCGACGCAGGCGGCCTCATCCGCCCCAGCAGCCCCCTCGCCTCCTCCAGCCCCACCGGATCCAAGGGATGCACCGGAATCCGGACCACCGTCCCGCACGAGCCGCAGCCCATCTCGGGCTGCGGCCACTCGCTCACCAGTCCGCAGACCCCGCACCGCGCAGCCACCCACGAGTCCGACCAGGTCCGGTGCTCCAGCGGCACGGGCGGCGCCGTCAGGTCCAGCGGCAGGGCGGCCGGGCTCCCGCAGGCGCAGGGGAACACCGGGGCGGCGTAACTGCTCTCGTCCAGGCACACCGGACAGCGCACCGGCACCGCTTCCCTCATGGACCCCGACCCCCTCCGTCGCTGTGCGTGGATCCATGGTCCACCACCTGCGACCGCCGCCGCGACGGCCTCGGCGATTTTCCGTCCTGCCGAACTCCATTTGTGCAACCCGCATCCACGGGACGCGGCTTTTGGTGGGTTCCGGGGTGCCGAACCGCCTTGACGCACACGAAGCGGCCCCCTTAGTTTGTTTCGCATAACAGAATATGACTTCCGCATTGCGGAAGTAGTCTGACCGCCGGACCGCCAGGAGTACTCGATGCCCCGTATGACAGCCGCAGCCGCCGCCGTGGAGATCCTCAAGCGCGAGGGTGTCGCGCAAGCGTTCGGCGTGCCCGGCGCTGCGATCAACCCGTTCTACCGAGAGCTCAAGAACGTGGGCGGCATCAACCACACCCTCGCCCGCCACGTCGAGGGCGCCTCGCATATGGCCGAGGGCTACACCCGGGCCAAGGCGGGCAACATCGGTGTCTGCATCGGCACCTCCGGCCCCGCCGGCACCGACATGATCACCGGCCTGTACTCCGCGATCGCCGACTCGATCCCGATCCTCTGCATCACCGGCCAGGCCCCGGTGTCCAAGCTCCACAAGGAGGACTTCCAGGCCGTCGACATCGCGGCGATCGCGAAGCCCGTCACCAAGGCCGCGACCACCGTCCTGGAGGCCGCGCAGGTCCCCGGCGTCTTCCAGCAGGCGTTCCACCTGATGCGCTCCGGCCGCCCCGGCCCGGTCCTGATCGACCTCCCGATCGACGTCCAGCTGACCGAGATCGACTTCGACCCCGAGACCTACGAGCCGCTGCCGGTCTACAAGCCGTCCGCGACCCGCGCCCAGATCGAGAAGGCGATCCGCTTCCTGCGGGAGTCCGAGCGCCCGCTGATCGTCGCCGGCGGCGGCATCATCAACGCCGACGCCTGCGAGCTGCTGGTCGAGTTCGCCGAGCTGACGGGCGTCCCGGTCATCTCCACCCTGATGGGCTGGGGCACCATCCCGGACGACCACGAGCTGGCCGCCGGCATGGTCGGCGTCCAGACCGCCCACCGCTACGGCAACGCGACGTTCCTGGAGTCGGACTTCGTCCTGGGCATCGGCAACCGCTGGGCCAACCGCCACACCGGCTACAACATGGACGCCTACACCGAAGGCCGCACGTTCGTCCACGTCGACATCGAGCCGACCCAGATCGGCAAGATCTTCGCCCCGGACTACGGCATCGCCTCCGACGCCAAGGCCGCGCTGGAGCTGTTCATCGAGGTCGCCAAGGAGCTCAAGGCCGAGGGCGGGCTGCCGGACTTCTCCGCCTGGGCCGCCTCCGCGCAGGAGCGCAAGGCCACCCTGCAGCGCCGCACGCACTTCGAGAACATCCCGATGAAGCCGCAGCGCGTCTACGAGGAGATGAACAGGGCCTTCGGCCCGGAGACCCGCTACGTCACCACCATCGGCCTCTCCCAGATCGCGGCCGCCCAGTTCCTGCACGTCTACAAGCCGCGCCACTGGATCAACTGCGGCCAGGCCGGCCCGCTCGGCTGGACCATCCCGGCCGCCATCGGCGCCGCCACCGCGGATCCGCAGACCCCGATCGTCGCCCTCTCCGGCGACTACGACTTCCAGTTCATGATCGAGGAGCTGGCGGTCGCCGCCCAGCACGAGGTCCCCTACGTCCACGTCCTCGTGAACAACGCCTACCTGGGCCTGATCCGCCAGGCGCAGGGCAATCTGGGCATCAACTTCGAGGTCAACCTGGAGTTCGACAACATCAACACCCCCGAGCTCGGCGGCTACGGCGTCGACCACGTCAAGGTCGCCGAGGGCCTGGGCGTCAAGGCCATCCGCGTCACCGACCCGGAGGAGCTCGGCGCGGCCTTCGAGCAGGCCAAGAAGCTGGCCGCCGAGCACCGGGTCCCGGTCGTCGTCGAGGCCATCCTGGAGCGCATCACGAACATCGCGATGAGCAAGACCGTCGACATGAGCGACGTCACCGAGTTCGAGGAGCTCGCCACCGAGCCCGGCCACGCCCCGACCGCCATCAAGGCCCTGAAGGTCTGATCGGCCTGCCTGACCGGAAGGTCGGGCGGGAACGGTACGCGAACGGCCCCCGCCCCTCCCGCGAGGAGGGACGGGGGTCGTTCGCGTGCGGACGTGCGTCCTACCGGCGGGGGCCGAGCTCCGCCTCGACCGCGCCGGCCAGCAGCTCGCGGGCCCGCGTCACGTCGAGCGAACCGCTCAGCCAGCGCCCGCTGAGCCCCTCCACGAGGGCGGTCAGCCGCTCGGCGACGTCCAGCGGCTCGACCCGCGGATCGGCCAGGCCGACCGCCTGCGCGTCCGCGACGAGCTCGGCGGTGTCCCGGACCCAGTCGCCGGTGGACCCGACGAGGTTCGCGCGCAGACTGGCGTCGAAGACGGCACTGGCCCGCAGCTCGCCCCAGGCGATGCTGTTGTCGCGGACCGCGTCGGTCTCCTGGAGCTCGCTCAACAGCAGTCGCAGCAGGGCGTCCCGGACGTCCTGCGCGCCCCCCAGCGCCTCCTCCGTGTAGCCGACGGCGCGGTCGTTGACAAAGGCGAGGGTGCGTTGGACCAGCCCCGCGCGGTCCTTGAAGTGGTAGTAGATCAGCGCGGTGGACACGCCGGCCTCGGCGGCCAGGTCCTCGACGCGGAGTCCCCTGATGCCGCTGCGCGCAATGACGCGTACGGCTGCTTCCAAGATCAACGCCTGGCGGTCGGTCACGGTCGAGTGCTACCCCTCGGACGATCGGCTCTGACTGATCATTCAGTCAGCAGTCACGATAGCGCCGTGCCGTCCTGACCGAATTCCCGGTCAGGCGCTGCCCGGCCGACCGGGAATCCGGTCAGGCACGCAGGTCCTCGACCTGCACCGACAGCTGCGTCCGCGCCGCGGCCAGCCGTACGAGGAGGTCCGCGGCCGACCGTCCCGCCGCCGCGAACCTCCCCCGGGCAAGGCGAAGCGCCGGGTTCACGGGACCGTCCGTGAACCCGGCGCTTCGGGTGTGACCGCCCGACGGTGCGAGGCTGGCGCGACAGGACGTTCGCACCGCCGGGCGGAGTGTGGGGGAGGGAGGTGGTGTTCCCGGTCCGTGCGGGGGACCCTGTGCGCGGCCCCTGCGCGGCCGCGGAGAGCGGCGGGGGACCGTGGCGGTCGGCGACGGGCACTCCGGCTCCGTCTCCCTCAGGTCAAGAGACGGGCCTTGGTGCCCATGACCACCGCACTGGCTCGCACGCCCGCCACGGTCCTCACGCGGCGCCGGCCCCATGGGTCGGCGCGGTCTGCCCGTACTGCGGACCACCCCTCATCCGGGTCCGCAGTACGGGCCCGGCACCCGGAGCCGGACCTCCCGCCCGGCTCCCGGCGCAGCTTGCGGCTCTCAGCCCTCGCGCAGTGCGCGGACGGCCTCCTCGACGCGCTTGCCGTAGTCGGCGTCCGCGGCGTGGAAGTGAGCCAGGTTCTTCTCGATGACGTCCTCGCGGGAGACCTGGGAGAGGCCGCCGGCGATGTTCGCCACCAGGCGCTCCTTCTCGGCCTCCGACATCAGGCGGTAGAGCTCGCCGGCCTGGAAGAAGTCGTCGTCCTTGGTGTGGAGCGGGGCCGGGTGGGTGCCCGTGTAGCCGGAAACGGCCTTCGGCGCGCCGAGGGCGAGGCCGGTCTCGGCCGGGCCCCGGTACGAGTTGGGCTCGTAGTTCTTGTCGGTACGGGCGCCGTTGCGGGTGGCCATGAAGCCGTCGCGGCCGTAATTGTCCGCCGCGGTCCCCTTCGGGGCGTTGACCGGCAGCTGGGTGTGGTTCACGCCGAGGCGGTAGCGCTGGGCGTCGGCGTACGCGAACAGGCGGCCCTGGAGCATCTTGTCAGGGGAGGCGGTGATGCCCGGGACGAAGTTGTTCGGGGAGAAGGCGGACTGCTCGACCTCGGCGAACACGTTGTCCGGGTTGCGGTCGAGGACCAGGCGGCCCACGCGCTGCAGCGGGTAGTCGCCGTGCGGCCACACCTTCGTCAGGTCGAACGGGTTGAAGCGGTAGTCCGCGGCCTCGGCGGCCGGCATGATCTGGACGTAGAGGGTCCAGGACGGGTACACGCCGCGCTCGATGGCCTGGAGCAGGTCGGTCTGGTGCGAGTTGGCGTCCTTGCCCGCGAGTTCGGCGCCCTGCTCGGAGGACAGGCAGCGGATGCCCTGGTTCGTCTTGAAGTGGTACTTGACGAAGAAGGCCTCGCCCTTGTCGTTCGTCCACTGGTAGGTGTGCGAGCCGTAGCCGTTCATGTGGCGGTACGAGGCCGGTATGCCGCGGTCGCCCATCAGCCAGGTGATCTGGTGCGTCGCCTCGGGTGCGTGCGCCCAGAAGTCCCAGACGTTGTCCGCCTCCTGCCTGCCCGTGAACGGGTCGCGCTTCTGGGAGTGGATGAAGTCGGGGAACTTGATCGGGTCCTTGATGAAGAACACCGGGGTGTTGTTGCCGACGAGGTCGTAATTGCCCTCTTCCGTGTAGAACTTCAGCGCGAAGCCGCGCGGGTCGCGGACCGCGTCGGCGCCGCCGAGCGAGTCGGCCACGGTGGAGAACCGCAGGAAGGTCTCGGTCTTCTTGCCGACCGTGTCGAGGAAGGCGGCGCTGGTGTAGGTGGTGACGTCGTCGGTCACCTCGAAGTAGCCGTACGCAGCCGAGCCGCGCGCGTGCACCACACGCTCCGGGATGCGCTCACGGTTGAAGCGGGCGAGCTTCTCGAGGAGCTGCTGGTCCTGGATCAGGAGCGGGCCACCGACGCCGGCGGTGGCGGAGTTCTGGTTGTCGGCGACCGGGGCGCCGGACTCGGTCGTCAGCGTGCGCTTCGACATGGTGACCTTCCGTACGGGAAACTGCTGACGGAAAGCGTTTTCCGTCATGCGGAACAGCCTAGGATTGGGCCGATCGCAGCGTCAACAGTTTGTTGAACAAACGTGGAGAGAGGTGATCCGGACGGTGCCGGCGCCTGGGCGCGACAGGACAGTTGTCGGCACCGGCACCGTCCGGAAACTCGGACCCCCGGTGGCAGGGGGGAGGGTGGCCCGCTCGGCCAGGCCGTCGGATCCGTCAGGCCCGTCGGATCCGTCAGGCCCTTCAGGCCCGTCGGGCCCGTCAGACCCGGTCGCCGGAGAGGCGCTCGACGGCGCGCAGCAGGGCCGAGTGGTCCAGGCCGCCGTCGCCTTGGGCGCGCAGCGAGGCGACGAGCTGGGCGACGACCGTGCCGACCGGGAGGGCCGCACCGACATTGCGGGCGGCGTCGGTGACGATGCCCATGTCCTTGTGGTGCAGGTCGATCCGGAAGCCGGGCCTGAAGTCGCGGTTCAGGAAGTTGTCCTTCTTGCGGGTCAGCACGGTGGAGCCGGCCAGGCCGCCGTTCAGGACGTCCAGGGCGGCCGCCAGGTCCACGCCGGACTTCTCCAGGAAGACCACGGCCTCGGCGCACGCCTGGATGTTGACGGCGACGATGAGCTGGTTGGCGGCCTTGACCGTCTGGCCGGAGCCGTGCGGGCCGCACAGGACGATGGTCCTGCCGAGGGCCTGGAGGATCGGCAGGGCCGCGTCGAAGTCGGCCTGCTCGCCGCCCACCATGATCGACAGTACGGCCTCGATCGCGCCGGCCTCACCGCCGGAGACGGGGGCGTCGATGACGCGGATGCCCTTCTCCTCGGCGTTCTTCGCCAGGTCGACGGAGGTCTGCGGGGTGATCGACGACATGTCGATGACCAGCGCGCCGGACCTCGCGTTCTCCAGGATGCCTTCGGGGCCGTAGGCGATGGCCTCGACCTGCGGGGAGGCCGGCACCATCGTGATGATCACATCGGCGTCCTCGACGGCCTCGGCGATGGAGCCCGCCGCGGTGCCGCCGGCCGCCGCGAGGCGGTCCAGCTTGTCCTGCTCCAGGGTGTAGCCGGTGACCGCGTAGCCGGCCTTCAGCAGGTTCTCGGACATGGGGGAGCCCATGATGCCGAGACCGATCCACGCAATCTTGGGGAGGTCGTTGCTCATTGTGACGGGGTCCTTCTCTGAAAAGCTCTGGAAGCTGCGTACGAAAAGTGGCGGGCGAGCCCGGGGGAAACTCCGGACTTCGTCCTCTTGTGTGCGGCTACCGGGCGGCTGTGCGGCTACCGGGCGGCGCGGGCCCCGGCCGGCAGCCAGTCGAAGGACGCGGCGGCGTTCCCGGCCTTGTACTCCAGGCCGACGAAGCCCCGGTAGCCGGCCTTCTCCAGCTGGTCGAGGAGGTTCTCCAGGGGCAGTTCGCCGGTGCCCGGGGCGCCCCGGCCCGGCTTGTCCGCGATCTGGACGTGGCCGGTCTTGGCGGCGTACTTTTCGATGACCTCCGAGGGGTCCTCGCCGTTCATCGCCAGGTGGTAGAGGTCCAGCAGGAGCTTGGCGTTCCCGAGGCCGGTCGCCTCGTTCACCTTGTCCACGACCTCGATCGCGGACGGCGCGCTCACCAGCGGGTAGAGCGGCGACTCGGGCTTGTTCAGCGTCTCGATCAGCAGGATCGCGCCGATCCGGTCCGCGGCGCGGGCCGCGATCGCCAGGTTCTCCAGGGCGAGTTCGTCCTGGACGGCCGGGTCCACACCCTCGACACGGTTGCCGTAGAGCGCGTTCAGCGCCCTGCAGCCGACGGAGGCGGCGAAGCCCGCCGCGACCTCGATGTTGGCGCGGAACCGGTCCGACTCCTCGCCGGGTACGGAGACCGCGCCGCGGTCGGGGCCGGGGAGCCGCCCCGCGTAGAAGTTCAGGCCCACCAGCCGGGTGCCCGCGTCCTCAAGGGCCTTCTTGAGGGCGTCGAGCTCCTCCTGGGCAGGGGTGGGGGTGTCGATCCAGGGCCACCACAGCTCGACCGCGGTGAAGCCCGCCGCCGCGGCGGCCGCGGGGCGCTCCAGAAGCGGGAGTTCCGTGAAGAGGATCGACAGGTTCACATCGAAGCGCTGGTCCGTGTATCCCATGAGGGCGTGCGCTCCTTCCGTATTGCGGAAGTTTCTTTCTGCTTGATGGAAGACTGCATGGGCCGCCAGGGGGATGTCAAGTGGGGCCTGCCGGAATTTCGGTACCTCGGGGTAGCTTGACCAGGTGCGATTGAGAGTGGAGTTCACGACCGAGCCCTTCGACCTCGAAGAGGCACCCGCCCATGCCGTGGCCGCGCGCGAGGTCATCCAGAAGGCGCAACTGGACGCGGTCGACGTCGGCCCGTTCGGCAACACCGCCGAGGGCGAGGCCGGCGAGGTGCTCCAGGCGGTGTCCGCGCTGCTGCGGGACTCGCTGCGGGCCGGGGCCACCCGCGTCTCCCTCCAGGTGAACGTGATCAGAGAGGGCCTCGAATGACCGAGCCTCGCGACCACCCGTTCGTCGCCGCGGTCAAGCCGCTGGTGGACGCGATGGGCGGGGTGCTGATGGATCCCTCCCAGGCCGAGCCCGACGACGTCGTGCTCGCCTGGGAGGGGCGGGACGTGCTCGCCGTGCGCCTGCCGCAGCTGGGCGAGTCCCTGGACCGCATCCTCGCGGCGCTGGAGCGCCGCCACGGAATGCCTCTGGCGCAGCTGGACCGGAAGGCCAAGCAGGACGTCGTCCGGATACTGGAGGCGCGCGGCGCCTTCACCGTGCGCCACGGCGTCGAGACCGTGGCGAGTGCCCTCGGCGTCAGCCGCTTCACCGTTTACAACTACTTGAACAGGGAAAATCCCAACAAAAACAACCAGGGGTGAAACGGTCGTCACCCGTGGCCACGAGCCGCCGCCCGAATCAACCGGACGGCGGCTTTTGTGTCGGGGAAATTTCAACAAAGTGTTGACGTCGTGTTGCCGAGGGCGTTAGCTATGCGCAGCCCGTCAAGCAATCAGGCCACAGGCCACAGGCCAGAGGCCGCAGGCCACGGAGGCTTCCCGTGACTTCGAGTCCGACCCCGGGGCTTTCCCGGTTCAACGCCCTGGACGATGCAGCGGCCGCGGCCGAACTGCACGAGGTGTGCGCCAGCGCGGCCTGGGGCAGCAAGGTCCTCGCCCAACGCCCCTTCGCCGGCACCCCCGCTCTCTTCGCCGCGAGCGACGCCGCCATGGCGGAGCTCACCACGGCGGACCTGGAGGAGGCCATGGCCGGCCACCCCCCGATCGGCCGGCCGAAGCCGGGCGACCCGACCTCCGCCCGCGAGCAGCGGGGCATGGCCGGCGCCTCCGAGGAGCTCAGGGCCGAACTGCTCGAACTCAACCTGGCCTACCAGGAGAAGTTCGGGCACGTCTTCCTGATCTGCGCGACCGGTGCGACCGGTGAACAGATGCGGGACGCGGTCGAGGTCCGGATCCGCAACACCGCCGAGGTCGAGCGGGAGATCGCCCGCGGAGAGCTCGTCAAGATCAACCGGATCCGTCTGAGCCGCCTCGTCGAAGGAGAGTGACACGGCACATGAGCACCGAAACCACCGCATCGGTGTCCACCCACATCCTGGACACCAGCGTCGGCCGCCCCGCCGAGGGCGTCGCCGTCTCGCTCACGGCCCGCAGCGGCCGCGACGCCGAGTGGACGGCCCTGGGCGGCTCGGCCACCGACGCCGACGGGCGTTGCAAGGACCTGCCGGCATTGCCGGAGGGCACCACCCACGTACGCCTCGACTTCGACACCGAGGCGTACTTCGCCAAGAAGCAAGCCGCCGAGGCGCAGCAGGACGCCCCCCGCGTAAGGGACAGCGGTGCGTTCTTCCCCGAGGTGACCGTCACGTTCGCGGTCGACCCGGGTGAGCACTACCACGTACCGCTGCTGCTCAACCCGTTCGGCTACTCCGTTTACCGAGGGAGCTAGCAGACCATGCCCACGATTCTCGGCCAGAACCAGTACGGCAAAGCAGAGAACCGCGTCGTCAGGATCACGCGGGACGGCGACACCCACCACATCAAGGACCTGAACGTCTCGGTCGCCCTCTCCGGCGACATGGACGACGTCCACTACTCCGGCTCGAACGCGAACGTCCTGCCGACGGACACGACCAAGAACACGGTGTACGCGTTCGCCAAGGAGTACGGCATCGAGTCCGCCGAGCAGTTCGGCATCCACCTGGCCCGCTGGTTCGTGGGCAGCCAGGAGCCGATCTCCCGGGCGCGCATCCGCATCGAGGAGTACGCCTGGGAGCGGATCCAGACCTCGGACGCGAACTCCAGGTTCATCGGCGCCGACGAGGTCAAGCACTCCTTCGTCCGCAAGGGCCAGGAGACCCGCGTCACCCAGGTCACGTACGACGGCAGCGACTGGGAGGTCATCTCCGGCCTCAAGGACCTGATCGTCATGAACTCCACGAACTCCGAGTTCTGGGGGTACGTGAAGGACAAGTACACGACCCTCCAGGAGGCGTACGACCGCATCCTGGCCACCCAGGTGTCGGGCCGCTGGCGGTTCAACTGGACCGACGACGAGCAGCGGATGCCCAACTGGGAGAAGTCCTACGAGGCGACGAAGAAGCACATGCTGGAGGCCTTCGCGGAGACCTACTCCCTCTCCCTGCAGCAGACGCTGTACCAGATGGGCTCGCGCATCATCAACCACCGCCCGGAGATCGACGAGGTCCGCTTCTCGCTCCCGAACAAGCACCACTTCCTCGTCGACCTGGAGCCCTTCGGCCTCAAGAACGAGAACGAGGTGTACTTCGCCGCGGACCGCCCTTACGGCCTGATCGAGGCAACGATCCTGCGGGACGGCGCCGACGCGCGCATCCCGGTGGACCTGACCAACCTCTAGGCCCGGCCGGCACCCGGTGTCCCGGGGGCCCCGCAGTGGCCCCGGGACCCGGCCCTCCGGATCCACCCGCAACACCTTCGAACTTTCCGAACTCGGCACCCGGAGCATCACACGGGGCGGCAGTACTGTCAGCTGCCAGGCCCCCGGTTTCGGCACTCAAATCCCCTGGGTCCTGCCGTGCCCGCACCGCCACCGAAAGCACGAGGAAGCTCCCATGGCAGCCACTGACAGCGAGACCCGGCGCACCGTCATCGAGAACTGTGCGATCGCGACCGTCGACGCGAACGACACCGAGTACGCCTCCGGGCACATCGTCATCGCCGGGAACAGGATCGAGGCCGTCGGCGCGGGCGACGCCCCCGGGAACCTCGCCGACGTCGTACGCCGCATCGACGGCACGGGCCACCTCGTGACCCCCGGTCTGGTCAACACGCACCACCACTTCTACCAGTGGATCACCCGCGGCCTGGCCACCGACCACAACCTCTTCAACTGGCTCGTCGCCCTGTACCCGACCTGGGCGCGCATCGACGAGCAGATGGCGTACTCGGCCGCGCAGGGCTCCCTGGCCGCGATGGCGCGCGGCGGTGTCACCACCGCGATGGACCACCACTACGTGTACCCCAAGGGGGCCGGCGACCTCTCGGGGGCGATCGTCCGCGCCGCGTCCGAGATGGGCGTCCGCTTCACCCTGGCCCGCGGCTCCATGGACCGCAGCGAGAAGGACGGCGGCCTGCCGCCGGACCACGCCGTCGAGACCCTCGAAGGAGCCCTCGCCGACACCGAGGCGACCGTCAAGAAGTTCCACGACGGGTCCTTCGACTCGATGACCCAGGTCGCCGTCGCCCCGTGCTCCCCCTTCTCGGCCTCCACCGAACTGCTCAGGCAGGGCGCCGAGCTGGCGCGCCGCCTCGGCGTGCGCATGCACACCCACGGCAGCGAGACGGTCGAGGAGGAGAAGTTCTGCCACGAACTCTTCGGCATGGGCCCGACCGACTACTTCGAGTCCACCGGCTGGCTCGGCGAGGACGTGTGGATGGCGCACAGCGTCCACATGAACGACTCCGACATCGCCGCCTTCGCCCGCACCAGGACCGGTGTCGCGCACTGCCCGTCCTCCAACGCCCGCCTGGCCGCCGGCATCGCCCGCGTCCCGGACATGCTCGCCGCCGGCGTCCCGGTCGGCCTCGGCGTGGACGGCACCGCCTCCAACGAGTCCGGCGAGCTGCACACCGAGCTGCGCAACGCGCTGCTGATCAACCGTCTGAACCCGGTGCACCGCGAGGCCGCGCTGAACGCCCGCCAGTCGCTGCGCCTCGGTACGTACGGCGGCGCGCAGGTCCTCGGCCGCGCCGACAACATCGGCTCCCTGGAGGTCGGCAAGCTCGCCGACCTGGTGCTGTGGAACCTCAGCACGTTCCTGCACTCCTCGATCGCCGACCCGGTCACCGCCCTCGTCTTCGGCGCGGCCGCCCCGGTCACCGCGTCGTTCGTCAACGGCAGGCAGATCGTCGAGAACAACCGGCTGCTCACCGCGGACGAGGACGCCATCGCCCGCTCCACGCGGGACGAGGCCCAGCGCCTCGCGCGCATCGCCGCGCAGGGCTGAACCCCCACCGGCTCCGGCCGGGGGGGACGGCCCCCGGCCGGCGGCCGCGGACCCGAGCGGGGTCCGCGGCTCCCGTTCCCGGGCGGCACCGACGGCTTGCCCGAGGTGCCCCCGGGGTCGGTGACGGCGGCGCTTGCCACCGCCTGACCTGACGCGCGTACGGCGGAACGACTCGGGCGAATCGTTTCTGCGCTTCTCTTCTTTCGACGTGCACCGCTTTCACACCACCTCCTTGACACCCACGTCCCCGCCGACGTGTCCAACCGACCGGAGGAAGCCGTGGCCCAGGCGCCCAGGTTTCGCAAAGATGCAGTCGCAGTACCGGGGGAGAAGCATCCGGTCGACGAGACCCCGCCCCCGCTGAAGACGTTCACCAGCGGCCTCCAGCACGTGGCCGCCATGTACGCCGGCGTCGTCGCCCCACCCATGATCGTCGGCCCGGCCGTCGGACTCTCCGCCGAGGACACCGCCTTCCTGATGGGCGCCTCCCTCTTCACCGCCGGCCTCGCCACCCTGCTCCAGACCCTCGGCTTCTGGCGCATCGGAGCCAAGCTCCCCTTCGTCAACGGGGTCTCCTTCGCCGGCGTCACCCCGATGATCGCCATCGGCAAGGACCAGGGCGCCGACGCCGTCCCCGTCATCTTCGGCGCGATCATCATCGCCGGACTGCTCGGCTTCCTGGCCGCCCCCTACTTCGGCAGGCTCGTCCGCCTCTTCCCGCCGGTGGTCACCGGCACGGTCATCACCCTCATCGGCGTCTCCCTCCTGCCGGTCGCCTTCAACTGGTCCCAGGGCGGCAACCGCAACGCCGCCGACTACGGCTCCGTGCAGAACATCGGCATGGCCGCCGCCACCCTCCTCGTGGTCCTGCTGCTCCGCAAACTGCTGCGCGGCTTCCTCCAGCAGATCTCCATCCTGCTCGGCCTGGCCGCCGGCACCCTCGCCGCGATCCCGCTCGGCATGGTGGACACCGAGGCCCTGCGCACCGCCGACCTGGTCGGCTTCCCCGCGCCCTTCCACTTCGGCGCCCCGCAGTTCCAGGTCGCCGCGATCGTCTCCATGTGCATCGTGATGCTCGTCTGCATGACCGAGTCCACCGCCGACATCCTGGCCCTCGGCAGGATCGTCGACCGGCCGGCGGACGCCCGGACCATCGAGGGCGGGCTGCGCGCCGACGCCCTCGGCAGCGCGCTGAGCCCCCTGTTCAACGGGTTCATGTGCAGCGCCTTCGCCCAGAACATCGGGCTCGTGGCCATGACCAAGGTGCGCAGCCGGTTCGTCGTCGCCGCGGGCGGAGGCATCCTGATCCTGCTCGGCCTGTGCCCCCTGGCCGCCTCGGTCATCGGCGTGGTCCCGCTGCCGGTCCTCGGCGGCGCCGGCATCGTGCTCTTCGGGTCGGTCGCGGCCAGCGGCATCCAGACCCTGGCGGGCGCGGCCATGGAACGCGGCGAGAACGCACTGATCGTCGCCGCGTCGGTCGGCGTGGGCCTGATCCCGATCGCCGCCCCGGACTTCTACCACGCCTTCCCCAAGGACCTGCTCGTCGTCCTGGACTCCGGCATCAGCACCGGCTGCGTGGCGGCCATCCTCCTCAACCTGGCCTTCAACCACCTCGGCCACCGGCGGACCGGGGCCGCCGAGGGCTGCCCGGAGCCGGTGCCCGCGCAGTGAACCCTGTCCGGTGCGGCGCCGGTGCGCCGAAGGTGCGCACGCCACCCGCTGAGGGAGTGGCGTGCCCACCCGTCGGCGCGCCGGCGCCGCACCGTGCCGCGTACGGGGGCGGCGCGGACTCCCGGCCTCAGCCCTGATCCGGGGCGAAACCGCGCCGGACGGCCGTGATGGCGGCGAGGAGACCGGACACGGAGCAGTCCAGGCGGGCGCCCGCCACGGGATCGAAGTCGCGGACGCTCCCGGCCGCGCCGGCGATGTCCGACGGGGGGAAGCTCCAGCCTTCCAGGACGCGGCTCCAACCCGCCTCCACCCGGGCCCGCACGCCGTCCTCGGAGGCCACCCGCAGCCAGCCCGTGTACTGGTCGGAGAAGTCGAAGGGCAGGAACGCCGTCCCGCCGGCCCGCCCAGGTATCCCCGCCACCTGCTCCTCCCACTGTTCGAGGAGCCTTGCGATCCGCCGGGTGAGGTCCCCGCGCGCCGTCGGGGCGTCATCGACGGACAGGTAGTACGAGTCGCACACCTGCCGCCACGCGCCGAGCCGCAGGAGCAGGTCGCCGCCGCGCCCGCGTCGGCCGTCGGTGCGTTCGAAGTGCAGTGCGACACGGTCCACACCGGAGAGCCTCACCGTGCCGGAGGCACCACCGCGTGCCGGAGCCGACCGGACCGCCCGGCGCCCGCCCCCCGCGCACGGGGCCGGGCAGTGCCTCCGGTTCCGAGACGGCCGCCGTGCGCAGGCTCCGCTCGATGTGCTCCACGACCTCCGAGCCGATCTCCCGCCGGACCGACTCCCCCTCACCCCGCGCGGAGGGGCGGATCGTCTCGACGGCCGCGGACGGCGCTGCTATGCAAGGGAGGTGACTGATGACCCGATAGCCGACGCCCCCTTCGACGCGCTCCTCTGCGACTTCGACAACGTGATCCGCTTCTACGATCCGGGTCTGCTCCCGGAGCTGGAGCGGCGGGCCGGACTGGCAGCGGGCACGACCGCGCAGGTGGCCTTCGCGCCCGGCCGGGACCTGCCGCTGCTCCTGGGCGAGATCACCAAGCGGCAGTGGGTGGAGTCCATCGTGCTGGGCCTGACCGAGTGCGTGCCGGAGCCGGTCGCCCGCGAGTTGGGCACGGCGTTCGCCGAGCTGCCGTTCCGGGCCGACGAGGCGGTGGTGGCGCTGCTCCGCCGCGTACGGGCGCACATGCCCCTGGTGCTCGTGACGAACGCGACCGAGGAACTGGAGGCGGACCTGGTGACGCTGGGGCTGGCGGACCTCGCGCACCACGTCGTCAGCAGTGCCCGGGTGGGAGTCGCCAAGCCGGACCGCCGGATCTACGAGATCGCGGCCGAACGGGCCGGTGTCGCCGTGCAGCGCTGCCTGTTCGTCGACGACCGGGCCGAGAACGTCGAGGCCGCGGTCGCGATCGGCATGACGGGCGTGCACTACCGCGAACTCGCCGACCTCAGTGCGGTGCTGGGCTTCCTGCCGCCCGGCTGACATCGCGGCCGCGGGCGCGCGCACAGCCCCGTTGCCCGTTTCCCCCGGTGGACGCCCGACCGACCGCGGGGCTGCGGGACCGCGGGCACCGGGACCGCGGGGCGCCCGTCGCGCCTCGTGCTCAGCCCCGCGCGGAGCCGTGGGGCTACCGGGCGTCCCCGGCAGCGCCGACGTCGGTACCGGTACGGGTACCGGACTCCGCCGGTCCCTGCCACAGCATCAGGTTGCTCATCAGTTCCGCCTGTTCGACGGCGTCGTCGAGGGCGTGGTGGGTGTGGCGGCGGCGGGAGCGGAGCTCGGCCGGCATCCGGCCCTTGACGGCGGCGCGCAGCGGGACCCGCGCCTTCGCCGCGTACAGGGTCTTCATGTCCAGGCAGCCGGAGTGTCCGAAGGGGCTGTCGCCACCGAACCGCATGAGGTACCAGTACAGGAAGGTCCAGTCGAAGGAGGCCGGATAGCCGCACATCACCGGCTGCGCCCCGGCGGTCTCGGCCACCGCGCGCACCCACCCGCGGAAGGCGGCCATGGCCGCGCCCGGGTCGGTGCCCTCCCGCAGCAGCCGGTCCCGGTCCAGGCCGCTGACGGCCAGGGCCTCCGGGTCGTACCGGTCGCTGATCGGCCGCAGTTCGCGGTAGAAGGTCCGCTGCTCGGGGTCGGCGGCCGTGTACACGGTGCCGTCCTGCCGTCCGGCGACGGCGGCACCGAAACTGATCATGGAGTAGGGGCCGGGGATCGGGCCGTCGGCCTCGATGTCGACGGAGATGTAGATGCTGGGACGTGCGGTGCGGGCTGCCATGCGCCGAGCATGCCAGCCCGCACCGCGGAAGATCACCCGGATTTCGGGTCCTACGGGACCGGGGTGAGGTACATGCCGGTCTGGTCCGCGCCGGCGGTGTTCTTGCAGCCGACGCTCGACGTGCCGCTCCGGCCGACGGCCAGGGCCAGGCAGCGGCCCAGCGCGAGCTGGCCGAAGTAGTTCGGGTGCATGGACTCCTGGACCGGCCCCTGCGTCTCGCTGCTGTCGATCCAGCGCGCCCACTCGCTGGTCTTCGCCGACGCCGGCGCCGCGGTGGTGACCTGCTTGCTCGCCTTGGCGCACACCTCGCGCCCCTGCATCATGTCCCGCAGGTCCAGGAACTGCACGCCCTTCTCCGCCGCGACCGCCTTGAGGCGGTTCGCGATCTGCGGGACGAGGGAGTCCCGCGCCCAGTCGGAGTCCCGGTTCCAGAAGGGGCAGCCGCCGGTGTTCAGGCGGCTCCAGTCGCTCTGGAGGTACCGGTTCTCCGCACCGCGCGGGATCGGCGACGGGTAGGACTGCAGCACGATGCGGTACGCGGAATCGCCGTAGCCGGCGGCGCGCATCACGGCCCGGATCTCGTCCACGGACTTGGCGACGTCCGCCATCACGCCGTCGATCCTCTGGTCCACGCCGTACTGCTGGTCGTCGTGGCAGTACGAGTTCCAGATCACGAAGTCGAGCGCGCAGTCCTTGATGATGTCGGCGAAGCCGAGGTCGTTGCCTCCGATGGACAGGGCTATGACCTTGACGTCGTTGCTCGCGGCGACGGCGGCGAGCCGGTCGGCCTGCGGGGCCTCGCCCTTGAAGGGGACGCCGCCGCTGACGGAGCGGAAGACGTTCGCGGTGGTGGCACCGGAGCAGGCCAGGTTGACGGCCACGTCGGCGATCGCCCCGGCGCTCTTGACCTCGGCCGAGTCGGAGCGGTGGCATCCGCCCGCGGTGGCGCCGTATACCTTCGACGGGTCGTAGACGCTGCCGCTGACCCAGGCCCGGTCGGTGCCGGTGCGGTTGCCCGAGTTGGTGAGGCTGTTGCCCTTCCAGCGCCCGGCCTCGCCGGAGATGTAGCTGTCGCCCATGGACACCACGGCGG
Source organism: Streptomyces sp. BR123 (assembly GCF_013401435.1). Classification (GTDB taxonomy): domain Bacteria; phylum Actinomycetota; class Actinomycetes; order Streptomycetales; family Streptomycetaceae; genus Streptomyces. Next base: position 52,188 of record NZ_JACBGN010000017.1, read on the forward strand.
TGGGCCCGGTCCCGGGGGCGGCGGCCGCGGTCCCGGAGGGGGCGAGGACGAGTGCACCGGCGGCGAGCGGCAGGGCCAGCCCGGCCCCGGCCAGCCGTCGCACCCGACGGCGTGTCCTGTCCTTGCTGGCATAGCGGAATCCGGTCACGACGGAACTCCTGCGGTAGGCCATGCCGGAGCCGGAGCGCGAGAGAACTCCGGGGCATGGCTGGGGAAGTGGGGGACACCGCCGGCCGGTGGCACGGGAAAGGTGACACGCACTGGCTTGTTACCGCTAGGTAGCCGCAGATTACGATGGCGTAACGACCGACCGGTCGTTCGGCAGCCCCTGTTCCGCTTCGCGGGACGCGGAACTCCCCGCGCGCCGCCCCGCCGCGCCCGGTACGGTCACCCGACGGGACCAGAGGAGATACGGGGGGTGAGGGCGGTGCGGCGGAGGTACGGCCAACGGGTGCTCACCCTGGTCCAAGCGCGCGGTGGGGCGCGGGACTTCGAGTGGGCCGCGGCGGAGTCCGGGATGCGGGGGTGGCCCGTCGTGGCCGGGTTCGGCCGGGGCGAGGGGGCGTACGCCGGAGTCCTTGCCGCCGATTCCGGGGCGCCCGTTCTGCGTCGAAGTCCGCTTCTTCGGGGGCGCAACCGCCGTACGGAGCAGGCCGCGGGCCGGCGGATCGGTGCTCGCGAAGACGGCCGCAGATGCCTCACCGCTGCGGTCGCGGCGACCGTTGCCGGCCTCTGGCTGCCGGTGCGTCAGTGGCCCGCGTGGGCGCAGTGGCCGACGGCCACCGCGCCTCACGCGGCGCCCCTGGCAACCGGCCCGGCCGTCGCCTCCGGTTCCGTATTCCACGGGCTGTACGCGGACGGCCTCGACCTCACCCCGGACGAACCGGACCGTGCCCGGCCTGTGGCAGGTCGCGGCGGGGGTGAGGCCGGCCGACCGTTCCCCTGGCCGGGCTCAACGGGCCCCGACCCCACCCCTGT
>NZ_JACBGN010000180.1 GCF_013401435.1 Streptomyces sp. BR123
GGGCCGGCCGGGACGGCGGGGTGGTCGTGCGTGACCTCGGCGACCTCGGGGGTCTCGGCGGCGGATTCCGCGGCGGCGACGGACGCGGGCACGGCGGCTTCCCGGTAGGCGCCGGCGGCGGCCCGGGCTGCGGCGCGCTGCCACAGGGCGTAGACCAGCACGGCGCCGACGGCGGCGGCCCCGGTGCTGAGCAGCATGGTGGCCGGGGTCGGGGTGAGCTGCCCGCCGTCGAACCACTCGGCGAGCGGGACGGCGGCGAGGCCGAAGGTGACCGAGGGGATCGCCAGCAGCCACAGCACGCCCGTCATGGCGAGGGGCTCCCGGCCGTGGTCGGGGGCGGGGGCGCCCTTGCCGCGGAAGGCCATCAGCCACAGCCGGGTGGCGTAGGCGGCGGTGAGCAGTGCGGTGAGCAGTCCGGCGACGAGGACGAGCCAGCCGACGGCGCCGGGTACGGACCCGGTGTGCCCGGCGGCGGCCCGTTCGGCGGCGACGAGGACGGCTTCCTTGGAGAAGAAGCCGGCGAACGGCGGGATCGCGGCGAGCGCGAGCAGGCCGATCGTCATGGTCCAGAAGGCGTCGGGGATGCGCTGGGCGAGGCCGTCCATCCGGGCCATGGCGGCCAGGGAGTTGGTGCCGGCGGCGTGGATGATCACGCCGGCGCCGAGGAAGAGGAGCGCCTTGAAGGCGCCGTGGGACAGGAGGTGGAAGACGGCCGCGCCGCGGTCCGCGACGGCGAGGGCGCCGGTCATGTAGCCGAGCTGGCCGATGGTGGAGTAGGCGAGGACGCGCTTGATGTCGTCCTGCGCCAGGGCGGCGAGGCCCGAGCCGATCATCGTGACGGCGGCCATGGCGGCCATGACGACGAGCGCGGCCGCGGAGGCGGTGAACACGGGCAGCAGCCGGGCGACGAAGTACACGCCGGCGGCGACCATCGTCGCGGCGTGGATCAGCGCGGAGACCGGGGTGGGGCCGGCCATGGCGTCGGGGAGCCAGGTGTGCAGCGGGAACTGCGCGGACTTGCCCGCGACGCCGGCGAGCAGGAGCAGCGCGGTCAGCGTCGGGTGGTCGAGCCTGCCGTCGGCGACGGCGTCCAGGACCGCGGTGATCTGGAAGGAGCCGGCGTCGGTGGCGAGGGCGAACAGGCCGATGAGGAAGGGGACGTCGCCGAGCTTGGTGACGAGGAAGGCCTTGAGGGAGGCGGAGCGGGCCGCTTCGGTCTCCCAGTAGTGCCCGACGAGGAAGTACGAGCAGATGCCCATGATCTCCCAGCCGACCAGCAGCACCATCAGGTCGCCGGTGTAGACGACGACCAGCATGGCGGCGGTGAACAGGGAGACCAGGGCGGCGTACGAGGGGTAGCGCGGGTCCTCGCGCAGGTACGCCGTCGAGTACAGCTGGACGCAGGTGGAGACGACGCCGACCAGGACGGCGGTCAGCACGGCGAAGCCGTCCAGGTACAGCGCCAGGTCGATCGGCACGGAGCCGGTCGGGGTGAGCCGGGTCGCGGTCTCGACGGGCTGTCCGCCGCCCTGCCCGACGGCGACGAGCACGGCCAGGACGGCCGAGGCCAGGGCCGGGAGCACGGCGAGGGGGCGGACGAAGCCGGGGGCGGTGCGGCCGAGGAGGAGTCCCGCGACGGCGCCCAGGAAGGGCAGGAGGGGGACGAGGACGGCGAGGGTCGTGGTGCTCACGCGGTGGCCTCGCTCCGGGAGTGCGGGGTGTCGGCGGGGACGGGCTCGTGGCCCTCGGCGGTGTCGCGCAGCTTGTCGACGTCCGAGGTGCCGCGGTTGCGGTAGACCATCAGCACGATCGCGAGGCCGATGCCGATCTCGGCGGCGGCGATGGCGATGGTGAAGAGGGTGAGGGCCTGGCCGGCGTGCAGGGTGTCGCGGAGCCAGACGTCGAAGGCCACCAGGTTGAGGTTGACGGCGTTGAGCATCAGCTCGACGGACATCAGGACCAGGATGGCGTTGCGGCGTGCGAGGACGCCGTACAGGCCGGTGCAGAACAGCAGCGCCGCGAGCACGGCCGGGTAGGCGAGGTGCATCAGCTCGTCCCCTTGTCGCTGGTGGCGGCAGGGGCCGCGGGGGCTGCAGGGGCCGCAGGGGCCGCAGGGGCGTCCTTGCGGGACAGCACGATGGCGCCGATGAGAGCAGCGAGGAGGAGGACGGAGAGCGCCTCGAAGGGCAGCACCCAGTGCTGGAAGAGGATTTCTCCGGAGACCTTGGTGGAGCCCTGGACGGGCCCGTCGAGGTCGATCCAGGTGGTGCGGAAGGCGTCGACGACGACCCAGACGAGGGCGGCGGCCGCGACACCGGCGACGCCGAGCGCGATCCACCGGTTGCCGGAGTCGGCGTCCGGGGAGCGGCCGATGGGCGCCTTGGTGAGCATCAGTCCGAACAGCAGCAGGACGACGACGGAGCCGAGGTAGATCAGGACTTGGACCCAGGCGATGAACTCGGCGGTGAGCAGCAGGTACTCCACGGCGATCCCGCCGAGCGCGACGACCAGCCACAGGGCGGCGTGGACGAGCTGGCGGGTGGTGACCGTGATGACGGCCGCGCCGAGGGTGGCGAGGCCGACGAGGAGGAAGGCGATCTCGACGCCGGTCGGGGACAGGAACCCGCGGTCGGCCGCGGCCGTCGCGGCGGCGGCCAGGGTGGTGGCTGCGGCGGTCACGCGTCTGCCTCCCCGGGGGTCGGCGCACCGGTATCGGGCGCGGCAGCACCGGGAGCTGCGGCATCGGGGGCGGCCGCGGCTGCCGCGGCGGCGGCTTCGGCCTTCTCCGCGGCCTTGCGGGCGGCGGCGAGCTCCTTGGGCTCCTCGGCGGCCGGGTCCAGGGCGGGTGGGGCCGGGACGGTCCACATCCACTGGCGCAGCTTGTCGCGCTCGTGGGTCAGTTCGAGGATGTCGGTCTCCGCGTACTCGAACTCCGGAGACCAGAACAGCGCGTCGAAGGGGCACACCTCGATGCAGATGCCGCAGTACATGCACAGGGAGAAGTCGATCGCGAAGCGGTCGAGGACGTTGCGGCTGCGCTCGCGGCCGCCGGGGGTGGCGGCGGGGACCGTCTCCTTGTGGGAGTCGATGTAGATGCACCAGTCGGGGCACTCGCGGGCGCACAGCATGCACACGGTGCAGTTCTCCTCGAACAGGGCGATGACCCCGCGGGTGCGGGGCGGCAGTTCGGGCTGCACGTCGGGGTACTGGGCGGTGTGCGAGCGCTTCGTCATCGTGCGCAGCGTCACGGCGAGGCCCTTGGCGAGGCCGGATCCGGGGATGGGCATCAGCTGATCGCCACCTTCACGATGCCGGTGAGCGCGATCTGGGCGAGCGCGAGCGGGATGAGTGTGGTCCAGGCGAGCTTCTGGAGCTGGTCCTCGCGCAGCCGCGGGTAGCTGACGCGCAGCCAGATCACGACGAAGGCGAGGACGGCGGTCTTGAGCAGGGTCCAGCCCCAGCCGCCGCCGAAGGGCCCGTGCCAGCCGCCGAGGAAGAGGACGGTGGTCAGGGCGCACAGGACGACGATGCCGGCGTACTCGGCGAGGAGGAACAGGGCGAAGCGGAGGCCCGTGTACTCGGTGTACGCGCCGAAGATGATCTCGGAGTCGGCGACGGGCATGTCGAAGGGCGGGCGCTGGAGTTCGGCGAGGCCGGCGGTGAAGAAGACGAGCGCGCCCGTGATCTGCCAGGGCAGCCACCACCACTCGAAGGCGCCGACGATGCCGGGCAGGGACACGGTGCCGGCGGCCATCGCGACGGAGGCGGCGGCGAGCAGCATGGGCAGCTCGTACGCGAGCAGCTGGGCCGCGGTGCGCAGGCCGCCGAGCAGGGAGAACTTGTTGGCGGAGGCCCAGCCGGCCATCAGGCTGCCGAGGACGCCGACGCCCATGACGGCGAGGACGAAGAACAGGCCGGCGTCGATGACCTGCCCGACCGCGCCCTCGCCGGGGCCGATGGGGATGGCGATGAGGACGAGGAGGTACGGGAGCAGGGCGACGGCGGGTGCGAGCTGGAAGATGCGGCGGTCGGCCCGGGCCGGGACCACGTCCTCCTTCTGCGCGAACTTCACGCCGTCGGCGACGAGCTGGGCCCAGCCGTGGAAGCCGCCGGCGTACATGGGGCCGAGGCGGCCCTGCATGTGCGCCATCACCTTGTGCTCGGTCTGCCCGACGACGAGCGGGAGCACGAGGAAGACGGCGAAGACGACGAGCAGCCGCAGGCCGACGTCGAGTACGTCGTTCACGCGTCGCCTCCGGTGTCTCCGTTGTCGGGGGTGGTGTCGGGGGTGGTGTCCGGGCCGGGCCCGGCTGCCGTGCGGTCGCGGCGGGCCGGCGGCTCGTCCTCGCCGAAGGCGGGCTTCGGGTCGTGCCAGGGGGCGTCCGAGCTCCGCCGGGCGGCCGGTTTCCGCTCGCCGCCCGCGGCCCCGGCAGCCTCTGCGGCCCCGGTGGCCCCGGTGGTCTGGCTGGCGGACCCGTCGGCGGCGGACCGCGTACGCCGAGCGGGCCGCACCGGAGCCTCGGCCCCGGCGCCGGCTGCTCCCGCACCGTGCGCGGACGCCTCGGCATCCGCGGCACCGGCCGCGGGCGCCGCCTGGCTCGCCGAACCGTCCGCAGCCGACCGCGTGCGCCGCACCGGCCGGGCGGCCGGAGCCGGAGCCTCGGCGGCCGCGTCCACAGCGGAAGCTGCGGCACCTTCTGCGGCCTGGCTGGCCGAGCCCTGTGCCACCGAGCGGGTCCGCCGGACCGGGGCGCCCTCGCGCGGGGTCCGGGCTGCCGCGCCCGCGCCGGCCGCGCGGGGTGTGCGCGCCGGGCGGGCGGGGTCGGGCGGGAGCTGACCCTTGAGCGGGCCCCAGTCGTTGGGGTCGGGGACGCCCGGCGGCAGCATCTGCCGCCGCTTGGGACCGCCTTCGGCCTCGGCGCCCTCGCCGGGCTCCTTGGCGCCGGGCCAGGCCTTGGCGACGCGCGCGGCGAGGACGAAGTCCTTGCGCAGCGGATGTCCCTCGAAGTTCTCGGGCAGCAGCAGCGGCACCAGGTGGGGGTGGTCGGTGAAGACGACCCCGAACATCTCGAACGTCTCGCGCTCGTGCCAGGCCGCCCCGGCGTAGACCGCGACGGCGGACGGCAGGGAGGGCGCCGCGTGCGGGACGGTCGTGCGCAGCAGCAGCCGCCGTACGCGGCGGTTCTCCAGCGAGACCACGTGCGCGCACACGCGGAAGCCGGTGCCCGGCTCGTCCACGGCGCTCAGCCAGTCGAAGTAGGTGCAGCCCAGCTTGTCCCGGGCGATCTCCAGGGCGGGGATCCAGCTTCCGACGGGCACGTCGACCGTGAGGACGTCGTACGCCACCTCGGCCGCGGCCTCCGGTCCGAAGACGTCCGCGGCGGCGTCGGGCAGCGAGTCGTAGAGGTTCATGCGCCGGCTCCCGGGGCGGGCGGGGGCGTGACCAGGCCGCTGGTGAGCTGTGCGACCGACGGCCCGTGCGCGTAGCGCTCGGCGAGCGACTCGCGGGCGATCTTCTCCTGGAGCTTGAGGATGCCCTGGAGCAGCGCCTCCGGCCGGGGCGGGCAGCCCGGCACGTAGACGTCGACGGGGATGATCTGGTCGACGCCCTTGGTGACGGAGTACGAGTCCCAGTACGGGCCGCCGCAGTTGGAGCAGGCGCCGAAGGAGATGACGTACTTCGGCTCCGGCATCTGCTCGTACAGCCGCTTCACGGCCGGGGCCATCTTGTCGGTGACGGTGCCGGAGACGATCATCAGGTCGGCCTGGCGGGGGCCGGGCGCGAAGGGGATGACGCCGAGCCGGATGAAGTCGTGCCGGGCCATGGAGGCGGCGATGAACTCGATCGCGCAGCAGGCGAGGCCGAAGTTGAAGACCCACAGGCTGTAGCGGCGGCCCCAGTTCAGGACGACCTTCATCGGCTCGGGGGCCAGCCGCGACAGCACTCCCAGGCGGCGGGGCTCGGGGAGCAGCTGGGGCTCGGGGGTCACGTCCATTCCAGGACGCCCTTCTTGTACGCGTAGAGCAGGCCGACGGCCAGGAAGCCCAGGAAGACGAACATCTCCACGAGCGTGGTGGCGCCGTAGCCGGCGGCGGCGAAGACCGTCGCCCACGGGAAGAGGAAGATCGAGTCGACGGCGAAGATCACGTAGAGGAATGCGTAGACGTAGTAGCGGACCTGGGTGTGCGCCCAGCCCTCGCCCACCGGGTCGACACCGCACTCGTACGTCAGCAGCTTCTCGGGGGTCGGGACCACCGGGCGCAGCAGCCGGCCCGCGCCGAAGGCGACGGCCACGAAGAGCACACCGAGCACTGCCAGCAGACCGACGACCGAATAACTCCGGAAGTAGTCCGCCGCGAGCACGGTCACGGTCGATACCGTTGGGTCGGGCACGTCCGTTCCTCGCTCCTTGGCCACTGTCGACGATCTGGTACGGACGGGAGTCTAGGGCCTGGTTCACACGGGGTGGGGTTATCCCCCGTTCACCGCGGCCCGGCCTCCCCATGGCACCGGCCCGGCGGGGTTGGCAGGCTGTGCCGCATGACCATGAGCACCCGGGCCCCCGACGACGACCGCCCTCCTCCCGTGCGCGCGCCCCTGGGAGCCGTTGCGTGGAAGGAGGTTGCCCATCTGCTGGCCAACCTCCCGGCTGCCCTGTTGGGGTTCGTCTACACCGTGACCGTGCTGTCGGTTGCGGGCGGTTTGTCCGTGACCGCGGTCGGCCTTCCGCTGCTCGCCCTCGGCCTGTCCGGGTCTCGGCAGGTGGGACGGCTGGAGCGGGCGCGGGCCCGGCTGCTGCTCGGCGTGCGGGTGGAGGAGCCGACGCCGCTGCCGGGTCCGGGGCGGGCCGGCGGGTTCTTCCCCTGGCTGTTCGGCGCGGTCAAGGACCCGGTGGCCTGGCGGAGCGCACTGTACGAGCTGGTACGGCTGCCGTGGGGGGTGCTCACCTTCACGGTAACGCTGGTCGGCCTGTTCGTGCTGTGGCCGGTGCTGCCGTACGTCGCGCGGGTGCTGACGAACGTGGACCGGGCGCTCGTACGGAGCCTGCTCTCGCCCTCGGACGAGCTGGAGCGGCGGATCGCGCAGCTGGAGTCGGACCGGGGCGTGGTCGTGGACACCGCGGCCGCCGACCTGCGGCGCATCGAGCGCGACCTGCACGACGGGGCCCAGGCCCGCCTGGTGGCCCTGGCGATGGGCCTGGGCCTGGCGAAGGAGAAGCTGCAGGAGGACCCCGACGCGGCCGCGGCGATGGTGGACGAGGCACACGGCGAGGTGAAACTGGCCCTGCAGGAGCTGCGCGACCTGGCACGCGGGATCCATCCCGCGGTGCTCACCGACCGCGGCCTGGACGCCGCCCTCTCCTCCGTCGCCGCCCGCTGCACCGTCCCCGTCAAAGTCGCCGTCGACCTCCCGGAACGGCCCGCAGCCGCCATCGAGGGCATCGCCTACTTCACCGTCTCCGAACTCCTCCAGAACATCAGCAAACACTCCCGCGCCCGCACCGCCGGCGTCGACGTGTGGAAATCCGGGGACCGGCTGCTGATCCAGGTCACCGACGACGGGAACGGCGGGGCGAGCGCCGCGTCCGGGTCCGGGTCCGGGGGCAGCGGGCTGGCCGGGCTCACCGAGCGGCTGGACGCCGTGGACGGGGTGCTGGTCGTGGCCTCCCCCGCCGGGGTCGGCACGACCGTCACCGCCGAGCTGCCCTGGCGCACCCGCTGACCCCCTTCCCGGGACCTGACCACCACTCCCGGGGAAGGCTCCCCTCCGCTTCCACGCGCCGCTCCGCACGCACCGCGTCCGCCCGCCCGGGCTGGAATGCTTGGCCCGGTCGGAGTACATCGCCGGAACGTGTGGACGCGGGAGCTGCTGAACAGTGGAAGACAGGGTGCGGGTGGTCATCGCCGAGGACTCGGTGCTGCTGCGGGAGGGTCTGACCCGGCTGCTGACCGACCGGGGGCATGACGTCGTCGCGGGCGTCGGGGACGCGGAGGCCCTGGTCAAGACGGTGGCGGAGCTTGCGGCGGAGGGCGCGCTGCCGGACGTGGTGGTCGCGGACGTGCGGATGCCGCCGACGCACACCGACGAGGGTGTCCGGGCTGCCGTGCAGCTGCGGCGCGCGTACCCGGGCATCGGGGTGCTGGTGCTCTCGCAGTACGTGGAGGAGCAGTACGCCACCGAGCTGCTGGCCGGATCCACCACCGGGGTGGGGTACCTGCTGAAGGACCGGGTGGCCGACGTGCGCGAGTTCGTGGACGCGGTGGTCCGCGTGGCCGGGGGCGGCACGGCCCTCGACCCCGAGGTGGTCGCCCAGCTGCTGGGCCGCAGCCGCAAGCAGGACGTGCTGGCCGGGCTGACCCCGCGGGAGCGGGAGGTGCTGGGCCTGATGGCCGAGGGCCGGACCAATTCGGCGGTGGCCAAGCAGCTGGTGGTCAGCGACGGGGCCGTGGAGAAGCACGTCGGCAACATCTTCATGAAGCTGGGGCTGGCACCGAGCGAGGGCGACCACCGCCGCGTCCTCGCGGTGCTGACCTACCTCCGGTCCTGACGGCCGCCGGAGGCCGGGCGCCGCCGGGCGGCCCCGGCCTCTGGAGACCCGGCCACCGGAGACCGGCCGACGGAGACCCCGCCCGCCTCCGGCCCTCACCCTTCGGTCCGCCCTTGTCCCGCCCCCTGATCCACTGACACCCTGTCAGCCAATGGGGTACCACTTCCGGCCGCACCGGGCCCACACGGTCAGGCTCCCGCGCTTTCCCTCACGACACCGGGAAACGGAATCCGGGAATCCCGGTGAATCCGCCAAAATCCCGAGGAATTCCGTCGGCCGACGGCCTCCCGGAAGACGACCCGGACCGTGAACGTTTCCCATAAGGGCAGGCGTACCGACGTAGGGTTGGCCGTGGGAACGGAGAACGCCGAGCCTCGAAGGAGGTCCAGTTCAGTGACCAGCCAGGTCAGTAGCCCAGCCGAGCAGGCCGACGGGGCCGAGGGGGCCGAGACGGCCCTTCTCGGCGAGCAGCGGACTCCCCCGGGACCCGGCGACGGCAAGGAAGTACGCCGCCTCGATCGGGTGATCATCCGGTTCGCGGGTGACTCGGGTGACGGTATGCAGCTCACCGGCGACCGGTTCACCTCGGAGACGGCTTCCTTCGGGAACGACCTCTCCACCCTGCCGAACTTCCCCGCCGAAATCCGCGCCCCTGCCGGAACCCTGCCGGGCGTGTCCTCGTTCCAGCTGCATTTCGCCGATCACGACATCCTGACGCCGGGCGACGCCCCGAACGTCCTGGTCGCGATGAATCCGGCGGCGCTGAAAGCGAACATCGGGGACGTGCCGCGCGGCGCGGAGATCATCATCAATACCGATGAATTCACGAAGCGCCCGATGGCGAAGGTCGGATACGAGACCTCCCCGCTGGAGGACGGCTCGCTGGGCGCCTACAACATCCACCCCGTGCCGCTGACGACCCTGACGATCGAGGCGCTGAAGGACTTCGGACTGTCCCGCAAGGAGGCCGAACGCAGCAAGAACATGTTCGCGCTGGGCCTGCTGAGCTGGATGTACCACCGGCCGACCGAGGGCACCGAGTCGTTCCTGCGCCGCAAGTTCGCGAAGAAGCCCGTCATCGCCGAGGCGAACGTCGCCGCGTTCCGCGCGGGCTGGAACTTCGGCGAGACGACCGAGGACTTCGCGGTGTCCTACGAGGTGGCCCCGGCCACCCGCGCCTTCCCGACCGGCACCTACCGCAACATCTCCGGGAACCTGGCCCTGTCCTACGGCCTGATCGCCGCGAGCCGCCAGGCCGACCTGCCGCTCTACCTGGGCTCGTACCCGATCACCCCGGCCTCGGACATCCTGCACGAGCTGAGCCGGCACAAGAACTTCGGCGTACGGACCTTCCAGGCCGAGGACGAGATCGCCGGCATCGGCGCGGCGCTGGGCGCGGCCTTCGGCGGCAGCCTCGGCGTGACCACCACCTCCGGGCCCGGTGTGGCGCTGAAGTCCGAGACCATCGGCCTCGCGGTCTCCCTGGAGCTGCCGCTGCTGATCGTGGACATCCAGCGCGGCGGCCCCTCCACGGGCCTGCCCACCAAGACGGAGCAGGCGGACCTGCTGCAGGCCGTGTACGGGCGCAACGGCGAGGCCCCGGTGCCGGTCGTCGCCCCGCGCACCCCGGCGGACTGCTTCGACGCCGCCCTGGACGCGGCCCGGATCGCGCTGACGTACCGGACGCCGGTGTTCCTGCTGTCCGACGGGTACCTGGCCAACGGCTCCGAGCCGTGGCGGATCCCCGAGGTGTCGGAGCTGCCGGACCTGCGGGTGCGGTTCGCCACGGGACCCAACCACGAGCTGGCGGACGGCACCGAGGTCTTCTGGCCGTACAAGCGCGACCCCCGGACCCTGGCCCGCCCGTGGGCGGTCCCGGGCACACCGGGCCTGGAGCACCGGATCGGCGGCATCGAGAAGCAGGACGGCACGGGCAACATCAGCTACGACCCGGCCAACCACGACCTGATGGTCCGCACCCGGCAGGCCAAGGTCGACGGCATCGACGTCCCCGACGTGGAGGTCGACGACCCGGACCGCGCCCGGACCCTGGTCATCGGCTGGGGGTCCACCTACGGCCCGATCACGGCCGCCGTCCGGCGGCTGCGGGCGGCGGGGCTGCCCATCGCGCAGGCGCACCTGCGCCATCTGAACCCCTTCCCGGGCAACCTCGCCGAGGTCCTGAGGAGCTACGACAAGGTGGTGGTGCCGGAGATGAACCTCGGGCAGCTCGCAACCCTGCTCCGCGCGAAGTACCTGGTGGACGCGGAGTCGTACAACCAGGTCAACGGAATGCCGTTCAAGGCGGAGCAGCTCGCGAAGGTTCTGAAGGAGGCCGTCAATGACCGAGCCGATGACTGAGGTGACCGACGCACCGACCCTGCTCTCCCTGGTGCCGAAGGCCGCGACCGGGCAGTCCATGAAGGACTTCAAGTCGGACCAGGAGGTCCGCTGGTGCCCGGGCTGCGGCGACTACGCGGTGCTGGCCGCGGTGCAGGGCTTCATGCCGGAGCTGGGGCTGGCCAGGGAGAACATCGTCTTCGTCTCCGGGATCGGCTGCTCGTCCCGGTTCCCGTACTACATGAACACCTACGGGATGCACTCCATCCACGGCCGTGCCCCGGCCATCGCGACCGGGCTGGCCACCTCGCGGCGCGACCTGTCGGTGTGGGTCGTCACCGGTGACGGCGACGCCCTGTCCATCGGCGGGAACCACCTGATCCACGCCCTGCGGCGGAACGTCAACCTGAAGATCCTGCTGTTCAACAACCGGATCTACGGGCTGACCAAGGGGCAGTACTCCCCCACCTCCGAGCTCGGAAAGATCACCAAGTCGACGCCGATGGGCTCGCTGGACGCGCCCTTCAACCCGGTGTCCCTGGCCCTGGGCGCCGAGGCGTCCTTCGTGGCCCGCACCATCGACTCCGACCGCAAGCACCTGACCGAGGTGCTGCGGGCGGCCGCGGACCACCCGGGCACGGCGCTCGTGGAGATCTACCAGAACTGCAACATCTTCAACGACGGCGCCTTCGACGCCCTGAAGGACAAGGACCGGGCCGAGGAGGCGGTGATCCGCCTGGAGCACGGGCAGCCGATCCGCTTCGGCGCCGGCGGGCACAAGGGCGTCGTACGCGATCCGGCGACCGGCGACCTGGAGGTCGTCGACGTGACCGCGCAGAACGAGGCGCGGATCCTGGTCCACGACGCGCGCACCGCCGACCCGACCACCGCTTTCGCGCTGTCCCGGCTGGCCGACCCCGACACGCTGGACCGGACGCCCATCGGGGTGTTCCGCAGCGTGGAGCGGCCGGTCTACGACACGCGCATGGCCGAGCAGCTGGACACGGCCGTCGAGAACAAGGGCAAGGGCGATCTGGGCACCCTGCTGGCCGGCAACGACACCTGGACGGTCGTCGGCTAGGTGTTCCGTCCGTACGCCCACCGGCCCGGAGCTCCTCAGGAGTTCCGGGCCTCGTCGTACGCGGACCGCGCCGCCTGCACCTCGGGGGTGCGCCGCTCGGTCCAGCGCGCCAGGGCCCACACCTGCTCGGCGGCCTCGCGCCCGAGCTCGGTGAGGGAGTAGTCCACGCGCGGCGGGATGACCGGCTTGGCGTCGCGCAGCAGGAAGCCGTCGCGCTCCAGTGTCTGGAGGGTCTGGGCGAGCATCTTCTCGCTGACGCCGCCGACCTCGCGGCGCAGCTCGCTGAAGCGGTACGAGCGCTCCACGAGCGCGGCGAGCACCAGCACGCCCCAGCGACTGGTGACGTGTTCCAGGACCCCGCGGGAGGGGCACATCGGAGCCTTCACGCTCGTGGCGGGCCGACTCCCACCCGTCTCACTTACTTCCACACCAGTACCTTACTTCAAAGTGGGTACTTACGAAAGGTTAGCGCTTTCCCTACGGTGGTGTCTCAGCCGGAATACCCGGCAGACACCCCACGCGCCACACCCGCACCAGGGAGAGCATCATGAGCATCGTCGTCACCGGAGCCACCGGAGCCCTCGGCCGCCTCGTCGTCGAGGAGCTGCTGACCCGGGTCCCGGCCGCGGACATCGCCGTCGCCGTCCGCGACAAGGCCAAGGCCGCGGACCTGGCCGAGCGCGGCGTCGAGGTGCGCATCGCCGACTACGACGCCCCCGAGACCCTGGCGGACGCCTTCCGCGCCGGCGACCGGGTCCTGCTGATCTCCGGCAACGCCGTCGGCCGCCGGGTGCCGCAGCACACCGCCGTGATCGAGGCCGCCAAGGCCGCCGGCGTCGCCCAGCTCGCCTACACCGGGGTCCTCGGCGGCCCCGAGGCAGACTTCGAGCTGGCCGCCGAGCACAAGGTCACCGAGCAGGCAGTGCTGGACTCCGGCCTGCCCTACACCTTCCTGCGCAACGGCTGGTACCACGAGAACTACACCGCTCAGCTGGCCGGCGTCCTGGAGCACGGCACCGTCACGGGCAGCGCCGGCGAGGGCCGGATCGCATCGGCCGCCCGGGCCGACTACGCCGCCGCGGCCGCGGCCGTCCTGACCGGCGAGGGCCACCTGAACCGGGTCTACGAACTCTCCGGCGACACCGCCTGGAGCATGGCCGAGTACGCGGCCGAGGTCTCGGCGCAGTCCGGCAAGGAGGTCGCGTACACCGAGCTCCCGTCCGCCGCACACCTGTCCGCCCTGACCGGCGCGGGGGTCCCCGAGGGCTTCGCCGCCCTGCTCGTCGACGTGGACGCGGCGATCTCGCGCGGCAGCCTCGGCCACACCGGCGGTGACCTGTCCCGGCTGATCGGCCGCCCGACCACGCCGGTCGCCGAGGCCATCGCCGCCGCCCTGGCCTGAGACCCGTACGCCCGCACGGGCCGGGTGCGACCTGCGTGAGTCCGCCCGGCCCCGGCCCCACAAGACATCGGCAGTGTCATCAGTATCTCGCGCTTATGCACATGACATCGAGGCTCTGCGGCGCTAGGTTCTTGGGTGAGGTTGGCCGGAATGTGACGGGAGGCCCGCGTGGAGGCGGAGAACGAGCAGCGCGCAGGACTGCTCTACGGATTCGGCGCCTACGGGATGTGGGGGCTGGTCCCCCTCTTCTGGCCGCTCCTCAAGCCCGCCGGGGCCGTCGAGATCCTCGCCCACCGCATGGTGTGGTCGCTGGCCGTCGTCGGCCTGCTGCTGCTGGTCATGCGCCGCTGGGGCTGGATACGAGAGCTGCTGGGGGAGCCCCGCAAACTGGGCATGACCGCCCTGGCCGCCACGGTGATCTCCGTGAACTGGGGCCTGTACATCTGGGCCGTCAACAACGGCGCGGTCGTCGAGTCCAGCCTCGGCTACTTCATCAACCCCCTGGTCACCATCGCCATCGGCGTCCTGCTCCTCGGCGAGCGGCTGCGCCGCGCCCAGTGGGCGGCGGTCGGCATCGGCTTCGCCGCCGTGCTGGTGCTCGCGATCGGGTACGGACGGCCGCCGTGGATCTCGCTGGTCCTGGCCTTCTCCTTCGCCGCCTACGGGCTGATCAAGAAGAAGCTGGGCATGGGCGGCGTGGAGTCGCTGGCCGCCGAGACCGCCCTGCTCTTCCTGCCCGCCCTCGGCTACCTGCTGTGGCTGGGCGCCCAGGGCCGGTCCGCCTTCGGCAGCGAAGGCCTCGGGCACTCGGCACTGCTCGCCTCGACCGGCCTGGTCACCGCGATCCCGCTCGTCTTCTTCGGGGCGGCCGCGATCCGGGTCCCGCTGTCCACGCTCGGGCTGCTGCAGTACCTGGCCCCGGTCTTCCAGTTCCTGCTCGGCGTCGCATACTTCCACGAGGCCATGCCGGTCGAGCGCTGGGCCGGATTCTCCCTGGTCTGGGCCGCGCTGGCACTGCTGACCTGGGACGCGCTGCGTGCGGCCCGCCACGCCCGGGCCCGGCTGGAGGCGGCCGGGACCGCGGCCCCGGCGAGCGCCCCGGCCCCGGCGGCCGCTCCGGAACCCGAGCGCGCGTAGGCCCGCCCGGCACGCGCAGGCCCGCCCGCACGGCGCTCCCTGCGCCCCACCCTCCCCACGATCCCCGGCACGGAACCACCGTGCCGGGGATCGTCCGTTTTCCGAACGCCCCTGACCGAAACACGGTCTTGACTGACAGTCATACTCTCGCTGAACATCAGGCGCACTGACGCACGATCGCTCACCTGCTCTATCCCCGCACGTTCCGTTCAATCCCCAACGGAATTCCCGGAGCCCCCACATGAGCCTGTTCGTCCCTCGGCGCCTTGCTGCCGTGACCGCGCTCGCGGTCGCCGGCCTCCTCGCCTCCGCCGCCCCCGCCGCACCGGCCTCGCC
>NZ_JACBGN010000181.1 GCF_013401435.1 Streptomyces sp. BR123
AGGCCGCCCCCCGGAGCTCTCCGCAGCCCGGCCGGTGACCCGTCCGGCCCGCCCGTCCCGTCCAGCAGATCCGTGAGGCACCACCAGTGACAACGATCACCCCGAAACCCGGGAACCAGACCTCCGGCCCCGTCCCGGGCGGGCCCTCACTTCGCGACCGGCCCGCCCCGCCCGGTACGCTCACCGCCGTGCCCCACGCTGATCAGCCCAGAACCACCGAGCAAGACGCCCCGGCAACGCCGCCGGGCGCGCCGCGGCCCGCGACCGTCCGCCCGACCCCGCTCACGGAGCTCGCGGCCCTGGTCGACCCCGAGACCGCGCCCGAGCCGCCGGGCCCGCTGATCACCGGGATCACGCACGACTCCCGAGCCGTGCGACCCGGTGACCTGTACGCGGCCCTGCCCGGCGCCCGGCTGCACGGTGCCGACTTCGCGGCCCAGGCGGCCGCCCTCGGCGCCGCGGCCGTGCTGACCGACCCGGCCGGTGCCGAGCGCGCCGCCGCGACCGGTCTGCCGGTGCTCGCCGTCGCGGACCCCCGCGGCCGGATGGGCGGGCTCGCCGCCGCGATCTACGGCCGCCCCGGCGAGGGCCTGCTGCAGATCGGCATCACCGGCACCTCCGGCAAGACGACCACGGCGTACCTCGTCGAGGCGGGCCTGCGCGGGGCGGGCCGGGCCACCGGGCTCGTCGGCACCGTCGAGATGCGCATCGGCGACGAGCGCATCAAGTCCGAGCGGACCACCCCCGAGGCCACCGACCTCCAGGCCCTGTTCGCCGTCATGCGCGAACGCGGCGTCGACGCCGTCGCCATGGAGGTCTCCAGCCACGCCCTCGTGCTCGGCCGGGTCGACGGCTGCGTCTTCGACGTCGCCGTCTTCAACAACCTGAGCCCGGAGCACATGGAGTTCCACTCCGACATGGAGGACTACTTCCAGGCCAAGGCCCAGCTCTTCACCGAGCGCCGGGCCCGCCTGGGCGTGGTCAACATCGACGACGAGTACGGCCGCCGCCTCGCCAAGGAGTCCGCGATCCCGGTCGTGACCTTCTCCGCCGCCGGCGACCCGGGCGCCGACTGGCGCGCCGAGGACGTCGTCTTCGGGCACATGGACTCCACGTTGATCGTGCTCGGCCCGAACGGGGAGCGCGTGTCGGCCACGGCCCCGCTGCCCGGCCCGTTCAACGTCGCCAACACCGTCGCCGCGATCGCCACCCTCGCCGCCGCCGGCCTCGACCCGCAGACCGCCGCCGACGGCGTCGCCGCGGTCCCCGGCGTCCCCGGCCGCCTGGAGCGGGTCGACGCGGGACAGCCGTACCTCGCCGTCGTCGACTACGCGCACAAGACCGACGCCGTCGAATCCGTGCTGAGGGCGCTGCGCGAGGTCACCGCCGGCCGACTGCACATCGTCCTCGGCTGCGGCGGAGACCGCGACACCACCAAGCGCGGCCCGATGGGCGCCGCGGCGGCCCGGTTCGCCGACACCGCCGTGCTGACCTCCGACAACCCGCGCTCCGAGGACCCCCTGAAGATCCTCGCCGCCATGTTCGAGGGCGCCGCCTCCGTGCCCGCCGGCGAGCGCGGCCAGGTCCTCGTCGACGCGGACCGGGCCGCGGCCATCGCCGCCGCCGTCGCACGCGCCGAGCCCGGCGACACCGTGCTGGTCGCGGGCAAGGGCCACGAGCAGGGCCAGGACACCGCCGGTGTCGTACGGCCCTTCGACGACCGTGCGGTGCTCCGCGCCGCGATCGAGGCACAGGCCGCGCGCGACAGCGCCGCGCGGCAGAACGAAGCATGCGTCCCCGAGGCCGAGGTGAACCAGTGATCGCCCTTTCCCTCGCCGAGATCGCCGACATCACCGGCGGGCGGCCCCACGACATACCGGATCCGTCCGTGCGGATCACCGGGTCCGTCGTCATCGACTCCCGCCAGGTGGAGGCCGGCAGCCTGTTCGCCGCCTTCGACGGCGAGCACGTCGACGGCCACGACTACGCGAAGGGGGCCGTCGACTCCGGTGCGGCGGCCGTCCTCGCCACCCGGCCCGTCGGCGTCCCCGCGATCGTCGTGCCCGACGTCGAGAAGGCGCTCGGCGCCCTCGCCCGGGCCGTCGTGCAGCGTCTCGGCACCGACGTGGTGGCCCTGACCGGCTCCGCCGGCAAGACCTCCACCAAGGACCTCATCGCCCAGGTGCTCCAGACCCACGCCCCCACCGTGTGGACGCCCGGCTCCCTCAACAACGAGATCGGCCTGCCGCTCACCGCGCTGCGCGCCACCGGGGAGACCCGGCACCTGGTGCTGGAGATGGGCGCCCGAGGCATCGGGCACATCGCCTACCTCACCGGCCTGACGCCGCCGCGCATCGGCGTGGTGCTCAACGTCGGCACCGCCCACATCGGCGAGTTCGGCGGCCGCGAGCAGATCGCCGTCGCCAAGGGCGAGCTGGTCGAGGCCCTGCCCGCCGCGGCCGACGGCGGAGTCGCCGTCCTCAACGCCGACGACCCCCTGGTCCGGGCCATGTCCGCCCGCACCCGGGCCCGTACGCTGCTCTTCGGCGAGGCCGAGGACGCCGACGTACGGGCTTCGGAAGTCCGGATGACCCCCGCCGGACAGCCCGCCTTCACACTTCACACCCCCACCGGGTGCGGCGAAGTGACCTTGCGCCTGTACGGTGAGCACCACGTGTCGAACGCGCTTGCCGCGGCCGCCGTCGCCCACGTGCTGGGCATGTCCGTCGACGAGATCGCCACCGCGCTCTCCGGGGCGGGCACCTTGTCCCGGTGGCGGATGGAGGTCACCGAGCGAGCGGACGGCGTCACGGTCGTCAACGACGCCTACAACGCGAACCCCGAGTCCATGCGGGCCGCACTGCGCGCGCTGGCCGCCATGGGCGGCGCCGCCAGGGCGAACGGGGGGCGCACGTGGGCGGTGCTCGGTCCCATGGCCGAACTCGGTGACGCCGCGCTGGCCGAGCACGACGCGGTGGGACGGCTTGCCGTCCGGCTCAACGTGAGCAAGCTCGTCGCAGTCGGGGGCAGGGAAGCGTCCTGGCTGCAACTGGGCGCCTATAACGAGGGTTCGTGGGGTGAGGAGTCGGTGCTCGTGTCCGACGCGCAGGCGGCGATCGACCTGTTGCGCAGTGAACTGCGCCCGGGGGACGTCGTGCTGGTGAAGGCTTCCAGGTCGATCGGCCTGGAGCGGGTCGCGCAGGCGCTGCTCGACGGCGCCGAGGGCGAGGTCGCCGGCCGATGAGGCAGATCCTGTTCGCCGGTGTCATCGGTATGTTCCTCACCGTCATCGGCACCCCGCTGCTGATCAAGCTGCTGGCCCGCAAGGGCTACGGCCAGTTCATCCGTGACGACGGCCCCCGCGGCCACCTCGGGAAGAAGGGCACGCCCACCATGGGCGGCATCTCCTTCATCCTGGCCACGCTCATCGCGTACGCCCTGACGAAGGTGCTGACCGGCGCGTCGCCGTCGCTCTCCGGCGTCCTGGTGCTGTTCCTGATGGCCGGCATGGGCCTCGTCGGCTACCTCGACGACTACATCAAGATCGTCAAGCGGCGTTCGCTCGGTCTGCGGGCCAAGGCCAAGATGGCCGGCCAGCTGATCGTCGGTGTCGCCTTCGCCGTGCTGGCGCTGCAGTTCAAGGACGCCCGGGGGCTCGCCCCGGCCTCCATGAAGCTGTCGTTCGTCAACGACTTCGGCTGGTCGATCGGCCCCGTCCTGTTCGTGGTCTGGGCGCTGTTCATGATCCTGGCCATGTCCAACGGCGTGAACCTGACGGACGGTCTGGACGGCCTGGCCACCGGCGCCGCCGTGATGGTCTTCGGCGCCTACACGTTCATCGGCGTCTGGCAGCACCAGGAGTCCTGCGCCAACGCGGCGACCCTGACCAACCCGAACGCCTGCTTCGAGGTACGCGATCCGCTCGACCTGGCGGTCGTCGCCTCCGCCCTCATGGGCGCCTGCTTCGGCTTCCTGTGGTGGAACACCTCGCCCGCCAAGATCTTCATGGGCGACACCGGCTCGCTGGCCCTCGGCGGCGCGCTCGCCGGTCTGGCGATCTGCTCCCGCACGGAGTTCCTGATCGCCCTCCTCGGCGGCCTCTTCGTGCTCATCACCTTCTCGGTGGTCATCCAGGTCGGCTCCTTCCGTCTGACCGGGAAGCGCGTCTTCCGGATGGCTCCGCTGCAGCACCACTTCGAACTCAAGGGCTGGTCCGAAGTACTCGTGGTGGTCCGCTTCTGGATCATCCAGGGCATGTGCGTGATCGTCGGACTCGGACTCTTCTACGCTGGATGGGCAGCCGACAAGTGACCTCCTGGCAGGGCAAGAACATCACCGTCGCCGGTCTCGGCGTGAGCGGCATCAGCGCCGCCCGCGCCCTGGCCGGCCTCGGCGCTTCTGTGACCGTCGTCGACGGCGGCGACGGCGAGGGCCACCGCGCCAAGGCCGCCGAACTCGCGGACCTGGGCGTCTCCGTCCGCCTCGGCGATGCCGAGACGCTGCCCGAGGGCACCGACCTCGTCGTCACCTCGCCCGGCTGGAAGCCGGACAGCCCGCTGTTCGCCGCCGCTGCGGCGGCCGGCGTCGACGTCGTGGGTGACGTGGAGATCGCCTGGCAGCTGCGCGGGTCCCGGCCCGGGCGCACGCCCGCCCCGTGGCTCGCGATCACCGGGACGAACGGCAAGACCACCACGACCCAGATGCTCGCCTCGATCCTCAGGGCCGCCGGCCTGAAGACCGCGGCCGTCGGCAACATCGGCACCCCGATCATCGACGTGGTGCTCGGTGAGGAGGAGTACGACGTCCTCGCCGTCGAGCTCTCCAGCTACCAGCTGCACTGGGCGCCCTCCGTACGCGCCCACTCGGCGGCCGTGCTCAACCTGGCCCCGGACCACCTGGACTGGCACGGCTCGATGGAGGCCTACGCCGCCGACAAGGGCCGCATCTACGAGGGCAACACCGTCGCCTGCGTCTACAACGTCGCCGACCCCGCCACCGAGCGGCTCGTCGAGGAGGCCGACGTCGTGGAGGGCTGCCGCGCCATCGGCTTCACCCTCGGCTCCCCCGGCCCCTCCATGCTCGGCGTCGTCGACGGGATCCTCGTCGACCGCGCCTTCGTCGAGAACCGGCAGAAGAACGCCCAGGAGCTCGCCGAGGTCTCGGACGTCACCCCGCCTGCCCCGCACAACATCGCCAACGCGCTCGCCGCGGCGGCCCTGGCCCGCGCCTTCGGCGTCCCGCCGCGCGCGGTCCGCGACGGGCTGCGCGACTTCCGCCCGGACGCGCACCGGGTCGCGTTCGTGGACGAGGTCGCCGGGGTCGCGTACGTCGACGACTCCAAGGCCACCAACACGCACGCCGCCGAGGCCTCACTGGCCGCGTACGAACCGGTCGTGTGGATCGCGGGCGGCCTGGCCAAGGGCGCGACCTTCGACGAGCTCGTGCAGAAGTCGGCCGAGCGGCTGCGCGGCGCGGTGCTGATCGGCGCCGACCGGGCGCTCATCGCCGCGGCGCTGGCGCGACACGCCCCCGATGTCCCGGTCGTCGACCTCGGCCGGACCGACACTGGGGCGATGCTCGCGGCGGTCCGGGAGGCGGCCCGGCTCGCCGAAGCCGGGGACACGGTCCTGCTGGCGCCCGCCTGTGCGTCGATGGACATGTTCGCGAACTACAACAAGCGCGGGGACGCCTTCGCGGACGCGGTGCGCGAACTGGCCGCCGAAAGCGCCTAGGCCGGGCAGGAGGACCTCCCCGACCGGGCGGCTGCCCGCCGCGTACGAGTGGAGGGGAAGGTTCCAGATGCCGGCCAAGCAGGTGCTGCCCGGGCGGCGGCCATCCGCGGGGAAGGCCGCCGCCGGCCCGTTGAAGGGACTGAGGGCCGTCAAGGTGCAGGGCCGCAGACGTCCGGTACCGGGAGCACGGCGGCCCTCCGGGGGCGGGCCGCTGACCCGGCTGCGGCGGACCCAGCGGCAGCTGCGCCGGGCCTGGGACCGGCCCCTCACCGCGTATTACCTGATCTTCGGCAGCTCGCTGCTCATCACCGTGCTCGGCCTGGTGATGGTCTACTCGGCCTCGATGATCAAGGCCCTTCAGCTGGGCCTGGGGGACGCGTACTTCTTCAAGAAGCAGTTCGTCGCCGCCCTGATCGGCACCCTCCTGCTGCTCGCCGCCTCCCGGATGCCGGTCAAGCTGCACCGGGCGCTGTCCTACCCCGTGCTCGCCGGCACCCTGTTCCTGATGGTCCTGGTCCAGGTCCCCGGGATAGGGGTGGCGATCAACGGCAACCAGAACTGGATCTCCCTCGGCGGCCCGTTCATGCTCCAGCCCAGCGAGTTCGGCAAGCTGGCGCTGATCCTGTGGGGCGCCGACCTGCTGGCCCGCAAGGGCGACAAGGGCCTGCTGACCCAGTGGAAGCACCTGCTGGTGCCGCTGGTCCCGGTGGCCTTCCTGCTGCTCGGGCTGATCATGCTCGGCGGCGACATGGGCACCGCCATGATCCTCGGCGCCGTCCTGTTCGGCATGCTCTGGCTCGCGGGCGCCCCCACCCGGCTCTTCGCGGCGGTGCTGGCCTTCACGGGTGTGATCGTCGCACTGCTGATCAAGACCAGCCCCCACCGCATGGACCGGCTCGCCTGCCTCGGCGCTACCGAACCGGGCAAAAACGACCTCTGCTGGCAGGCCGTACACGGGATCTACGCCCTCGCATCGGGCGGATGGTTCGGTTCCGGTTTGGGGGCCAGCGTGGAAAAATGGGGCCAACTGCCGGAAGCCCACACCGACTTCATCTTCGCCATCACCGGGGAGGAACTGGGTCTGGCGGGGACGCTGTCGGTACTCGCCCTGTTCGCGGCTCTAGGCTATGCGGGTATCCGCGTGGCCGGACGCACGGAGGACTCCTTCGTACGCTATGCCGCGGGAGGCGTGACCACCTGGATCACGGCCCAGGCCGTGATCAACATCGGTGCGGTGCTCGGCCTGCTGCCGATCGCCGGAGTCCCGCTCCCGCTGTTCTCGTACGGAGGCTCCGCCCTGCTGCCGACCATGTTCGCGGTCGGACTGCTCATCGCCTTCGCGCGGGAGGAGCCGGCCGCGCGTGCGGCGCTCGCGATGCGCCAGCCGAGGTCCGGCTGGAAGCGGACCGGGCGGAGATGGAAGTCGATGAGACGGCGCGTCAAGGCGCGTCCGTCCGGAGAGCGGTGAATTTCGGTGCATGTCGTACTCGCCGGTGGGGGGACCGCCGGCCACATCGAGCCCGCGCTCGCCCTCGCGGACGCCCTGCGCAGGCAGGACCCCTCCGTGGGCATCACCGCCCTCGGCACGGAGCGCGGACTCGAGACCCGCCTCGTGCCCGAGCGCGGCTACGAGCTGGGCCTGATCCCCGCCGTCCCGCTGCCCCGCAAGCCCACCCCCGAGCTCATCACCGTCCCGGGGCGGCTGCGCGGCACCATCAAGGCGGCCGAGGAGATCCTGGAGCGCACCAAGGCCGACGTCGTCGTCGGCTTCGGCGGCTACGTGGCCCTGCCCGGCTACCTCGCGGCCAAGCGGCTCGGCGTGCCGATCATCGTCCACGAGGCCAACGCCCGCCCTGGCCTCGCCAACAAGATCGGCTCCCGCTACGCCCATGCCGTCGCCGTCTCCACGCCCGACAGCAAGCTCCGCGGTGCCCGCTACGTCGGCATCCCGCTGCGCCGCACCATCGCCACCCTGGACCGCGCCGCGGCCCGCCCCGAGGCCCGCGCCGCCTTCGGCCTGGACCCCAACCTGCCGACCCTGCTCGTCTCCGGCGGCTCACAGGGCGCCCGCCGCCTCAACGAGACCATGCAGCAGGCCGCCCCGACCCTCCAGCGCTCCGGGATCCAGATCCTGCACGCGGTCGGCCCGAAGAACGAAATGCCGCACGTCGACAACATGCCCGGGATGCCGCCCTACGTCCCGGTACCGTACGTGGACCGGATGGATCTCGCGTACGCCGCCGCCGACATGATGCTGTGCCGCGCGGGCGCGATGACCGTCGCCGAACTCTCCGCCGTCGGGCTCCCCGCCGCCTACGTCCCGTTGCCGATCGGCAACGGTGAACAGCGGCTCAACGCCCAGCCGGTGGTCAAGGCCGGCGGCGGCCTGCTCGTCGACGACGCGGAGCTGACGCCCGACTGGGTGCTCGGCAACGTCCTGCCGGTGCTGTCCGACCCGCACCGCCTGTACGAGATGTCCCGCGCCGCCTCCGAGTTCGGCCGCCGGGACGCCGACGAGCTGCTGGTTGCGATGGTGTACGAGGCGATCGCCGCCCACCGGAACCGCTGAGGCGGTACCGCGCCGACGCAGGAGGTACAGGAGTGGCCGGAGCGAACACCGCACAGCGCGGGACACCCGGTTCCGACCGGCCCGCCCGCAAGGGCAAGGGCTCCGGCTCTCCCAGGCCGCCCGCCTCGCCCAAGCCGCCCCGGGCGCCGAAGCAGCAGAAGTCGGCGAAGCCGGCCAGGGCCGCAAAGGCAGCGAAACCGGCGAAGGCCTCCAAGGCCCTGTCCGCACCCCGCCCCGGTGTGGTCCGCCTCGTGCGGCGGCTGCGCGGCCGGGGTAGGCTCGCGGCCCTCGCCACGGCGGCCGTGCTGCTCACCGGCGGCGCGTGCTGGGTGCTGTACGGGTCCTCGTGGCTCCGCGTCGAGAAGGTGACCACGAGCGGCACGCAGGTGCTGACCTCCGAACAGGTTCTGGCCGCCGCGGCCGTGCCGGTGGGCTCCCCGCTCGTGGCCGTGGACACCGACGAGATCGGGCGGCGGGTGCGCGCGCGGCTGCCCCGCGTCGATTCGGTCGATGTGGTCCGGGCCTGGCCCCGCGGAATCGGTCTCAAAGTGACGGAACGCAAACCCGTCCTGCTCATCAAAAAGGACGCCAACTTCGTGGAAGTGGACGCTTCGGGCGTGCGATTCGACACGGTCGCGAAAGCGCCCGCCGGCGTACCGCTCCTCGAATTGAACGCCGCCCGGTCGCCGAGCGGCCGCCGCTTCGACGAGGAGCGGCTGCTGCGCGAGGCCGTGGGCGTCGCCGAGGACCTCCCGGAGGCCGTCGCCAAGGAGACCGTGCAGGTCAAGGTGGGCTCGTACGACTCGATCGTGCTGGAGCTGACCCGGGGCCGCTCGGTGGTGTGGGGGAGCGGGGAGCAGGGTGAGGCGAAGGGGAGGGCGTTGACCGCCCTGCTCAAAGCCGCTCCGGGAGCTGCCCGCTTCGACGTGAGCGTTCCCACCGCCCCTGCGGTGTCCGGGAGTTGACGTCCGGTCGCGCGGCGACGCACCCTGGTTGGCCACCGATACGGGTGATCACATAGGGTGAAAAGAAAAACGGGAGGTTCGGCGTGTTCGTTGAACACGCGCTACTTGTCGACTTAGTGTCCTGTTCGGAAGAGTCCAGGGAACAGGCACATGCTTAACCCTAAACTTCAGGGTGAGGGTTCGGGTCGGCGTGTTCGGACCGTCCCACATTTCGGCATCAGTCGTCGCAGCGCAGGCCCGCGAAGCGACGACACGTAACTCGAGGCGAGAGGCCTTCGACGTGGCAGCACCGCAGAACTACCTCGCAGTCATCAAGGTCATCGGTGTCGGCGGCGGTGGTGTCAATGCCATCAACCGGATGATCGAGGTCGGTCTCAAAGGCGTCGAGTTCATCGCCATCAACACGGACGCTCAGGCCCTGTTGATGAGCGACGCCGACGTCAAGCTCGACGTCGGCCGCGAACTCACCCGGGGCCTCGGCGCCGGAGCCAACCCGGCAGTCGGCCGCAAGGCGGCCGAGGACCACCGCGAGGAGATCGAGGAGGTCCTCAAGGGGGCCGACATGGTCTTCGTCACCGCGGGCGAGGGCGGCGGCACCGGAACCGGCGGCGCCCCGGTCGTCGCGAACATCGCGCGCTCGCTCGGCGCCCTGACCATCGGTGTGGTCACCCGGCCGTTCACCTTCGAGGGGCGGCGCCGGGCGAACCAGGCGGAGGACGGCATCGCCGAGCTCCGCGAAGAGGTCGACACCCTCATCGTCATTCCCAACGACCGGCTGCTGTCCATCTCGGACCGCCAGGTCAGCGTGCTCGACGCCTTCAAGTCGGCCGACCAGGTCCTGCTCTCCGGTGTCCAGGGCATCACCGACCTCATCACCACCCCGGGTCTGATCAACCTCGACTTCGCAGACGTCAAGTCCGTGATGTCCGAAGCCGGCTCGGCCCTCATGGGCATCGGCTCGGCCCGCGGCGACGACCGTGCGGTGGCCGCCGCGGAGATGGCGATCTCCTCGCCGCTCCTGGAGGCGTCCATCGACGGCGCCCGCGGCGTCCTGCTGTCCATCTCCGGCGGCTCGGACCTCGGCCTGTTCGAGATCAACGAGGCCGCCCAGCTGGTGAGCGAGGCCGCGCACCCCGAGGCGAACATCATCTTCGGCGCCGTCATCGACGACGCCCTCGGTGACGAGGTGCGGGTCACCGTCATCGCCGCCGGCTTCGACGGCGGGCAGCCCCCGGCCCGCCGCGACAACGTGGTGGGCGCCGCCTCCACCAAGCGCGAGGAGCCGGCTCCGGCCCCGGTCCGCGCCCCCGAGCCGGTCCGCTCGGCCTTCGGCGGCCTCGGCACCGTGACCCCGCGCGAGGAGCCCCCGGCCCCGGCCGAACCGGTCGCCCCGGTCGAGGTCGCGCCCCCCGCACCGCAGGTCCCCACGGCCCGTCCCTACCAGGACAGCCCGGCCGAGGAACTGGACGTACCGGACTTCCTGAAGTGACTCTGGGGCAGCACAGCGAGAGCGGCGCCCACTTCGCCTTCACCGACCGGTGGGGCGGGGTGAGCGCCGTTCCGTACGAGGAGCTCAATCTCGGCGGCGCGGTCGGAGACGACCCGGCCGCCGTTCTGGCGAACCGGGCGATCGCGGCCGAGACCCTGGGCATCGAACCGGACCTGGTGGTCTGGATGAACCAGGTGCACGGCAAGGACGTCGCGGTGGTCCCCGGACCCTGGGAGCCCGGCCGGGCCGTACCCGAGGTGGACGCGGTGGTGACCGCCCGCCGGGGCCTGGCCCTGGCAGTGCTCACCGCGGACTGCACTCCGGTGCTGCTGGCCGACCCCGTCGCCGGGGTCGCCGGCGCCGCCCACGCGGGCCGGCCCGGCCTGGTCGCCGGAGTGGTTCCCGCCGCCGTCGAGGCGATGGTCGCGCTCGGGGCCGAGCCCGGGCGGATCATCGCCCGCACCGGCCCCGCGGTCTGCGGGCGCTGTTACGAGGTGCCCGTCGCCATGCGCGACGAGGTCGCCGAGGCGGTTCCGGCGGCCCGGTCCGAGACGAGCTGGGGAACGCCCGCGGTCGACGTGGTCGCCGGGGTGCACGCCCAGCTCGCCGAGGCGGGGGTGGTGAACAGGCACCGCTCGCCGGTCTGCACACTGGAGTCGCGGGACCACTTCTCGTACCGCCGCGACCGGGTGACCGGGCGGCTTGCCGGATATGTCTGGTTGGACTAGTTGATGACGGATCGTAAGTCGGAACTCGCGGAGAACCTGGCGCGGGTGGAGGAGCGCATCTCCTCCGCCTGCGCCGCCGCGGGGCGTGCGCGGGACGAGGTGACGCTCATCGTCGTCACCAAGACCCATCCCGCGAGCGACGTACGACTGCTGGCGGAGCTGGGTGTCCGTCATGTTGCGGAGAATCGCGACCAGGATGCCGCCCCCAAGGCGGCCGCGTGCGCGGATCTGCCGCTCACCTGGCACTTCGTCGGCCAGTTGCAGACCAACAAAGCCCGTTCCGTTGCCGGATATGCGCATGTGGTGCAGTCGGTCGATCGGCCCCGGCTGGTCACCGCGCTCTCCGCGGCGGCGGAGCAGAGCGGGCGGGAGCTCGGCTGCCTCGTGCAGATCGCCCTCGACGCCGAGTCGGGGGAGCGCGGCAGCCGCGGCGGCGCGGCTGCCGAGCAGCTCGCCGAACTCGCGGACCTCGTGGCCGGGGCGCCGGGACTGCGGATCGACGGCGTGATGACCGTGGCTCCGCTGGTCGGCCCCTATGCGGGACGTGAACGGGCCGCTTTCGAGCGGCTGGTGGAATTGTCATCCCGCCTGCGCGGGGACCATCCGGCTGCCACGATGGTGTCGGCCGGGATGAGTGCAGATCTGGAAGAGGCCGTTGCGGCCGGTGCGACACATGTACGCGTCGGCACTGCGGTACTCGGCGCGAGACCCCGGCTCGGGTAACGTCGCGAAGCAAGTCGGACCACAGCAGAAAATATGGTCATTCCCGCTGGAGGGCGGACAGACCACGTGGATCGCGGGCAGTTGGTGACTTCGGTGACACAGCGACACACCTGCGAGACGGCGATCCACCACAGAGCGGAGGACTCAGAGAATGGCCGGCGCGATGCGCAAGATGGCGGTCTACCTCGGCCTCGTGGAGGACGACCGGTACGACAACCCGGGATACGACCCCGACGACGAGTTCGAACCCGAGCCGGAACCGGAACGGGATCGCCGGCGCCAGCAGCAGCCCGTGCACCAGGCACCCGTGCCGGAGGAACCGGTGCGGGCCGTGCAGCCCCCGCCGCAACGGGAACCGACGCCCCTGCCGGTCGAAAGCGGACGTCCTGCCCGAATTGCCCCCGTGGCATCCATCACACCTGAACGCTCGAACGTGGAGAAGAACGCCCCCGTGATCATGCCCAAGGTCGTCTCCGAGCGGGAGCCGTACCGCATCACCACGCTGCACCCCCGGACGTACAACGAGGCCCGTACCATCGGGGAACACTTCCGTGAGGGCACTCCGGTGATCATGAACCTCACGGAGATGGACGACACGGACGCAAAGCGACTTGTCGACTTTGCTGCCGGTCTCGTGTTCGGATTGCACGGCAGTATTGAACGGGTGACACAGAAGGTGTTCCTGCTCTCGCCTGCTAACGTCGATGTCACGGCGGAGGACAAGGCCCGCATTGCGGAGGGCGGGTTCTTCAACCAAAGCTAGACCGATCCGTCAGACACGGGGCGGAACGAGAGTGAGAGCAGGGGAGAGGGAAGCGCGGGATGGGCGTCGCACTACAGGTGGTCTACATCGCGCTGATGTGCTTCCTCATCGTGCTGATCTTCCGACTGGTGATGGACTACGTCTTCCAGTTCGCACGTTCGTGGACACCCGGCAAGGCGATGGTGGTCGTCCTGGAGGCGACCTACACTGTCACCGATCCGCCGCTCAAGCTTCTCAGGCGGTTCATTCCGCCGTTGCGTCTCGGGGGCGTGGCACTCGACCTGTCCTTCTTCGTTCTGATGATCATCGTTTACATCCTCATCAGCTTCGTGAGCACAGCTGCGAGAAGCGTGTGAACGATGAGCTTTCCCGCACGCGCGGGGACAGTCCCGATCCGGTCTTGCCGACTGCCGACGACTACGTAGAGGTGAAGAAGACATGCCGCTGACTCCCGAGGACGTGCGGAACAAGCAGTTCACGACCGTCCGCCTCCGAGAAGGCTATGACGAGGACGAGGTCGATGCCTTCCTCGACGAGGTCGAAGCCGAGCTGACGCGCCTGCTGCGCGAGAACGAGGACCTGCGCGCCAAGCTGGCCGCAGCCACGCGCGCCGCCGCGCAGAACCAGCAGCAGCAGGGCATGCGCAAGCCGGAACCGCAGGACCAGCGGCCCGGTGGTCCCGTGCCCGCCGCCATATCCGGCCCGCCGGCCCAGCAGGGACCGCCGCAGATGGGTCCGCCGCAGCTGCCGGGCGGCGCGCCGCAGCTCCCGGCCGGCCCCGGCCCGATGGGCGGCCCGGGCGGCCCGCAGGGCCCCGGTGGCCCCGGCCCGATGGGCGGCCCCATGCACCCCATGGGTGGTCAGCAGTCCATGGGCGGCCAGAACCCGCTCGGCCAGCAGATGCAGCCGATGGGGCAGCAGATGCAGCCGATGGGGCAGCAGATGCAGCCCATGGGCCAGCAGATGCAGCCCATGCAGCCGCAGCAGCCGCAGCTCCCGCAGCAGGGCCCCGGCGGCGACAGCGCCGCCCGTGTCCTGTCCCTGGCCCAGCAGACCGCCGACCAGGCGATCGCGGAGGCCCGTTCCGAGGCCAACAAGATCGTCGGTGAGGCGCGCAGCCGCGCCGAGGGCCTGGAGCGGGACGCCCGCGCCAAGGCCGACGCGCTGGAGCGGGACGCGCAGGAGAAGCACCGCGTCGCGATGGGCTCGCTGGAGTCCGCGCGCGCCACGCTGGAGCGCAAGGTCGAGGACCTGCGGGGCTTCGAGCGTGAGTACCGTACGCGCCTGAAGTCCTACCTGGAGTCGCAGCTGCGCCAGCTCGAGACCCAGGCCGACGACTCCCTGGCCCCGCCGCGGAACCCGGCCGGTCCGGCGCTGCCGCCGTCGCCGTCCCCGTCGATGGCCCCCGCCGGTTCCATGGGCATGGGCGGCCCGTCCCCGATGAGCAGCCCGTCGCCGATGGGCGGCCCCTCGCCGATGGGCGGGCCGTCGTACGGCGGGCAGCAGCAGATGTCTCCGGCCATGACGCAGCCGATGGCTCCGGTGCGGCCTGCTGCGCCGCAGCCGATGCAGGCGCCGTCGCCGATGCGCGGCTTCCTCATCGACGAGGACGACAACTGACCTGACGTCGCCGTCAGCAGTCACCACGGGCCGGGCCCGGGTTCCTGAGGA
Organism: Streptomyces sp. BR123; assembly: GCF_013401435.1. Taxonomy (GTDB): domain Bacteria; phylum Actinomycetota; class Actinomycetes; order Streptomycetales; family Streptomycetaceae; genus Streptomyces. The sequence continues at coordinate 14,641 of NZ_JACBGN010000181.1, forward strand.
ACCCGGGCCCGGCCCGTTCCCGTACCCGGTCCGCTTCCCGCCCGTCGGCGCGGTGCCGATCCCCTGCGGGGCCGATCCCCTCCCCGCCCCTTCACCGTTTCTGCCCTCAATCGCCGGGCGGGCTGGATGGTGCCGGGGCGGGCTGCATGGTGCCGGCCGGGCTGGATGGTGCAGGGGCGGCTGAAGGG
>NZ_JACBGN010000182.1 GCF_013401435.1 Streptomyces sp. BR123
GGATCTCGGCGGGGTCGGCCGCGGCGGGGGCCGCCGTCCCGGCCCCGGGTGCCGGGTCGCCGCCCTCGGGCCGGGCGAGGACTCCGGGGATCAGGAATCCCGTCAGGACCGACGAGGTCACCAGCAGTGACATCGCCCGGCTCGGCCTCGCGCGCACGCCCGTACCTCCTCCCCGCAGCAGCCGGGAAGATCCCGGCCCGGTCAGTTTGCAGGCTTGTGTCCCGGTTTTCGACTTGGGAATATCCGGTCGGCCCTCGTAAATCCGATCGAGCGTGAGGCCCGGGCCCCGGCGGGACCCGGCCCCGGCACGCGAAACGGCGGCGGCCGCGCCTCCCGGAAGGAGGCACGGCCGCCGCCGTACGCCGTGCGGGTGACGCTCAGGCACCCATCGCGTGCAGACCGCCGTCCACGTGGACGATCTCGCCGGTGGTCTTCGGGAACCAGTCCGACAGCAGCGCGACCACACCGCGGCCCGCGGGCTCCGGGTCGCTCATGTCCCACTCCAGCATCGAGCGGGAGTTCCAGACCTCCGCCAGCTCGCCGAAGCCCGGGATGGACTTCGCGGCCATCGAGCCGATCGGACCGGCCGAGACCAGGTTGCAGCGGATGTTCTCCTTGCCCAGGTCGCGGGCGAGGTAGCGGCTGGTCGCCTCCAGGGCCGCCTTCGCCGGGCCCATCCAGTCGTACTGCGGCCAGGCGAACTGCGCGTCGAAGGTGAGGCCGACGACGGCCGCGCCCTCCGCCGGGAACAGCGGCTTGCAGGCCATGGTCAGCGACTTCAGCGAGAACGCCGAGACGTGCATGGCGGTGGCGACCGACTCGAACGGGGTGTTCAGGAAGTTGCCGCCGAGGGCGTCCTGCGGGGCGAAGCCGATCGAGTGGACGACGCCGTCGAGGCCGCCGAGCTCGTCCCGGACCAGCTGCTCCAGGCGGGCCAGGTGCTCTTCGTTGGTGACGTCGAGCTCGATGACCTTGGCCGGCTTGGGCAGCTTCTTGGCGATGCGCTCGGTCAGCGTCGGACGCGGGAACGCGGTCAGGATGACCTCGGCGCCCTGCTCCTGGGCCAGCTTGGCGGCGTGGAAGGCGATGGAGGACTCCATCAGCACACCCGTGATCAGGATGCGCTTGCCGTCGAGAATTCCGCTCATGGTGATCAGTGACCCATGCCCAATCCGCCGTCAACGGGAATGACGGCTCCGGTGATGTACGCGGCGTCGTCGGACGCCAGGAAGCTGACCGCAGCCGCGATCTCCTCGGGCTGCGCGTAGCGTGCGAGCGGCACGTTCGCCACGATGGCCGCACGCTGCTCGTCGCTGAGCACCTTCGTCATGTCGGTGTCGACGAAGCCGGGGGCGACGACGTTGAAGGTGATGTTCCGCGAGCCCAGCTCACGGGCGAGGGAGCGGGCGAAGCCGACCAGCGCGGCCTTGGAGGCGGCGTAGTTGGCCTGGCCCGCCGAGCCCAGGAGGCCGACGACCGAGGAGATCAGGACGACGCGGCCCTTCTTGGCGCGCAGCATGCCGCGGTTGGCGCGCTTGACCACGCGGAAGGTGCCGGTGAGGTTGGTGTCGAGGACGGAGGTGAAGTCGTCCTCGGACATGCGCATCAGCAGCGTGTCCTTGGTGATGCCGGCGTTGGCCACCAGCACCTCGACCGCCCCGTGCTTTTCCTCGATCTCCTTGTAGGCCTGCTCCACCTGCTCCGAGTCGGTGATGTCGCAGCGGACCGCCAGGACGCCGAGCGCGGTGAGCTCCTGGGGCGGCTCACCCGAGCGGTACGTGATCGCGACCTTGTCGCCGGCCTGCGCGAAGGCACGGGCGATGGCGAGGCCGATGCCCCGGTTACCTCCGGTGACGAGAACCGAGCGGCTCAACGGATCACCCTTTCGACTAGCGGTCTGAGTACCAGAAACCTATAGGTCGCGCATGCCCCGCGCAGAATCGGTCTCCGACAGGGCCTCGGGACGCGCTATGTCGAGTCCCTACAGAAAGTGGTAGGCACGAACGACCCGGGCGCGCCATGATCGGGGGGACCGGCTCCGACCCCCGGGAGGACTTCCGTGCCCCATTCCATCGACGCGGCCTTCACCGCGCTGCCCCTTCGGGCGCTCGCCGACGCGGCGCTCGCCCGGGCCCGCGCGCTGGGCTCCGAGCATGCCGACTTCCGGCTGGAGCGAATCCGCAGCGCCTCCTGGCGGCTGCGGGACGCCAAGCCATCGGGCGGGTCCGACACGACGGACCTCGGGTACGCGGTCCGGGTGGTGCACGGGGGCGCCTGGGGCTTCGCCTCCGGTGTGGACCTGACCATGGACGGCGCCGCCCGCGTGGCCTCGCAAGCGGTGGCCATGGCCAAGCTGTCGGCCCAGGTCATCAAGGCCGCGGGCGCGCAGGAGAGGGTGGAGCTCGCCGACGAGCCCGTGCACGCGGACAAGACGTGGATCTCCGCCTACGAGGTGGACCCGTTCGACGTACCGGACGCGGACAAGGCGGCCCTGCTCGCCGACTGGAGCGCGCGGCTGCTCGCCGCCGACGGGGTCGCGCACGTCGACGCCTCGCTGCTCGCCGTCCACGAGAACAAGTTCTATGCGGACACCGCCGGCACCGTGACCACGCAGCAGCGCGTGCGCATCCACCCGCAGCTGACCGCCGTCGCCGTGGACGGCACCACCGGGGAGTTCGACTCCATGCGCACCATCGCTCCGCCGACCGGACGCGGCTGGGAGTACCTGACCGGTACCGGCTGGGACTGGAACGCCGAGCTGGAGGAGATCCCGTCCCTGCTCGCCGAGAAGATGCGGGCGCCGAGCGTCGAGGCCGGCCGGTACGACCTGGTCGTGGACCCGTCCAACCTGTGGCTCACCATCCACGAGTCCATCGGCCACGCCACGGAGCTGGACCGGGCGCTGGGCTACGAGGCGGCGTACGCGGGAACCTCCTTCGCCACCTTCGACCAGCTCGGCACGCTGAAGTACGGTTCCACGATCATGAACGTGACCGGTGACCGCACCGCCGAGCACGGGCTCGCCACCATCGGCTACGACGACGAGGGCGTCCAGGCGCAGAGCTGGGACCTGGTCAAGGACGGCACCCTGGTCGGCTACCAGCTGGACCGGCGCATCGCGCGGCTGACCGGACTCGGCCGGTCCAACGGCTGCGCCTTCGCCGATTCCCCCGGGCACGTGCCGGTGCAGCGGATGGCGAACGTCTCGCTGCAGCCGGATCCGGGCGGACTGTCCACGGAGGACCTGATCGGCGGGGTCGAGCGCGGGATCTACGTGGTCGGCGACCGCTCCTGGTCGATCGACATGCAGCGCTACAACTTCCAGTTCACGGGGCAGCGGTTCTTCCGGATCGAGAACGGCCGGCTTGCCGGCCAGCTGCGCGATGTCGCCTACCAGGCCACCACCACCGACTTCTGGGGCTCCATGGAGAAGGTCGGCGGCCCGCAGACGTACGTCCTGGGCGGCGCCTTCAACTGCGGCAAGGCCCAGCCGGGCCAGGTGGCGTCGGTCTCGCACGGCTGCCCGTCCGCGCTGTTCCGCGACGTCAACATCTTGAACACGACCCAGGAGGCGGGCCGATGAGCCGAACGAAGCCCCACGAGATCGTCGAGCGGGCCCTGGAGCTGTCCACCGCAGACGGCTGCATCGTCATCGCCGACGAGGAGTCGACGGCCAACCTGCGCTGGGCCGGCAACGCGCTCACCACCAACGGCGTCACCCGCGGCCGGACCCTGACGGTCATCGCCACGGTCGACGGCAAGGAGGGCACGGCCTCGGGGGTCGTCTCGCGCTCCGCCGTGACCGCCGAGGACCTGGAGCCGCTGGTCCGTGCCGCCGAGGCCGCCGCCCGGAACGCGAGCCCGGCCGAGGACGCGCAGCCGCTGGTCACGGGGACCCCCGCGTCGCCGGACTTCACCGACGCCCCGGCCGAGACCTCCTCGGCGGTGTTCGCGGACTTCGCCCCGGCGCTCGGCGAGGCCTTCGCCCGGGCCCGGGCGGGCGGCCGGGAGCTGTACGGCTTCGCCAACCACGAGTTGGTCTCCACGTACGTGGGCACCTCGACCGGGCTGCGGCTGCGCCACGACCAGCCCAACGGCACCCTGGAAGTCAACGCCAAGTCCCCGGACCGGCAGCGCTCGGCCTGGGCCGGCCGCTCCACCCGGGACTTCAAGGACGTCGACCCGACCGTGCTGGACGCGGAGCTGGCCGTCCGGCTGGGCTGGGCGGAGCGGCGCTTCGACCTGCCGGCGGGGCGGTACGAGACGCTGCTGCCGCCGACGGCCGTGGCGGACCTGCTGATCTACCAGATGTGGTCGGCGGCGGCCCGGGACGCGGTGGAGGGCCGTACGGTGTTCTCCAAGCCCGGCGGCGGCACCCGGCTCGGGGAGAAGCTGTCCCGGCTGCCGCTGACCCTGCGCAGCGACCCGAACGCGCCCGGCCTGGAGTCGGCGCCGTTCGTGATCGCGCACAGCTCCGGCGATGACGCCTCGGTGTTCGACAACGGCCTGCCCGTCCCGCCGACCGACTGGATCAAGGACGGCGAGCTGACCCGGCTGACCAGCACCCGGCACAGCGCGGGCCTGACGGGGCTGCCGGTCTCCCCCGGTTTCGGGAACCTGCTCTTGGACGCCGGCGGCGACAAGTCGCTGGAGGAGATGGTGGCCGCCACCGGGCGGGGCCTGCTGCTGACCTGCCTGTGGTACATCCGCGAGGTCGACCCGGCGACGCTGCTGCTGACGGGCCTGACCCGGGACGGCGTCTACCTGGTGGAGAACGGGGAGGTCGTCGGCGAGGTGAACAACTTCCGGTTCAACGAGTCCCCGGTGGACCTGCTCTCGCGGGCCTCCGAGGCGGGCCGGCCCGAGAAGACCCTGCCGCGCGAGTGGAGCGACTGGTTCACCCGGGCCTCGATGCCCGCGCTGCGGATCCCGGACTTCAACATGAGCTCCGTCAGCAAGGGCGTCTGAGGCCTCCGCGGGCCGCCCTTCCCGGCAGCGACCGCCGCTGCCGGGCGTCCGGAGGGGGCTCCCCGCCCGCCTAGACTGGCGGGGAAACCCCTCAGCACCTGTTTCATCTCGTTCAAGGAGAGTCACGACCGTGACGGACATCGTCGACGAACTGAAGTGGCGCGGGCTGTTCGCCCAGTCCACCGACGAAGAAGCGCTGCGCAAGGCGTTCGCGGACGGTCCTGTCACGTTCTATTGCGGGTTCGACCCGACGGCGGCCTCGCTGCACGTGGGCCACCTGGTGCAGGTGCTCACCGTACGCCGACTGCAGCAGGCCGGGCACCGGCCGCTGGCGCTCGTCGGCGGGGCCACCGGCCAGATCGGCGACCCGCGCCCGACGGCCGAGCGCACCCTGAACGACCCGGAGACCGTGGCGAACTGGGTGACGCGGCTGCGCACGCAGATCGAGCCGTTCCTGTCCTTCGAGGGCGAGAACGCGGCGGTCATGGTGAACAACCTGGACTGGACGGCCGGCCTGTCCGCCATCGAGTTCCTGCGCGACATCGGCAAGCACTTCCGCGTCAACAAGATGCTGACGAAGGACTCCGTGGCCCGCCGCCTGGAGTCGCAGGAAGGCATCAGCTACACGGAGTTCAGCTACCAGCTGCTGCAGGGCATGGACTTCCTGGAGCTGTACCGCCGCCACGGCTGCACCCTCCAGCAGGGCGGCTCCGACCAGTGGGGCAACCTGGTGGCCGGCCTCGACCTGATCCACAGGCTGGAGCCGCAGGCTCAGGTGCACGCGCTGGCAACGCCCCTGATGGTCAAGGCGGACGGCACCAAGTTCGGCAAGACCGAGAGCGGGGCCGTCTGGCTGGACCCGGAGATGACCACCCCGTACGCGTTCTACCAGTTCTGGCTGAACGTGGACGACCGGGACGTGTCCACCTACATGCGGATCCTGTCCTTCAAGTCCCGCGAGGAACTGGAGGCGCTGGAGGCGCAGACCGCCGAGCGGCCGCAGGCGCGCGCGGCGCAGCGCGCGCTGGCGGAGGAGCTGACGACGCTGGTACACGGCGCCGACCAGTGCGCCGCCGTGATCGCCGCGTCGAAGGCCCTGTTCGGCCAGGGCGAGCTGGCGGAGCTGGACGAGGCCACGCTGGCCGCTGCCCTCTCCGAGCTGCCGCACGCCCGGGTGGCGGAGCTCGCCCCGGTGGTGGACCTGCTCGCGGAGACCGGGCTGGTCGCCAGCAAGTCGGCCGGCCGCCGGACCGTGAAGGAGGGCGGCGCCTACGTGAACAACGTGAAGATCACCGCCGAGGACGCGGTCCCGGCCGAGGCGGACCTGCTGCACGGGCGCTGGCTGGTGCTGCGCCGCGGCAAGAAGAACCTGGCGGCGGTCGAGGTCACCGGCGCCTGACCCGGGACACGCCCGCCGCCCGCACGGTGCAGGGGCCGGTCCGGACACTCCGTCCGGACCGGCCCCTGCAGCTTCCTCGGGCGGCACCCGCGCCGGGGTCAGGCCGTGCCCTTCTTCCCGCCGCGCACCGACATGTAGATCATCTCGCCGAGGGCGACGACCGCGATCGCCCCGGCGAGCTGGAGCAGGTGCCGGGTCCAGTCGATGCCCCGGGTCTCCGCGACGCCGATCCAGGAGGCGACGGCGTTGCCGAGGATGGCACCGACCATGCCGAAGAGCGTGGTCAGCCAGAGCGGCTGGTGCTGTTTTCCCGGGAGGACGGCCTTGGCGATGAGGCCCAGCACGAAACCGACGATGATCGCCCACAACCACTGCATGTCGAGCCTCCTCGTGGTACGCGGATGGGCCCAGTCTCGGCCCGTCCGGTGTGCTGCGCATTCCGGACGCCCCCGTCAGGGGCACCCCCTCTCCTGTCCGCCGTGACCTCGGCGTACGGTGGAAGGGTCCGGGCTGCGGAACGCCCGGGAGTCGGATCGGGCGGTGGAGCGTGCTGCGGAGGAAGCGGAGCGGGGCCGAGGTCTTCCGGATCACCGGGGCCCGGATGGGCCTCGATGAGGACGTGCGGGGGCGGCAGCGCCGGTACGTGATCTCGATGGCGATCCGGACCCTGTCGGTCATCGCGACCGTGCTCCTGTGGAACGTGGAGCGGCACCTGGCGGTCGTGACGCTCGTCGCGGGCGCGCTGCTGCCGTACGTGGCCGTGGTCATCGCCAACGCGGGGCGCGAATCGACACCGAAGCTGCCGTCGAGTTTCCTGCCGCCACCTGCACGTCCGGCACTGGAAGCGGGAAACCTCAGGAAAACCTCAGATCAATCATGAAGTTCCGGTGCACTGCACCGGGTCGTGCGTGACATACTGCGTACGCGCTCCGCATCCCCCGTCGGAGCGACGGACCGACGCCGGGCAGCTCCCCCCGTGGCTGCTCGGCGTCGCCCTTTCCCGGGGTCGGTTTGTAGGGTTGAGCCGTGAACTCCCCTGACGCCCCCGAGACTCCCACCTGTTCCGCCAAGGGCTGCCGCGCGGCGGCCGTCTGGGTGCTGGCCTGGAACAACCCGAAGTTGCACACACCGGAGCGGCGCAAGACCTGGCTCGCGTGCGAGGAGCACCGCGAGCACCTCTCGCAGTTCCTGGGAGTCCGCGGCTTCCTCAAGGACGTGGTGGAGCTGACGGAGTGGGTGCAGCCGGAGGGGTCGGAGCGCCGCTAGTGCTCCGGCCGGAGCGGGGCGGAGCATCGGAGCGGTCGGAGCACCGGAGCGGGCGGAGCACCGCCGACCGGAGCAGCCGCCCGGGACCGGCGCCGCCGGCGTTCCCGACTAGCCGCCGATCGCCGACATCGGGCGCTCGGGCTGGAGGAAGGACGGGTCGTCGAGCCCGGATCCGGCCTTCTTGCCCCACATCGCCGTCTTCCAGAGTCCGGCGATCTCCTCGTCGGGGGCGCCGGAGCGCAGGGCTCCGCGCAGGTCCGTCTCCTCGGTGGCGAACAGGCAGGTACGGACCTGGCCGTCGGCGGTGAGCCGGGTGCGGTCGCAGGCGCCGCAGAAGGGCCGGGTCACCGAGGCGATGACCCCGACGGTGGCCGGGCCGCCGTCGACGGTCCAGCGCTCGGCGGGGGCGGAGCCGCGCTCCTCGGAGCCCTCCTCGGTGAGGGTGAAGCGGGTGCGCAGGGAGGCGAGGATGTCGCCTGCCGTGATCATGCCGTCGCGTTTCCAGCCGTGCTGGGCGTCCAGCGGCATCTGCTCGATGAAGCGGAGTTCGTAGCCGTGGTCGACGGCCCATGCCAGCAGGTCGGGGGCCTCGTCATCGTTCAGGCCGGGCATCAGGACGGCGTTGACCTTGACCGGGGTCAGGCCGGCCGCGCGGGCGGCGACCATGCCGTCGAGGACGTCCTGGTGCCGGTCACGTCGGGTGAGGGTCTTGAAGACGTCGGGGCGCAGGGTGTCCAGCGACACGTTCACCCGGTCCAGGCCGGCGGCCTTGAGCGCCTCCGCGGTGCGCTTGAGGCCTATGCCGTTGGTGGTCAGCGACATCCTGGGGCGGGGCTCCAGCGCGGCGCACTGCTCGACGATCCCGACCAGGCCGGGGCGCAGCAGCGGCTCGCCGCCGGTGAAGCGGACCTCGGTGATCCCGAGCCGGGTGACGGCGATGCGAACCAGCCGGACGATCTCCTCGTCGGTGAGCAGGTCCGACTTGCCCAGCCACTGCAGGCCTTCCTCGGGCATGCAGTACGTACAGCGCAGATTGCACCGGTCGGTGAGTGAAACGCGCAGGTCAGTGGCCACGCGGCCGTAGGTGTCGAGAAGCACTGCGAGCCCCTCCCCGGTCCGGTTCCTGTCAGATGTGCGGCGCCGCCTGGGTGGAGAGTGCAAGCGCTGGATCGAGCCTACGCGAGACGGGCGGCGCGGTGGGATGCCCGTTCGAACGAGAGGCAGCGTGGCCGTGTCGTACGTCCGTACGACACGGCCACGCTGCGTGTGCGGTGCGTTCACCCGTTCGGGGTGTCAGTGGGCGCCGGTTCCGGTGAGGGAGCGGACCTCGAGTTCCGCGAACTTCTCGGGGTCGGCCTTCTCCTTGGACAGGACGGTGCCCAGCCAGCCCAGCAGGAAGCCCAGCGGGATGGAGACGATGCCGGGGTTCTCCAGCGGGAACCAGTAGAAGTCGGCGTCCTTGAACATCGACGTGGGCTTGCCGGAGACGACCGGGGAGAACAGCACCAGGACGACCGAGGAGACCAGGCCGCCGTAGATCGACCACAGCGCGCCCCGGGTGGTGAAGCGCTTCCAGAACAGGCTGTAGAGGATCGTCGGCAGGTTGGCGGAGGCGGCGACCGCGAAGGCGAGGGCGACGAGGCCGGCGACGTTGAGGTCGCGGGCCAGCGCGCCGAGGAAGATGGCGACGGCGCCGATGACGACGGTGGACCAGCGGGCCGCCCGGACCTCTTCCTCCTCGGTGGCGTTGCCCTTGCGGATCACGTTCACGTAGAGGTCGTGGGCGAAGGACGAGGACGAGGCGAGGGTGAGCCCGGCGACGACGGCGAGGATGGTGGCGAAGGCGACCGCGGAGATCACGGCGAGCAGGATCGCGCCGCCGGTGGAGCCGGCTCCGCCGCCGAGTTCCTGGGCGACCAGGGGGGCCGCGGTGTTGCCGGCCTTGTTGGAGGCGATGATGTCGGTCCGCTTGAGCAGGGCGGCGGCGCCGAAGCCGAGGGCGATGGTCATCAGGTAGAAGGCGCCGATGATGCCGATGGCCCAGTTCACGGACTTGCGGGCGGCCTTGGCCGTGGGAACGGTGTAGAAGCGGATCAGGATGTGCGGCAGGCCCGCGGTGCCCAGGACGAGGGCGATGCCGAGGGAGATGAAGTCCAGCTTCGAGGTGGAGTCCTTGCCGTATTTCAGCCCCGGCTCCAGGAACTTCGCGCCCTGGCCGCTGTTCTCCGCGGCGGTGCCGAGCAGCTCGGAGATGTTGAAGTCGAACTTGAGCAGCACCAGGAAGGTGATCAGCAGGGCGCCCGCGATCAGCAGCACCGCCTTGATCATCTGGACCCAGGTGGTCCCCTTCATGCCGCCGACGGTCACGTAGACGATCATCAGGACGCCGACCAGCGCGACCACGGCGACCTTGCCGCCGTCGCTGGTGATCCCCAGCAGCAGCGAGACGAGCACGCCCGCGCCCGCCATCTGGGCGAGCAGGTAGAAGATCGACACGACGATGGTGGAGGTGCCGGCGGCGGTGCGCACGGGCCGCTGGCGCATCCGGAAGGCCAGGACGTCGCCCATCGTGTAGCGGCCCGAGTTGCGCAGCGGCTCGGCGACCAGCAGCAGCGCCACGAGCCAGGCCACGAGGAATCCGATGGAGTACAGGAACCCGTCGTAGCCGAAGAGGGCGATGGCGCCGGCGATGCCGAGGAAGGACGCTGCGGACATGTAGTCGCCGGAGATGGCGAGGCCGTTCTGGAAGCCGGTGAACTGGCGTCCGCCTGCGTAGAAGTCGGCGGCGCCCCGGGTCTGGCGGCCGGCCCGGATCGTGATGATCAGGGTCGCGACGACGAACAGGCCGAAGAGGGTGATGATCAGCGGCCGGTGCTCGCCGGCGCCGCCTGCTGCCGTGGTGTGCGGCGCCGCGGCCACGGTGAGGTGCAGCGTGCCGCTCATGCGCCGTTCTCCATCCGCGCCTTGATGGCTTCCGCCTTCGGGTCGAGCTTCCCGGCCGCGTGCCCCGCGTACAGCCAGGCGATGAGGAAGGTCGTCGCGAACTGGCCGAGGCCGAGGACGAGGGCGACGTTGATGTTGCCGAAGAGCTTGGTCCCCATGAAGCCGCCGGCGTAGTTGGACAGCAGGACGTAGAGCAGGTACCAGGCGATGAAGGCGACGGTGAGCGGGAAGGCGAACGAGCGGTGGGAACGCCGCAGCCCGGCGAACTCGGCACTCTGCTGGACGGCGACGAACTGCTCGGCGGTGGGGCTGGCCGTGGACGTTCCCGCGCTGCCCGGCGGCGGCGCTGCTTCGGTGGTCACGGGGGGCTCTCCTTGTGACGCTGGTGCGGTGGGGACGGACAAATCAACCTCCGTGCGGGGGACGGGCGAACCGGGGCCCCCTGACAAGGGCACGGACGGCAGCCCGGGGCGGTTCAACGTCCCCGGATTCTTTGGAAACTGATTCCTCGAACTGATGGCGCAGAGGCGAGCACCGGCATTAGGTTCACCTGTCATGAACCCGTCGTCCTGCGCGACCGCGCGCGGACGACTTTTTCACGGATGATGTGGAGAACCCATGGCTCATCTGGGATCCGGCCGCCGGCGCCTCGCCGTACCGGTCGGCCTGGCGCTCACCGCCTCGCTCGCCTTCCTGCCCTCGGTCGCGGCCTCCGCCGCCCCGCTGGGCACCACGGCGGACAGCGCCGCGGCGGCGAAGGCCGACACCACCGGCCCGAAGCTGTCGTACGTGGCGAACCTGACCGCGTACGGGACGGTGAAGCAGGCCAAGAAGGCCATCGAGGGCGCCGGCGGAACGGTGGTGACGGCCTATGAGCAGATCGGCGTGGTCGTCGCGCACTCTCAGAACCCGGAGTTCGCCCGGACGCTGCGTGCCCAGCGCAGCCTGTTCGTGTCGGTCGGCGCCACCCGCACGGCTCCCCTGCAGGCGGTGCAGACCACCGACGAGGGCTCCACGCAGAAGCTGAGCGCGGCGGACGCCGCCAAGGCCGCCGCGGCGGCGCAGGCGGATCAGGAGCCGCTGGAGCCCAACCAGTGGGACCTGCGGACGATCAAGGCCGACCAGGCTCACAAGATCAACGATGGCAGCCAGGACGTCACCGTGGGTGTCATCGACACGGGTGTCGACGACACCCACCCGGATCTCGCGCCGAACTTCTCCCGGGCGCAGTCGGCCAACTGCGTCGGCGGCGTCGCCGACACCTCCGAGGGCGCCTGGCGTCCGTACCCGGACGGCAGCGACCACGGCACCCACGTGGCCGGCACCATAGCCGCGGCCCGCAACGGCATCGGCATCAGCGGTGTCGCCCCGGGCGTCAAGGTCGCCGGCATCAAGGTGAGCGAGCCCGGGACCAGCCTCTTCTACACCGAGGCGGTCGTGTGCGGCTTCATGTTCGCCGCCGAGAAGGGGATCGAGGTGACCAACAACAGCTACTACGTCGACCCGTGGCTCTACAACTGCAAGTCGGACAGCGACCAGGGCGCGCTGGTGGAGGCCCTCTCCCGGGCCACCAAGTACGCCGAGCGCAAGGGCGTCCTGAGCGTCGCCTCGGCCGGCAACTCGAACCACGACCTGGCGGCGGACTCGATCCTCGACGACTCCAGCCCGAACGACACCACCCCGGGCCCGCGCACCATCGACCCGAAGGTCTGCCTGGACCTGCCGACGCAGCTGCCCGGCGTGGTCACGGTGAGCGCGACCGGTGACAAGGGCTTCAAGTCGTACTACTCCAGCTACGGCCTCGGCGTGGTCGACGTGGCCGCCCCCGGCGGCGACAAGTACCAGGTCCCGGCCACCCCGGACGCCAACGGCCGCGTGCTGTCGACCGTCCCGGGCGGCGGCTGGGGCTACAAGCAGGGCACCTCGATGGCCGCCCCGCACGCGGCGGGTGTCGCCGCGCTGCTCAAGAGCGCCCACCCGGAGGCCTCGCCGGCGCAGCTGCAGCGCCTGATGAAGTCCCAGGCCACCAAGGCGGACTGCCCGGCGCAGGTGTACGACGCCACGGGCACGCTGGTCGACGCCACCACCTGCTCGAGCAAGTGGGGCCAGACGGGCTACTACGGCTACGGCGTGATCGACGCGCTGAAGGCCGTCAAGTGACCGTCCACCGGTGACACGGGGCCGGCCGGGGAGCGATCCCCGGCCGGCCCTTCCGCTCTCCGACGGCCTCAGGGCTTGATGATCACCTTGAGGGCGCTGCGGTCCTCCATCGCGCGGTACCCGTCCGGGACCTCGTCCAGGACGACGCCGCGGTCGAAGACGGGCGCCGGGTCGATCGCACCGCTCAGCACGTCCTGGAGCAGCTCCGGGATGTACGCGCGCACCGGGGCCACGCCGCCGCGCAGGCTGATGTTGCGGTCGAACATGACGCCGAGGTCGAGGCCGGTGCCGCTGCCGTGCGGGACGCCGACGTAGCCGATGGCGCCGCCGTCGCGGGTGATGCCGACGGCCGTGCGCATCGACTGCTCGGTGCCGACGGCCTCGATCACGGCGTGCGCGCCCTGACCGCCGGTGAGTTCGCGCACGGCGGCCTCCGCGGCCTCGCCGCGCTCGGCGACGACGTCCGTGGCCCCGAAGAGTTCGGCGATGCCGGTACGGGCCGCGTGCCGGCCCAGGGCGATGATCCGCCCGGCGCCCAGCCGCTTCGCCGCCAGGACGCCGCACAGGCCGACCGCGCCGTCGCCGACGACGGCCACGGTGGAGCCCTCGCGGACCCCGGCGCCCAGTGCCGCGTGGTGCCCGGTGCCCATCACGTCGGACAGCGCGAGCAGCGCGGTCAGCAGGTGGTCGTCGGAGGCGGCCTCGGCCGGCAGCTTCACGAGGGTGCCGTCGGCGTGCGGGACGCGGACGGCCTCGCCCTGGCCGCCGTCGTGGCCGACCGAGCCCCAGAACCCGCCGTGCACACAGGAGGTGTACAGGCCCTCGGAGCAGTAGGCGCAGGTCCCGTCCGACCACATGAACGGCGCGACGACCAGGTCGCCGGTGCGCAGCCCCGCCACCTCGGAGCCGGTCTCCTCGACGAAGCCGAGGAACTCGTGGCCGATGCGCTGGCCGGGCTGCCGCGGCGACTCGCCGCGGTAGGCCCACAGGTCGCTGCCGCAGATGCAGGCGCGCAGAACGCGCACGACGGCGTCCCCGGGATGCCGGACCGCCGCATCGGGCACCTCCTCCACGCGTATGTCGTACGGGGCGTGGATGACGGTGGCGCGCATGCCGGTAGGGCCCTCCGGATCAGGGGTCGGTTCGCATCCGGCCGTCGTCGGCCGGTACGGCCCCACCGTACGCCTGCCCGGCCGCGGCGAGCGCACCGGTGGTCAGCAGGTACTGGGCGGCTGCGTACGTTGCCATGATCCAGAAGTCGGGGCGGGGCAGCTGGGGCCAGGCGGCGACCCCGCTCGCGATGAGCGAGTCGGACAGCAGGAACAGCGCCCCGCCGATGCCCGCGCGCAGCCCGAAAACGCCCGCCCGGCAGGCCATGGCGGTGAGCAGCAGGCTGTAGCAGGCGACCGGGATCCGCAGGTCGGCCGGCAGGTCGCCCCACAGCAGCCCGACGGTGCCGAGCAGGGCGGCGGCGTAGCCGGCCGCCAGGGCGGGGTGGGTCCGGCCCCGGCCGAAGAGGACGAGGTAGCAGACGTGCCCGGCGGCGAAGGAGCCCATGCCGACGAGGAAGGCGGGCTCGGCGTCGAAGAGCAGGGCGAGGTCGCCGCCCCAGCCGAACGCCAGGGCCGCGAGCAGCAGGCGGGGCGCCCGGCGGGTGACGGCGTACGCGATGAGCAGCGGCATCAGCAGCGGCTTGAAGAGGACGTGGCCGGGGTGCCAGTCGGCGAGCAGCGACACGAGGTCGGCGGCGGTGGCGGCGGCGAAGGCGGCGAGCAGGGCCCGGCCGGCGGTGGCGCGGGCGCCGGAGGCCGCACCCGCACCCGCACCCGCGCCGTGGGCGCCCGTCCCCGCTGCTGCGGAGGCGGCGGCGCTCATGCGGCCCGCTCCGGGGCGGCCGTCGCGGCCGGGGCCTCTGCAGCGGGGGCGTCGGGGGC
>NZ_JACBGN010000183.1 GCF_013401435.1 Streptomyces sp. BR123
GACCTCCACAACACCTCCCCACCCGCCCGCGTCCCGAACCGGGAAGACCCCCGCGATCGCGGGGGTCTTCCCGGTTCCGTGCCGTCCGGCCCGGGACTCCTCAGGAGCCCGCGGCCAGCCCCTGCGGGAGCTCGCCGGCGGCAGGCGTCCCCTCCTCCTCCAGCACGCTCTCGCCGTACAGGGCATGCAGCCAGTTGCGCTGGTAGACGGTGTCCAGGTAGCGCTCGCCCAGATCGGGGGCGAGTGCCACGGCGGTGAGGTCACGCGTGTCGTGAGCGGCGAGCCACCTCGTGGCGCCGCTGACCACCGTGCCGGTGGAACCGCCGAAGAGGAAGCCCTTGCGGGCCATACGGTGACAGGCCCGGATGGTGTCCGCCTCCTCGACCCGGATCACCTCGTCCACGAACGTCTCGTCCAGCAGCGGGGGCCGGACGCTCATGCCCAGCCCCGGGATCATCCGCCGGCCCGGCTCGCCGCCGAAGGACACCGACCCCACGGCGTCCAGGGCGACGATGCGCACCGGTCGGTGCCACTCCCGGAAGAACCGGGCGCAGCCCATGAGGGTGCCGGTGGTGCCGGCCCCGACGAACAGGACGTCCAGCGCCGGGAACCGGCGCGCTATCGCCGGCGCGGTGCGCCGGTAATGGGCCCGCCAGTTGCCGGGGTTGGTGTACTGGCTCAACCACACGTACCGCTCGTCGGAGGCGCACAGTGCCCGGACGTAGTCCAGCCGGGCACCGAGGAAGCCGCCGGCGTGGCCCTCCTGGGAGATGACGCGGACCTCACTGCCCAGTGCCTCCATCATCAGCCGGGTGGGCAGGTTGCAGCGTGAGTCGGTCACACAGAGGAACTGGTAGCCCTTGCTCGCCGCGATCATGCTGAGGGCGACGCCGAGGTTTCCCGACGAGGACTCGACGATGATCGAGTCCTCGTGCAAGAGGCCCTCCTGCTCGGCGGATTCCACCATCTCGATGGCGGCCTTCAGTTTGATCGAGCCGGCGAAGTTGAATCCCTCGCACTTCAGGAAGAGCGGCTGCCCGAACATCGGCCGGAGGTCGACGTAGAGCTGCTCCTCGTTGAAGTCGTAGGGACGGGATATGACGGGCACGGTTGCCCTCCTCATCCTCGGCAGGGTTCTTCATCTCCCGATCGGGGGACCCTGTGTCAGCGGACGTGCTGTCCTGTGCGAGGCGACTGCGTCCGGTTGCGGTTCATCCGTAACGGCGCAGGCCGTGGAAGAAGTCCTCGATGAAGTGCAGTTCTCCTGACCGTTCCAGTTCGTCGTAGACGAACTTGCCGACTGCGAGGTCGAGCACCCCGAGACCGAAGGGGGAGAAGATGACCGGCCGGTCGGCGGGTACGACGACCTGCCCCGTCATCACTTCGGTCAGCGTGCCGTGCAGGAACTCGCGGTTTCCGGTGAGCTGCTCGGCCAGATGGGGCGAGGTGTCCGCCTTCAGGCAGTGCTCGACGTCGTCGACGATGTTGGTCGAGCCGAGCAGGATCTCCGGTGCGAGGTCGCGCAGCGACACGTGCAGCACCAGGGGGTTGTGCGAGAACCACGAGGGGTCGTGGACGTGCGGGGTGCCGGCGACGGTGGCGAAGACCACCACGTCGCTGTAGCGGATGAGCTCCTCGGCGGTGTTGTGCACCGTGATCTGCCCGGGCGTGTCCGACTGCTCCAGGTAGCAGCGGAACCCGGCGGCGCTCTCGGGCGACAGGTCGTGGATCCCGATCTCGTCGAAGGACCAGCCGGTGGCCGCCAGGAAGGTGTGGATGTAGCGGGCGATCAGTCCGGCGCCGAAGAAGCCGACCCGGGTGGGGCGGGGCCGGCCCCGGCTGAGCCTGTCGGCGGCCAGCGCCGCCGAGGCTGCGGTCCGGCTGGCGCTGATGACGGAGCTCTCCAGGCAGGCGAACGGGTAGCCGGTGGCGTGGTCGTTGAGGATCAGCACGGCCGAGGCACGGGGAATGCCGACCCTCACGTTCTCCGGGAAACTGGAGATCCACTTCAGCCCGTCCACCGGTGCCGCTCCCCCCAGGGAGGCGGGCAGGGCGATGATGCGGGAGGAAGGACGGTCGGGGAAGCGCAGGAACTGCGAGGGAGGGTTCACCGAGTGGCCGGCACTGTGCAGCCGGTAGGTGGCCTCGACGAGCTCCACGAGGTGCTTCTCGCGGCCCCGGAGCACCTGCTCCACCTGGATCCCCGGGACCACGGCGAAGGGCGGCACGGTCAGCGCGGCCTCGGCCGGTGTCTCCGAAGCGGAGGGGGACGACGTACCGGTCATCGTGCGGTTACCTCCACGGTGGGCGAGCAGTCGGCCAGGTGGACCGGGTCGGCCAGGCCGACGAGCACCTCGCGCGGACCGTCGTAGGGCTCCCGGCTGTGCGCCGTGCGGATGTTGTCCACCAGCAGCAGGTCACCGGAGTGCCACGGCTCACGCACCGTTTCCTGCTCGTAGATCTTGTTCAGGAGTTGCACCGCGTCCTCGCCGATCGGGTCGCCGTTCCCGTAGCGCGTGTTGAACGGCAGGCCCTCGGGGCCGTAAACGTCCACCAGGTACTCGCGCACTTCCGGGGCGAGCGTCCACTCGTTGAGGAAGGCGATCTGGTTGAACCAGCAGCGCCTGCCGCTGACGGGGTGACGCACCACGGCGCTGCGCCGCTGCCGGGTCCGCAGCCCGCCGTCGGGCTGCCAGGCGAACTCGATGGCGTGGGCCCGGCAGTACGCCTCCACGGCGGCCCGGTCCTCGGTGCCGAAGGCCTCGGCCACCGATGCCCCGATCTCGTCGTTGTAGCTGCGGGTGAGCAGCCAGCCCTCCCGCTCGAACCGCTCGGTCAACTCGGCCGGCAGGGCGTCGAGCACGGTCGGCCCGTCGGCCACCGCGGTGGCGCCGCCGGTGGCGGGCGCCGTCGGGCAGGCGAAGAGCATCAGGGCCGGGAACTCCACCCGGTAGCTGAGCTCGTGATGCATGCACATCGGCTGGTTCGTCGGCCACTGCGTGGCGGAGTACACCCCGCCGCCGTGGTCCTTGCGGGGCGCGAACGCCTCGCGTTCGGCCATCAGCTCCGCGGCCAGGCCGCGGAACACCTCGCCGATCACGGCCGGTTCACGCAGTCCGAGGCCGCGGACCAGCAGTGCGCCGTGCTCCGCGACCACGGCGCGCAACGCGTCCCGGTGCCGGGCTGCCCACTGCGGGGCCTCGTCGTCGATCTCGACCTGCAGCACCGGTGGTCGCCCGGGGTGCAGTTCCGGATCGGGAAGTGACGTCGGGGATGAGGACGCCATCTGGCTCTCCTTTCGGTGGCGGCTCGACGTGAGCCGGTCATTGCGTGGCGTGCAGGACGGCCTTCGCGGTCTCCAGGGGACGTGTCCGTGGAAAGTGGTGGCCGCCGTCGGTGAGTTCGTACAGCTCCACCCGCCGGGCCAGCACACCCCAGTCGCGGTGCCGCAGCGCGGCCCCGGCCGTGTACGGGTCGTCGGCCGCGACGACGACCGTCACCGCAGTGGCCAGCCTGTCGGCCGGCGGGGACTGGACCAGGTCGGCGAAGTAGTGGTGGGCGCTCACGCAGTCGTGCCGGTAGGCGGCGGCCGTGCGTTCGGCCTGCCGGGCGCCCGGCGCCGGCGTTCCTCCGGAGCCGCCCGCGGTGAGCCGGGCGGCGATGACCGCGTCACTCTGCTGCTCCAACTCCGCTGCGGCAGAGCGTCGCTCCGTTGCGCTCCCGAGCAACTGGGCGCCGATGAACAGGTGTCGGGCGGGCGTGCCGGCTTCCTCCAGGAGTCGCGCCACCGCCACGGCCAGCGCCGCGCCGGACGAGTGCCCCCACAGCAGCACGCCCGACATCCCCTGTCGGCGGATGTCGTCGGCGACCTGCACGGCCACCTCGGAGAGCGGCGCGAGGGGCTCCGCCCCGGTCGCCGCCGGATCGTGCCCCGGCAGCTCCACCGCGTGCACCGCCGGCCCGCCACCCGGCAGCGCCTGGGCCAGCGGCAGGAAGTTGACCGCGTTCCCGCCCGCGGGCGGGATGCACACCAGGGCGCCGGCCCGGCTGTCCGCCGGGCGCGACAGCGTCTGGAGCAGCACGCCCCCCGCGATCCCGGCGGCCCGTGCCCCGAGCGGCCCGCCTTCGCCGGCCGGCGGGCCGGCGGGCGTCTGCCCGGAGCGCTCGTCCACCAGCGCGGCGAGGTCGGCAAGCACCGGGCAGCGGGTGACGTCCTTCAGGGAGACCGCCCGGTCCAGGGCGATCGCCAGCCGCACCGCGGCCAGCGAGGTGCCGCCGCGGTCGAAGAAGTGGTCCATCCGCCCGACCCGGTCCTGCGGCACGCCGAGTACCTCGGCCCAGGCGGTGGCCAGCCGGTGCTCGGTGGGCGTGGCCGGTACGGCGTACCCCTCCCCGGTCCCGCCCGCGTCGGCGAGATCGGCGAGCTCCGTGGCCAGCGCCGTCAACGCCTTCCGGTCGGTCTTGCCGTTGGCCGTCAGCGGCAGGCTCTCGCGCCACTGGAAAACCGGGGGCACCATGTAGCCGGGCAGCGAGGCACCCAGCTGCTCCCGCAGCCGCTCCGGGTCGAGCTCCTGAGGCCCGCTGTAGAAGGCCACCAGGTGCTTGCCCCGGTCACCTCGATCGGTGACGACCACAGCGCCGTCCCGTACGCCGGGCACCCGCAGCAGGGTGTTCTCGATCTCGCCGATCTCGATCCGGAAGCCGCGGATCTTCACCTGGGTGTCCCGGCGGCCGAGGAACTCCAGCTTCCCGTCGGGCAGCCAGCGGCCGTGGTCGCCACTGCGGTACAGCCGCCGACCGGGCCGGTGCGGATCGTCCAGGAAGGCCGCCGCGGTCCGCTCGGGATCGTTGACGTACCCGCGGCCCACGCACACCCCGGAGAACACGATCTCGCCGGGAGCGCCCAGCGGGACGGGGCGCAGGTGTTCGTCCACGACGTACACGTGCACGTTGGCGATCGGCCGGCCGAGCGGCACCCGCTCCTGCCGCGGCACCCCGTGCATCACCTCGTGGTTGGTGTCGTCCGAGGTCTCCGTCAGCCCGTAGGCGTTGACCAGCGGGATGTCCGGCTGGGCGGCGAACCAGCGCTCGGTGAGCTCCTTCTTCAGCGGCTCGCCGGTGACCGACACGCAGCGCAGGTCGGGCAGGGCCCGCGGCCGCCGCTCCAGGCACGTCATCACCACCTCCAGGTACGAGGGCACCACCTGGAGCACCGAGACCCGGCCCTCGACGATCCGGTCGAGGAAGCGCTCGGCGTCCAGGATGACGTCCTGCTCCACCAGGAGCGTCCGGCCGCCCACCAGCAGCGCCGAGACCAGCTGCCACAACGAGATGTCGAAGCACTGCGGCGCGATCTGCGCCACCACCGCCGAATCGGTCACCCCCAGGTCGTCGATCTTCGCCCGCAGGTGGTTGAGCATGCCGGCGTGCTCGCACATCGCGCCCTTGGGCGTGCCCGTGGAACCGGAGGTGAAGTAGATGTAGGCCAGCTGGTCGCCGGCCACGGCCACGCCCAGGTCGCGGCCGTCCGTCTGCTCGGCCAGGGCCGTGTCCAGGCACAGGACGGTGGTCCCGGGCAGCGTGGCCGCCGCCGGCTCCAGCGTGGCCGTGCTGTCGGCCGTGGTCAGCACCAGCCGGCACCGTGCGCGCTCCAGCGTGGCCGCGATGCGTCCGGCGGGGAAGTGCGGCTCGATCGGCAGGTACACCCCGCCCGCCTTGAACACGGCCAGTACCGCCGTCAGCCACTCCGGGGTGCGCTCCGTGACGACCGCCACGGGGTCCTCGCTCCGCAGTCCGCGGGCGAGCAGGGCCCGGCCCAGCCGGTTGGCCCGCTCATTGACCTCCCGGTACGTCCAGCTGCGCGCGCCGTGCACCACCGCCACCGCCTGCGGGTGCATCCGGACCCGCTCCTCGAACAGCTCGTGCGCCCGACGGTCCGGCAGGTCACGCCGGGGGCCGGCCAGCTCCTCCAGCTGGAAGTGCACTTCCTCCGCCGAGAGCAGGCTCTGCGGATGGTGCGCGGCGTCCGGGTCGGCGGCCAGCAGGGCGAGCGCGGTGCAGTGGTAGCCGGCGATCCTGCGGGCGGAATCGGGGTCCAGCGCCTCGGTGCGGTAGCGCAGCCGCAGGACGAGCCGGCCCGGGGCGTGCGCGGCGCCGACCACCAGCACCGCCTGCTCCGCGGGTTCCGGCCCGCAGGCGGACCGGGTGGCGGCCGGTGCCGTGCCGACGCCGCCCTCACCACTGGAGTCGAACACGGTCTCGTACGACGGTCCGGGCAGGCCTGTCTCGCGGCGCAGCGCCTCCACCGGGTACCCGCCGTGCTCACGCAGCGCGGACTCGACCCCATGGACCTCCGCCACCAGGCCCCGCCACGACTCCGGCGCGGTGTCCAGCCGGCAGGGCAGTACGGGGTCGCCGGGCGCCGCCACGTATCCCGCGGTGACTTCGCGTTCACCCGAGAGCGCGGCCAGCACCCGGGCGTGTGCGGCCAGGAGGAGCGTCGTCAGCGGCACTGCCAGCTCCGACGCCCGGCGGCGCAGACCGGCGGCGACCTCCTCGGGGACCGGCTCCTCGTGGGTGGCGACCCCCGCCGCCGGAGCGTGCGTCCACCGCGGCAGCGTGGTGGAACCGCCGGACAGGAGCACGCGGTGCCAGAAGTCCCGGCCGCCCTCCAGGTGCACTGCCATGATGCCTCCGCTCACCGCTGCCGGGCCGCGGGGCGGCCGGCCTCGGGCCGATGGGGGTTCTCGCGTGTCTCGGTCGCCGGGTTGCCGCCCCACCGGGCGCCCGCCGGGACGTCCTCGCCCTTCATCAGGAAGGAGTCGGCGGCGAGGTGGGACCCCTCGCCCATCGTCACGCCGTAGTGCACGTGGGAGTTGACACCCAGCGTGCAGCCGGCGCCCACGGTGCTGTAGTCGGACTTGAAGGTGCCGTCCTCCTGGGAGTGGCACTGCACCCTGCTGTGGAAGTTGAGCGTGCAGTCGTCGCCGACGGTGGCCAGCGTCCGCTCCGTCACCGAGAACCCGTCGTCGAAGACCCGACGTCCGATCCGGACCCCGAGCAGCCGCCAGACCAGCGGCTTGAACGGGGTGCCGTTGAAGACCACGAGGTGCTGGTCGGGCACCTTCCACAGCCGCTCCTGGCGCCAGAAGACGGGGTCGTAGATGGAGCACAGCTGCGGGCGCAGCGGACGCCAGGCGGTGAAGGACCGCTCCACCGCGACGTAGTACAGGGTGGTGACGAGCAGGCCGACCGGCAGCATGACGGCGAGCGCCACCTCACCGAGCAGTTCGTACAGGTCGGCGGTGAGCAGGCCGATCAGCGTGTACAGGAAGACGTGCAGCCAGCGCACGCCCAGGAACAGGGCCATGCTGTGCCGGTTGTAGCGGTTCTTCGCCCGCAGGTTCGCCCCCAGCTCCCGGTCGCTGCGCAGGTGGTCGAAGCGGGTGTCGCGCTCCACCGTGCGCGGGATCTCGAAGCACGGCGAGCCGAGCAGTCCCACGCCCTCGCGGATCTCGCCGTCGAGCGGGACCATCACCTTCGTGGCCAGGAGGCAGTTCTCGCCCGTGCGCCCCCCGGCGGGGTAGGCGATGTTGTTGCCGAGGAAGTTGCTCGCCCCGACCTGGGCCCGGGTGACCCGGAAGGACGAGCCGGAGAACTCCGCGTTGAGCACGGACAGGCCGTCGGCGACCATCGTGCCGCTGCCCACCTTGACCAGGAACGGGGTCTCGTGCTGCACCTCGGTGCCGAAGTTCGACCCGGTCTGCACCGTCTTGGACAGGTCGTATCCCAGTCTGCGCAGGTAGGGGACGATGTACGAGCTGTCACCGCACAGCCAGCGGAAGAACCTGATGTTGGTCATACGGGCGATCAGCCGGTGGATCCCGTAGTGGAATCCGTACAGCGGGTAGACCCGGTCGGGCGTCATCAGCCGGTTCAGCAGCCGGGGCACGGTGTAGAGCAGGCCCAGGCTGAGGACCACACCGCCGAAGAAGAACACCGTGGCGAGCACGAAGGCGTCCAGGTAGACCAGCGAAGAGGAGTAGCCCAGCGTGCCGGGGGCCAGCGCCCGATCCAGCGCGGGCACCTCCCGCAGCACCATGTACAGCCCGCCGATGGTCAGCGGCACGTACAGCACCAGCAGCTGGAGCAGGGCAACCAGCCCGTAGCCGGTGCGGCGCAGCGTGCTGCACGGGCGCGGCGGCACCCGGACGTAGTCCACGTCCGTGGGCTGGGCCGGGGTGCCGTGCCAGCGGGCCCCGGCCGGGACGGACTGCCCCGGGAGCAGCGTGGAGGTGTGGCCCAGCTGGGACCCGTCGCCCATGGCGGTGTCGATGTCGAGGACGGTCTTCTCGCCCACGAACACGTCCCGGCCCAGAGTGACCCGACCCGTCTGGATGCGACCTGCATGCGCCCGGTAGCACAGGAAGGTCGACTCCTTCCGGATCACCGTCCCGGCACCGATGGTGAGGAGGTCCGTACAGACGGGGATCGTCCGGGTCAGGATCGTCACCCCCGGGCCGATCCGGGCCCCCAGGGCGCGCAGGTACAGCACCTGCAGGGGGTTGCCGACCAGCAGTGCCATCGGTGAGGCCTGGACCAGCACGCGTACGGTCCACAGGCGGAGGTAGGCCAGGCTCCAGATCGGGAACTCCCGTGGTTTCCAGCGGCCGACGAGGATCCACTTCGCCGCGATCGGCAGGGCGCACAGCGCGGCGAACAGCGAGCCGCCGAAGACCAGTGAGCGCAGGTAGACGGAACCCGCGCCCGGCGCCCCGGAGACCCATTCGAAGCCACGGGTCGTCAGCGTGCCGGCGACGAGGCAGTAGCCGAGGAACACCAGGCACTGCACCACGCCGCACATCGCGTAACGGGCGGTGCTGGTCCGGGTCGGCGCCTCGTGCGGGGGCGGTGGTTCCACGGCGACCACGACGTCTCCGACCACCGAAGCGGCCAGGCCGCGCACCGTGGGCTCACGGTAGATGTCCTTGATCGAGATCGAGGGCAGGTCCGACCGCTTCCTGATCCGGGCGCAGAACTGCGCCATGACCAGCGAATTGGCGCCGAGGTCGTCGAAGAAGTGGCTGTCCGCCGATACCCGGTCGACCCCGAGGACGTCGGCCAGCACCTCGGCGAAAGTTCGTTCGATGTCCTCCGTCGGGTCGGTGCTGCTGGGCTCCGCGAGGGCGGATGGCTCCGGCCCGGACGTCAGGACCTCGACCGATTCTTCTTCCATGCGGGCTCCTTGAGGAAATTCCTCCTTGAGGAGATGACAACCCCCGGCCCCGTACGGCCGCACCCGGTGTCCGGACACATCCCGAGCTCATCGGCTCGGTCCGGCCGTCGTGCCCTTTGAGTCTTACTCCGTCGGCGCCCGGTTGCCACTCGGAACGGATCACTCGCCACCGGGGCGACACGCCCACACCGGTGCGAACACTGCGTGATCCCGGGTTCCGTGACCCGGGCCGTTCCGTGAGGCCACTGCTCCGAACGGGTCCGTTGGTCGCGCGGGTGGTCACACCGGTGCCCGGAAACGCGAAAGACCCCTGATGAACAGGGGTCTTTCGGTGGTGTGTCCGAGGGGGGACTTGAACCCCCACGCCCGATAAAGGGCACTAGCACCTCAAGCTAGCGCGTCTGCCATTCCGCCACCCGGACCAGGTGATCCGCCCCGGTCTCCCGCGGCGACATGGACAACAATAGCAGCAGTTCGGCGTGGTTCCGACCAGGTATTCGCACCGGGGTGCGCGCTGACCTGCGGGCATGCCGCCGGGGGGCCTGGCGAGGCGGCTCGTCCCGCCGCTTCCCGCGGCTCCCGGACCCGTCGCGGCTAAGGGCAGCGGATGACCTGGCCGGCGTACGAAAGGTTCCCGCCGAAGCCGAACAGGAGCACCGGGGCGCCAGAGGGGATCTCGCCACGCTCGACGAG
Source organism: Streptomyces sp. BR123 (assembly GCF_013401435.1). Classification (GTDB taxonomy): domain Bacteria; phylum Actinomycetota; class Actinomycetes; order Streptomycetales; family Streptomycetaceae; genus Streptomyces. The sequence continues at coordinate 9,929 of NZ_JACBGN010000183.1, forward strand.
CTTCGACAGCGCCATCGGGATGCTCGCCGCCGAGGTGTTGCCGGAGTCGACGACGTCGCGGGCGACGACCGCGTTCACGGCGCCGAGCCGCTGGGCCAGCGGCTCGATGATCCGCAGGTTCGCCTGGTGCAGGACCACCCCGGCCAGGTCCTCGGGCGTGAGCCCCGCCTTCTCGCACACCTGGCGGGCCAGCGCCGGCAGCCGGCTCGTCGTCCAGCGGTACACGGACTGGCCCTCCTGGGCGAAGACCGGCGGCGTGCCCTCGATCCGGACGGCGTTCCCCATCTCCGGGACCGACCCCCACAGCACCGGCCCGATCCCGGGCTCCGTGCAGGCCTCGACGACGGCCGCGCCCGCTCCGTCGCCGGTCAGGACGCAGGTGGTGCGGTCCGTCCAGTCGGTGACCTCGGTCATCTTGTCCGCGCCGATGACCAGGGCGCGCCGCGCGGAGCCGGCCCGGATGGCGTGGTCGGCCGTGGCCAGGGCGTGGGTGAAGCCCGAACAGACCACGTTGAGGTCCATGACGGCCGGACCGGCGCCCATGCCCAGCTTCGCGGCGACCCGCGCGGCCATGTTGGGGGAGCGGTCGATCGCCGTGGAGGTGGCCACCAGCACGAGGTCGATCTCGTCCGGGACCAGCCCGGCGCCCGCCAGCGCCTTGCCCGCGGCCTGGTAGGCCAGCTCGTCCACCGGCTCGTCCGGACCGGCTATGTGCCGGGTCCGGATGCCGACGCGCGAGCGGATCCACTCGTCACTGGTGTCGACCCTGGCGGCGAGGTCCTCGTTGGTGAGGACCCTCGCGGGCTGGTAGTGCCCCAGAGCCACCACGCGCGAACCGGTCATGGGCGGGAACCCCCCTCGTACGACTGCAGGACCATCCAGCCTGACCGGCTACCGGCGGGTACGTGGGCGCGTGACCCGACAGGTTCCGGTTACGGAATTTGGAGATTCCGCAGCATGCTCCTCGTCCGGGACAATGAGCACCTCAGGGGCACGACGACGTGCGCCGCGAGGAGAGAACGGGCGGTCTGATCACATGGGACGGGTCACCGAGCGCCGTCGCGTCATACGGGTGCGGAACGGGACGACCGGGGTCCGCCCGGACACGCTGGTCGCCGAGGAACCGCTGGAGGTGCGGCTGGACGGCAAGCCCCTCGCGATCACCATGCGCACTCCCGGCGACGACTTCGCGCTCGCCGTGGGCTTCCTGGTGAGCGAGGGCGTGCTGGGCTCCGCTGCGGACGTCCAGGCCGTGACCTACTGCGAGGGCGCCACGGAGGACGGCTCGAACACGTACAACGTCGTCAACGTCCGACTCGCTCCCGGAGTTCCGCTTCCCGAGGTCACCCTTGAGCGGAACGTCTACACCACCTCCTCCTGCGGCCTGTGCGGCAAGGCCAGCCTGGACGCGGTCCGCACGGCCACCAGGTTCCCCCTGCCGCCGGCCGTCGGCGACGGCGCACGGATCCCCGTGGAGCTCCTGGGCCGGCTGCCGGACCGGCTGCGGGAGGCGCAGAAGGTCTTCGACCGCACCGGCGGCCTGCACGCCGCCGGCCTCTTCACCCGCGACGGTGAGCTCCTCGACATCCGGGAGGACGTCGGCCGGCACAACGCCGTCGACAAGATCGTCGGACGGGCCCTCCAGGCCGGGCGGCTGCCCCTCTCGGACACCGTGCTGCTGGTGTCCGGCCGGGCGTCCTTCGAGCTCGTCCAGAAGGCCGCCATGGCGGGCATCCCCGTCCTGGCCGCCGTCTCGGCCCCGTCCTCGCTGGCCGTGGACCTGGCTCTGGAGTCGGGGATGACGCTGGTGGGCTTCCTGCGCGGCGGCAGCATGAACATCTACGCCGGCGAGGACCGCCTCGACCTCGGCGCCCAGGACGCCCCCGCCGCGGCGGAGCACTAGCGGCCCCGGCGGCCTCCGCCCCTGCGTCCCGTACGGCCCTCGGCGTTCCCGCCGCCGCCCTTGCCGGGGGAACCCGCCGGCGCCGGCGGGTCGATGCGGTGCAGGTCCAGCGTCGCCGGGAGCGGGGCGGTGCCCGGCCCGCCCGCCTCGGCCCAGGCGATGACCTCGTCCGTCGCGGTGTCGTCCAGCGCCCAGCCGAACCAGGCCGCGCGGGCACCCCGCCGGCGCGCCTCGGTCGTCGGCTGCACCACGATCACATTGGCCTGCGCGCACGGGCCGAGGCAGTCGCTCGTACGCACGGCCAGGCGGCCCCCGGAAGCGGCGGCGGCCTCGCGCAGCCGGAGCAGCTGGCCGGCGTGGTCGGTGCCGGGGTTCTTTCGGGGGTCGCCGCAGCAGCAGCCGCGGCAGACCACGAGGGTGCAGGGGCGTTCGGCACGGGCGGCGAGCGGGCGTATCCAGGTCACTGCCGCACGTTACCGGGTGTGCGGCGCGGGGTGTTGAGGCCCGGGCGAGACCTCCGCCACACGCCCGGCGGGGAGTTCGGCCCCGGCCCCCGCCCCTGCGTTCGCGTCCGTCTCCGCATCTGCCCCTGCCCCTGCGTCCCGGGCGCGCCGCCGTGCCAGCACCGCACACACCATCAGCTGCATCTGGTGAAAGAGCATCAGCGGCAGCACCGCCAGGCTCGCCTGGGTCCCGAACAGCACACTGGCCATGGGGAGTCCGGCCGCCAGGCTCTTCTTCGCCCCGGCGAACTGGATCGTGACCCGGTCCGCCCGGCCGAACCCGAGCTGCTTCGCCCCGTACCAGGTCACCAGGAGCATGACGGCCAGCAGGAAGGCCTCCACCATCAGCAGCGCGCCCAGCCGCAGGGCGCTGACCCGGTGCCAGATGCCCGCAGCCATGCCCGCGCTGAACGCGGTGTACACCACGAGCAGGATCGAGCCTCGGTCGACGTACCCGAGGACCGCCTTGTGCCGGGCCAGGAAGCCGCCGACGCGCGGGCGCAGCACCTGCCCGAGGAGGAACGGCAGCAGGAGCTGAAGGGCGATCTTCAGCACGGAGCCGGAGGAGAACCCGCCGATGCCGCCGCCGAGCAGCCCGGCCGCGAGCAGCGGCGTGAGGAGGATCCCGGCGAGGCTGGAGAAGGAGCCGGCGCAGATGGCGGCGGGCACGTTGCCGCGGGCGATCGAGGTGAAGGCGATGGAGGACTGGACGGTGGACGGCACGAGGCACAGGAAGAGCAGCCCGCTGTGGAGCGGCGGCGTGAGCACGGTCGGGATCAGGGCGCGCGAGGCGAGGCCGAGGACCGGGAAGAGGACGAAGGTGCAGATCAGCACGGTGAGGTGGAGCCGCCAGTGGCGCAGCCCGTCCAGCGCCTCGCGGGTGGACAGCCGGGCCCCGTAGAGGAAGAAGAGCAGTGCCACGGCCGCGGTGGCGGCGCCCCCGGCGGCGGTGGCGCCCGCGCCGCGGGCCGGGAACAGGGCGGCGAGGCCGACGGTGCCGAGGAGGGCCGCTGCGTACGGGTCCAGGGGCAGCCGGGAGGGGAGGTGCGGGCGGCGCATGTACGGGCTCACTTGCAGTCGGTGGCGGAACGGGCGCGGGGGAGCGGGGAGTACCGGGGGCGTGCGGCGGTGCAGGCGTGCGGCGGTGCAGGCGGGCGGCGGTGAGGAATGCGGTGCTTCGACCCTCATGGTCGGACAGGTCGGGCCATCGGGAAACCCGTACACCGCTCTCACTGCCATCGCGTTCCGTGATGACCGTGGCACCATGGGGGGCGTGTACGACCCGGTTCAGCTCCGCACGTTCCTCACGGTCGCCCAGACGCTCAGCTTCACCCAGGCCGCCGGGCGGCTCGGCGTACGCCAGTCCACGGTCAGCCAGCACGTCCGCCGGCTGGAGGAGGCGACGGGCCGCCCGCTCTTCCTGCGCGACACCCACAGCGTGGAGCTGACCGAGGACGGCGAGGCGCTCCTCGGCTTCGCCCGGACCATCCTGGAGGCCCACGAGCGGGCGGCGGCCTACTTCACCGGAACCCGCCTGCGGGGGCGGCTGCGGTTCGGGGCGTCGGAGGACTTCGTGCTGACCCGGTTGCCGGAGATCCTGGAGGGCTTCCGCCACGAGCACCCCGAGGTCGACCTGGAGCTGTCGGTCGAGCTCTCCGGGACCCTGCACGAGCGGCTCGACGCGGGTCGGCTGGACCTCGTCCTCGCGAAGCGGCGCGGGCCGGGGGACGAGCGGGGCCGGCTGGTGTGGCGGGACCGGATGGTCTGGATCGGGGCGGAGGGACTGCGCATGGACCCGGACCGGCCGGTTCCGCTGATTGTCTTCCCGCCGCCGGGGATCACCCGGGCCCGCGCGCTGGAGGTCCTGGAACGGGACGGGCGGGAGTGGCGGATCGCCTGTACGAGCGGCAGCCTGAACGGCCTGATCGCCGCGGCCCGGGCGGGGCTGGGCGTGATGGCGCACACCCGGGGGCTGATCCCGCCCGGACTGGTCCGCGTGCAGGGGCTTCCGGAACTGGGCTCGGTGGAGTTCGCCCTGCTCCGCGGGGAGCGGGTGTCGGCACCCGCGGAGGCGCTGGCGGCGGCGATCCTCTCCGGCGCGGACCGCCTCAGCCGCGCCGGCTGACGCGCACCCCCTCCCGGGGGCCGGCAGGGCCGGGCGTACGGCCGGCAGGGCCGGGCGTACGGCCGCCCGGGTGCACCCGTCACAGGGGGGCGCACCGCCACAGGGCGCACCCGTACCGAGGCGCCCCGCCCTGCCGCTCAGGTGCCGAGGACCACCAGGCCGTCGTGGTCCCGGAGGCTGCCGGGGGTGAGGGGGG
>NZ_JACBGN010000184.1 GCF_013401435.1 Streptomyces sp. BR123
ACTCCGCAGTCCCCGCCCGGCCGGAGGGTGGTGCGTGATCTGCCGGGCGGGGACTGCGGAGTGCGGGCGCTCCGTAGCCCCGCCCGACCGCCCGATCCGCCCGATCTGCCCGACCCGTCCGGTTTCCGGCCCGTTACGCCGTCCAGTCCAGGATGATCTTGCCGCTGCGGGCCGTGGCCGCCTCGTCGAAGGCTGCCTCGAAGTCGCGGTGCGAGTAGCGGCCGGTGATGACCGGGCTGAGGTCGAGCCCGCCCTCCAGCAGCACCGTCATCGCGTACCAGGTCTCGAACATCTCCCGGCCGTAGATGCCCTTGATCGTGATCATCGAGGTGACGATCTTCGCCCAGTCGACCGGGAACTCCTGCGCCGGCAGGCCGAGCATGGCGATCTTGCCGCCGTGCGTCATGTTGTCGATCATGTCGCGCATGGCCTCGGGGCGGCCGGACATCTCCAGGCCGACGTCGAAGCCCTCGCGCAGCCCCAGCCGGGCCTGCGCGTCGGCGATCGTCGCGTTCGAGACGTCGAGCGCGAGGGTGGCGCCCGCCTTGCGTGCGATCTCCAGGCGCTCCGGACTGACGTCGGTGATGACGACGTTGCGCGCACCGGCGTGCCGGGCGACGGCCGCCGCCATGATGCCGATCGGGCCCGCGCCCGTGATCAGGACGTCCTCGCCGACCAGAGGGAAGGACAGGGCGGTGTGGACGGCGTTGCCGAACGGGTCGAAGATCGCCGCCACGTCCAGGTCCACGGTGGTGCGGTGCACCCACACGTTCTGCGCGGGCAGGACGACGTACTCGGCGAAGGCGCCGTCCCGCCCGACGCCGAGGCCGACGGTGCTGCGGCACAGGTGGCGGCGGCCTGCCAGGCAGTTGCGGCACTTGCCGCAGACGAGGTGGCCCTCGCCGCTGACGAGCGCGCCGATCTCGACGTCCTGGACGTCGCCGCCGACCGCGGCGACCTCGCCCACGAACTCGTGGCCGAGGACGAGCGGGGTCTTGACGGCGCCCTGCGCCCAGCCGTCCCAGGAGCGGATGTGCAGGTCGGTGCCGCAGATGCCGGTGCGCAGCACCTTGATCAGCACGTCGCCGGGGCCGTACTCCGGCTCCGGTACGTCCATCAGCCACAGCCCGGGTTCGGCTTTGTGCTTGACGAGTGCCTTCATGGTGTGGCTCCAGGCATGTGCAGAGGGCACCGCGACCACAGGGGCTGGTGCGGCGTGTTGATGGGACCAATCTGCCGACCGGGCGGTGATCGGTCCATCGAGGATTTCTTAAGCGGGTCGACAGCCCAGCTTCACGAGCCGGGCTTCACGCCTATGCTCCTTCCGTACAGGGCTGTGGCCTGGGCACGGGCCGTCAGTCGGGGCAGGGAACGGGGAGGTGCCGAGCGTGCCGAGTCTGCGCAGCAGGGCGCTGTCGGTCGCGCTGATCGCGGCGGGGTGGCGAAGACGGTTCGCGAGCGCGGAGGCGGTGCACGCGCGGGTGGCCGAGTCGGCCCGCCGCCCGGCGTCGCATCTGCCGCCCCGGTCGCTGGGCCGGGTCGCGGAGGTGTCGCGCACCTTCGTGGGCGCGTGGCCGGTGTACGACGTGGCGCCGCGCGGGGCGGAGCCGACGGCCCGGGTGCTGTACGTGCACGGTGGCGGCTACATCCACGAGTTGGTCCGGCCGCACTGGGCGATGATCCGGACGCTGGTGACGCAGGCGCAGGCCCGGGTGGTCGTACCGGCGTACATACTCGCGCCGCGGGGCACCGCGGACCGGACGGTTCCGGTGGCCGCGGACCTGCTCAGCGGCCTGATCGAGAGCGGCGGCGACGGCGGCACGGTGCTCATCGGGGATTCGTCCGGCGCCGGGCTGGCGCTGGCTGCCGCGCAGCGGCTGCGCGACCGTACGGGGGCCCAGCCGTCCCGGATCGTGCTGATCTCGCCGTGGCTGGACCTGACCATGAGCCACCCGGACCAGGCGGCCTTGGAGGCCGACGACCCGGTGCTGGCGCGGCCGGGCCTGCTGGAGGCCGGCCGGCTGTACGCGGGCACCCTGGCGGCGGACGACCCGCAGGTGAGCCCGCTGCGGGGCTCGTTCGGGGGGCTCGCGCCGCTGACGGTGTTCACGGGCACCCGGGACGTCCTGAGCCCCGACAGCAGGGAGCTGCTGCGCCGGGCGCGGAACGCGGGCGCGGAGGTGGAGTTCCACGAGGAGCCGGGGCTGCCCCACGCGTACCCGCTGCTCCCGGTGCCGGAGGGGCGGGCCGCCCGGGACCGGATCGTGGAGCTGATCAGGGCGGCGGCGGAGGAGGAATGACCTCCGACCCCCGCGTCAGACGGTTTCACACCAGGCCGTTTCACGTCAGACCATTTCATACCAGGTCGTTTCACACCAGGCCGTTTCCCACCAGGCCGTCTCGTGTCAGGCCGTGCAGGTCATCAGGGAGCTGATGGGCCAGGCCCGGTATCCGGTCCAGTAGGCCTCGTCGCGCGCGGCGTCCGCGGGTGGGGTGCGGTTGGGCTGCCAGGCGACGGTGCCGAAGCCCGCCTCGACGGCCGCTTCGGCGAAGTCGGAGTGCGCCCATTCCCGGTACTCGAAATCGATCGCGGGTTCGGTGAGGAGCTGCGCCTTCAGCAGCGGTGCGTCGCCCTCCGGTACACGTCCGACGATCCGGACGCCGTACGGCGACCAGTCGACGTGCGGGTACGCGCCCGCGTTGAGGACGATGGCGAGCAGGCGGCCGCCTGCGCGCAGGTTGGCGCGGATGGAGCGGAACATGGCGTGCAGCGAGTACCGGTCGGGCGCGTGGTTGAACAGGTGCACTGCAGTGGCCAGGTCGAAGGGGCCCATCTGCGGCAGTTCGGCGGCGTCGGCAACGACGTACTCGATGGCGGCGGTGTCGTGGGTGCGGGCCAGGCGGATCATCTCCTCGGAGATGTCCACGCCGACGGTGCGCCGGGCGCCGCCGCGGGCCAGCAGCCGGGTGTTGTGGCCGTGGCCGCAGGCCAGGTCGAGCGTGTCGAGTCCGCGGACCCCGCCGAGCGCGTCGAGCGCCCCGAGCAGGGTGTGGGTGTCGGCCGCCGAGAACGCCGCCGTGGTCTTGGACTCCACGAAGCGCTCGCCGATGGTGTCGTACTGGAACCGCATGGTCTGCCTTCCGGGGGCGGGTGGGGCGCGCGTGCGTATCGTGCCCCGTTGCGCAGCGGGCGACGGCGCGGACGCGGGCCGCTCCCCCGGACGGGTCGGCGTTCGGGTCAGTCCGTACGACGTCCGGGCTGCGCGGGCTCGGCAGGCACGGGCGCGGAGGTGTCCGGCGCGGGAGGGGCGGGCGACGGGCGAACCAGCGACGGGCGACGGGCGACGGGCGAACCAGCGGGGCCGACGACGAACCGGCGGGGTGAGCCGGATGCGGAGCAGCGAGAGCCGGATGCGGAGCAGCGGATGCCGGGGCGGGCGGCGCCGAGCATGCGCTCGTCGAAGCGCTGCCGGATCCGCGGATCTTCGCCTCGCGCCCGCTGCTTGCGCGGTGTACGCCTGCTGCCTGCTCGTGCTGTCGGTGGGGAGGGCCTGTGCGCGCTCTCGCTTGACGATGAGCGTGGCCAGAGAGCTGTCGGCGTACCCGGCCGGTCCGGGGGCCGGGGAGGCCGCGCGGTCAGCGCACTGGCGTCCGGGGCCTGCCGGGCCGCAGGGCCGCCCGGCGCCGGGATGCAGCTCGGCGCGTGCCGGAGGCATGCTGGCTGTGTGACGGCGAGACCGGACAGCGGCCCCGCCCGCGACGCCACGGCCCGGGTGCTGGTACGGGCGGCGGGCGAGGCCGTGCAGGCCGTCGGCGGGTTCGCGGGCGGCATTTACCTGCGCTCGGGATCCACGGGACTGCTGTTGCTGGCCGTGCTGACGGGGCTGCCGGGGTCGCTGTACCGGCCGTGGTGGCGGATGCACGTGAACCGCCCGTTCCCGGTCGCCGAGGCCTACCGCAGCGGCCGGTCCGTCCATCTGCCGGACGCGGATGAGGCCATGCGGCGCTTCCCGCAGCTGATGGCCGGTCTGCCGTTCCCGTTCGGGTCGCTGTACGAGCCGGTGGGCGCCGGCCAGGACCGGTTCGGGGTGCTGTTCGTGCTGCGGCCCGCGACGCCGGGCCTCGGCGTGGGGTCTGCCGAGGGGAAGCGGCTCCAGGCGGTAGCGGAGGGGCTGGCCGCGGAGCTCGCGGAGCTGGAGGCGGCCGGGGAGCCGGTGTCCTGGTGCGGCGATCCGGTGATGGTTCCCTCCCCCGGGCGGGCGCACGGCGCCCGGGAGGCCCTGGACCGGCTCACGCAGGCGGTGGTGTCCGTGGATCGCGGGGGCAGGATCCGCCACGTCAACGCGGCCGCCTGCCGACTCGGCATGGGCGGGCCGGAGCTGCGCGGCCGGGTGCTGTGGGAGGCGCTGCCCTGGCTCGGGCATCCCGCGTACGAGGACCACTTCCGGGCGGTGTTCATGTCCGGGGGGCCGGTGCACTTCGCGGCCCTGCGGGGTCGGCAGGCGTCCGGGGAGTGGGTGTCGGTGGATCTCTACCCCGCCGACGACGGGGTGACCGTGGTCATCGGCACAGCTGCCGGGCAGCCCGCGTCCGCGCCCGAATCGGCCGTCCGGCCCGGCCCGGGGCCGGCCGCCGCCGCGGACCGGGCCCCGGCCCTGTACCGGCCGGTGGCGCTGGCGATCGCGCTGACGGAGGCGGTGACGGCCCGCCAGGTGTCGGCGGTGGTGACGCAGGAGTTGCTGCCCGCCTTCGGCGGCCGCCAGCTGGCGATCTACCTGCTGACCGAGCGGCATCTGTACCTGGCGTGGGAGACGGGCTTCCCACAGGGCTTCCTCGACCGCTTCGACGGGGTGGGGCTCGATGCCCGGCTGCCCGGCGTGGAGACCCTGACCACGGGTCGGCCGATGTTCTTCGAGTCGATGGAGCACCTGGCGGCCGCGTACCCGGGGATCCCGCTGGACGCGCACGTCGGCGCGCGCGCGTTCCTCCCGCTGATCGCCTCGGGCCGGCCGGTGGGCTCGTGCATCCTCGGCTTCGACGCGCCGCGCGGGTTCAGCCCGGAGGAGCGTACGGTGCTGACGGCGCTGGCGGGGCTGATCGCGCAGGCCCTGGAGCGGGCCCGGCAGTACGACTCGGAGGCGGCGCTGGCGCGCGGGCTGCAGTCGGCGCTGCTCCCGCACCGGCTGCCGGTCCGGGAGAACGTGGTGACGGTGGGCCGCTACCTGCCGGGCACGGTCGGCATGGACGTGGGCGGCGACTGGTACGACGTGATCGAGACGGGTACGGGCCTGCTGGCCCTGGTCATCGGGGACGTGCAGGGGCACGGGGTGGCGGCCGCGGCCACCATGGGCCAGCTGCGCAGCGCGGTACGGGCGTTCGCGCTCAGCGGGAACGCCCCGCAGGACGTGGTGGCCGGCACCAACCGGCTGCTGATCGACCTGGACCCGGGACAGTTCGCGAGCTGCTGCTACGTGGCTCTCGACCCGGATTCGGGCCGTGCGCTGGCGGTGCGGGCCGGGCACCCGCAGCCGCTGCTGCGCCATCCCGACGGGCGGACCGAGGTACTGGAACTGCCGGGCGGGGTCGTGCTGGGCGTCGACGCGGACGCGGTGTATCCGGTGACGCAGCTGCAGCTGGAGGAGGGGGCGGTGTTCGCCCTGTACACGGACGGGCTGGTGGAGAAGCCGGGCACGGACTTCGACGTCGGGGTGGACCGGCTGCGGTCGGCGCTGGCGGCGGCCCGGCCGTCCCCGCTGGCGGAGACGGCGGCCCGGCTGGTGGCGGAGGCAGGGAGCAGCGTCGAGCGGCCGGACGACATCGCCCTGCTGCTGGCCGCGCGTACGGCCGGGGACGGAGCGGCAGCGGCAGCGGCAGCGGCAGCGGAGTGACGACGCCGCGGCGCCGCCGCGGCGCAGTGGGGGGACGACGCGGCGCAGTGGGAGAACGGCGCGGCAGTGGGACGGCGCGGCGGCCGGCGCTGTCCCGCCCGTCACCTGGGGCGTGCAGGGTGTCCCCCGTCGAAGCCCAGGGTGAGGGCGGTGTTCACCAGGCCGATGTGGCTGAAGGCCTGCGGGAAGTTGCCGAGCTGGCGGCCGGCGGCGGGGTCGTACTCCTCGGCGAGCAGTCCGACGTCGTTGCGGACGGCCAGCAGTCGCTCGAACAGCTCCCGGGCCTCCTTCTCGCGGCCGGTCAGGTGCAGGGCGTCGGCGAGCCAGAACGAGCAGGCGAGGAAGGCGCCCTCGGCGCCGGGCAGCCCGTCCACGGACGGGCCTTCGGTGCTGTAGCGGCGGACCAGACCGCTGCTGCCGAGTTCGGCCCGGACCGCGTCGACGGTGCCGATCACGCGCGGGTCGTCGGGGGGCAGGAAGCCGACCCTGGGGATGAGCAGGGTGGCCGCGTCCAGTTCGCGGGAGCCGTAGTACTGGGTGAAGGTGTTGCGGTCGGGGTCGTAGCCCTTCTCGCAGACGTCCGCGTGGACGGCGTCCCGCATCGCCCGGAAGCGCTCCGTGTCGCCGTGCTGCGAGGGGTCGCCCTCCAGGGTGCGTACGGCCCGGTCGGCGGCGACCCACGCCATCACCTTGGAGTGGACGAAGTGGCGGCGGGGGCCGCGCACCTCCCACAGGCCCTCGTCCGGCCGGTGCCAGTTCTGCTCCAGGAAGTCGAGGAGGGCGAGCTGGATCCGCCAGCCGTGCCGTTCGGCGGGCAGGCCGGCCGAGCGGGCCAGGTACAGGCTGTCGAGGACCTCCCCGTACACGTCGAGCTGGAGCTGGTTGACGGCCGCGTTGCCGACGCGGACGGGGGCGGAGCCGGCGTAGCCGCGCAGCCAGGGCAGTTCCGCCTCCGGGATGCGCCGTTCGCCGCCGATGCCGTACATGATCTGCAGGTCGGCGGGGTCGCCGGCGATGGCGCGCAGCAGCCACTCGCGCCAGGCGCGGGCCTCGTCGAGGAAGCCGGTGGAGAGGAGGGAGCCGAGGGTGAGGGTGGCGTCGCGCAGCCAGCAGAAGCGGTAGTCCCAGTTGCGGACGCCGCCGATCTCCTCGGGGAGGGAGGTGGTGGCTGCTGCGGCGATGCCGCCGGTGGGGGCGTACGTGAGGGCTTTGAGGGTGACGAGGGAGCGGGTCACCGCCTCCCGGTAGGGGCCTTCGTAACGGCACTGGTCGGACCAGGCCCGCCAGTCGGCGAGGGTCTGCTCCAGGGCTTCGTGCGGGTCGATGGGCTCGGGGCGCGCATGGTGCGAGGGGTGCCAGGTAAGGACGAAGGCGACGCGTTCGCCGGGGGCGACGGTGAACTCGGAGCGGGTGCTCTTGGCCTGGCCCCAGGTGCGCACGGGCGGTTCGCTGCGGAACCATGCGGAGTCGGGGCCGGCGACGGCGACGCGCTCGTTGCCGCCGCAGCGGCGGACCCAGGGGACGACGTGCCCGTAGTCGAAGCGCAGGCGCAGGGTGCTGCGCATGGTGACGCGGCCGGAGACGCCCTCGACGATCCGCATCAGCTCGGGGGCGGCGTCGCGCTGCGGCATGAAGTCGATGACCTTGACGGAGCCGCCGCCGGTGTCCCAGTGGCTCTCCAGGACGAGGGTGCCGTCGGCGTACGCGCGGCGGGTGCACTGCTCGTCGTCGGCGGCGTCGGCCGGGGCGATGCGCCAGTGGCCGTTCTCCCGGTCGCCGAGGAGGGCGGCGAAGCAGGCGGCCGAGTCGAACCGCGGCAGGCACAGCCAGTCGACGGACCCGTCGCGGCCGACGAGCCCGCAGGTCATCAAGTCGCCGATGAGGGCGTAGTCCTCGATGCGTTGCCTCATCTGAGCGCTTTTCCCCTGTATGCGCCGACCCAATCAGCGCCGGGGCGGGTGGCCGCCCGCCGCCGGCCGCTCTGGGACGCCTCCGCGGGCCGCCGCCGGCGGCCGCTGGGGCGCGGGGCGGCCGCCGACTCCGCGGGGCGGGCGGCCGGGGCGGCAGCGGCGGCCGGCTCCGCCGGGTCGGGCTACTTGCGGACGAGGAGCGTGACGACCGCGAGGACGACGCCGAGGGCGACGGCGAGGGCGCCGTGGGCGAGGCGGTGGCCGCGCAGCACGGGCAGCATGCGGTCGGCGGCGTACCGGCCGGGTCCGGTGAGGGCGAGGGCGGCGGCGCCGGCGACCAGGAGGATCTCGTACTCGATGCCCCCCTTCTGGGCGAAGAACGAGCCGGTGCCGTGCACGGCGATCGCGTTGATCATGGTGCCGACGACAGCGGCGCCGGCGAGCGGGGTGAGCAGGCCGACGGCGAGGCCGAGGCCGCCCAGGGTCTCGGTCAGGCCCGCGACGACGGCCATGGCCTCGCCGGCCGGGTAGCCGCTGGCGGTGAAGAACTTCCCGGTGCCGCTGATCCCGCCGCCCCCGAACCAGCCGAAGAGCTTCTGGCTGCCGTGTGCGGCCATGGTGAGGCCGAGGACGATGCGCAGGAGCAGGAGGCCGGCGTCGTGTGCGGGGGTGGAGAGCGCGAGGGCGGCGGCAGCGGCCGGGGCGGCGGCCTGCGGCTTCGTCGCGGTGGCGGAGGGGCTGGTCATGGGGGGATCCTTCCGGTCGGGCCGCCCTCGGCGGAGAGGAGTGGCTCAAGTAGTTCAAATTCGAACGTGACTGTCCGACCCTAGACCATTGATTCAAATTGGAACAACCTGTGTAGGCTGGGCGCATGGCTGAAACGAGATGGCTGGACGATCGGGAGATGCGCGCCTGGAGGGCCTTCCTGGCCGCATCGGCCATGGTGAACCGGCATCTCGACCAGCAGCTCAAGGACGACTCCGGGCTCTCGCACCCGCAGTACGAGATCCTCGTGCGGCTCGCCGCGGCCCCCGACCGGGAGCTGCGGATGACGGAACTCGCCAATGGCCTGATCAATTCGAAGAGCGGGCTGACCTACCAGGTCACCCAGCTGGAGAAGGCCGGACTGGTCCGGCGCCGCAGCTGCCCTTCCGACGTGCGCGGCGTCTTCGCCGTCCTCACGGACGCGGGCAGCGCCCGCCTGGAGGAGGCCGCCCCCGGGCACGTGTCCGCGGTCCGGGAGGTGCTCATCGACGTCCTCACCCCCGATCAGCTCGACGCGATCGCCGCCGGCCTGGGCGAGGTCGGCAACCGGCTGCGCACGCAGGGCTGAGGCCCCGAAGGGACAGGGCCCGGAGGAAGGGGTATAGAGGCGGCATGGACGCTTCGGTCTGGCTGATGATCGTCGCGGTGCTCGCCCTCGGGCTGGCCGCCGCGGCCGCCGTGCTGCTCGTGCGGGTCTTCAGGACGCGGCGCCTGCTGCTCGACGCGGGGATCCCGCTGCGCGACAAGGCGCTGTTCTGGCTCGCCGTCGTCTACACCGTCTCGCCGGTGGACCTGGTGCCGGACCCGGTGTACCTGGACGACATCGGCGTATTGCTGCTCGCCCTGCGCTCGCTGCAGGCGGCGGCGTCCGCGGTGCGGTCCGGCGGCCGCCCGAAGGAGGCGGAGGAGGCCTGACCCGGCGGGGTCCGGGCCGGCGGGGTCCGGACCTCGTGGTCCGCACCCGGCGGAGGACGTCCACGCCGGCTTCGAGCGCGAAGTGGAGGCGCTCGAACCGGGCGCCCTGGACACCGGCACCCCGGGCGGGGCGACCCGGGCGGGGCGGCCCGGGAGTGCCGCTTCCACAGGCATCACCGAGCTGAACGCGGGGGCTTCCGAGGCACCGCCCGGACCGAGGCCCCTGCCCGCGCTCCGGCGGGGGCCGGCCCCGGCCCGTTCTCAGCGCACGCCCCGGGGGCGGAACTGGATGCTGATGCGCGGGCCCACTGCGCGGGTGGACTTGGGCACCGCGTGCTCCATGGTCCGCTGGCAGGAGCCGCCCATCACGGCGAGGTCGCCGTGCCCGAGCGGCAGCCGCAGGAGCGTGGGGCCGCCGCCGCGCGGACGGAACGCCAGGTCGCGCGGGTCGCCGACGGAGACGATCGCGACCATGGTGTCCTCGGTGGCGGAGCGGCCGATGCGGTCGCCGTGCCAGGCGACGCTGTCCCGTCCGTCGCGGTAGAAGCAGAGCCCGGCGGTGGTGAAGGGCTCGCCGAGTTCGGCGGCGTAGTGCCGCGTCAGGACGTCACGGGCCTCGGTGAGCACCGGATGCGGGAGGATCTCGCCCTCCTCGTAGAAGGCGAGCAGGCGCGGCACGTCGACCTCGCGCTCGTACATCTGCCGGCGCTCGGCCCTCCAGGGCACGCACGCGGCGAGCCGCTGGAAGAGGGTGTCGGCACCCGAGAGCCAGCCGGGCAGGTGGTCGACCCACGCCCCGGCCCCGAGCGGAGTGCGCTGCATGCCCCCGAGGGGGCCCGGGCGGATCTCGTCCCCCTGGTCGAAGAGGGAGGCCTGGAGTGCGGGGAGGCCCTGGATGGTGCGCATGGGACCAGCGTAACGCGCCACTCGAACAAATGCTCGACCAGCGTGCGGACCCGGCCGCCGACATCACCCGTCGCGGCCGTTCGGTGACGATGTGCGGTCCGGGCCGCATAGGCTCGCCTCCGTCCCGACCTGCTCGGCCACTTTGCCGCTCCACCACTCGTATACCGGGGAGACGCCATGAGGATGCTGATCAACAGTCCCGAGACCGTCGTCGCCGACGCGCTGCGCGGCATGGCGGCCGCCCATCCCGAGCTGCAGGTCGACGTGGAGCGGCGCGTCGTCGTACGGCGCGACGCGCGCGCGGGGGGCCGGGTAGGGCTGGTGTCGGGCGGGGGCTCCGGGCACGAGCCGCTGCACGGCGGCTTCGTCGGGTACGGGATGCTGTCGGCCGCGTGCCCCGGGGAGGTCTTCACGTCGCCGGTGCCCGACCAGATGCTGCGGGCGGCCACCGCCGTGGACGCCGGGCAGGGGGTGCTGTTCGTCGTCAAGAACTACACCGGGGACGTGCTGAACTTCGAGATGGCCGCCGAACTCGCCGAGGAGGAAGGCCTGCGGATCGAGCGGGTGCTGGTCAACGACGACGTCGCGGTCCCCGGGAGCCCGGCGGAGCGGCGGGGCACGGGCGCCACCTTGTTCGTCGAGAAGATCGCAGGGGCGGCCGCGGAGGAGGGCGCCCCGCTGGAGCGGGTCGCGGCCCTCGCCCGGCGGGTGGCCGAATCCTCACGGAGCTTCGGGGTGGCGCTCAGCGCGTGCACGACGCCGGCGAAGGGCAGTCCGACGTTCGACCTCCCGGACGGGGAGCTGGAGCTGGGCATCGGCATCCACGGCGAGCCGGGCCGCGAGCGGCGGCCGATGATGCCGGCGCGGGAGATTGCGCGGCTCGCGGTGGACGCCGTACTGGCGGAGCCGGCGGAGGCGGGGCCGGCCGACGGGCCGGTGCTCGCGCTCGTCAACGGGATGGGGGCGACGCCGCTGCTGGAGCTGTACGGGTTCCACGCGGAGGTGGCCGCGGTGCTGGCGGAGCGGGGGGTGCCGGTGGCGCGGGCCCTGGTCGGAAACTACGTCACCTCCCTGGACATGGCGGGGTGTTCGGTCACGCTGTGCCGGGCGGACGAGGAGCTGCTGCGGCTGTGGGACGCGCCCGTGCAGACGCCGGCCCTGCGCTGGGGCCGCTGACCGCGGGGTGGCGGGGACCGGCGCGCCGGGTACGGGGTGTGGGGTGTCGTGTGACGTATGCGGCAAGTCGAGGCGAGGAGAACCGGGTTGCGTGACGCAGACTTCTTCCGGCGCTGGATGGCGGCCACCGCCGCGGCGGTGGAGCAGGAGGCGGATCGGCTGACCGAGCTCGACTCCCCCATCGGGGACGCCGACCACGGGGTCAACATGCTGCGGGGATTCACGGCCGTACGGGAGGTCCTGGACGCGGAGGGGCCCGGGACACCCGGGGCGGTGCTCCGACTGGCCGGGCGGACCCTGATCTCCACGGTCGGCGGGGCCTCCGGCCCGCTGTACGGGACGCTGCTGCGACGGACCGGCAAGGAGCTCGGGGAGGCCGCCGAGGTCTCCGACGACGCCCTGCGCGAGGCGCTGTACGCGGGCGTCGGCGCGGTGGCGCAGCTGGGCGGGTCCGCGCCGGGCGACAAGACGATGCTGGACGCGCTGGTCCCCGGGGTGGCGGCGCTGAGCACCTCGTACCGTGCGGCCGGGGACGCGGCGCAGGACGGCGCGCAGGCCACGGTGCCGATGCTGGCCCGCAAGGGCCGGGCCCGCTACCTCGGCGAGCGGAGCATCGGCCACCAGGACCCGGGGGCGACCTCGGCCGCACTGCTGCTCGGGGCCCTCGCGGAGGTGGCCGGATGACCGCGGAGACGGTGGGAATCGTGCTGGTGTCGCACAGCGCCCGGGTCGCGGAATCCGTGGCGGAGCTGGCGGTTGGCCTGGCCGCGGGCGGGCCCGTGGCCCCGGTCGCCGCGGCCGGCGGCACCGCGGACGGCGGGCTCGGCACGAGCGCGGAGCGGATCGCCACGGCCGTACGGGAGGTGGACCGCGGGGCGGGGGTCGCGCTGCTCGCGGACCTGGGCAGCGCGGTGCTGACGGTGAAGGCGCTGCTGGCCGAGGAGGAACTGCCGCCGGGGGCACGGCTGGTGGACGCGCCGTTCGTGGAGGGGGCGGTGGCGGCGGTGGTCGCCGCATCGGCGGGCGCCCCCCTGGACGCCGTGGCCCTGGCCGCCTCCGAGGCCTACACCTACCGCAAGACCTGACCCGCCCGGGCAACCCGGGCGCGGTCACCCGGCATCGGGGAGACCACCCCGCCCCGCGTCCCCGTCCACGACGCGGACGCGAGCGGTCGCGTGACAGGCCGGACGAGCCCTAACGGCCGCGGAGGGTGTTGAGTTCGCGGCGGTCCCGCTTCGTGGGGCGGCCCGTGCCGCGGTCGCGGATGCCGACGGCGGCGGCCTCGACGGCGGTGGGGGCCGGCGGGCTGTTGTCGATGAAGCACTCGGCGGCCACCGGCGGGCCCACCCGCTTCGTCACCAGCCGCTTGACCACCACCACGCGCTCGCGCCCCGCGTGGAACAGCCGGACCTCATCACCCGCCTTCACCGACTGGGCCGGCTTCGCGCGTTCCCCGTTGACCCTCACGTGTCCCGCGCGGCAGGCCGTCGCCGCGATCGAGCGGGTCTTGGTCAGGCGGACCGACCAGATCCAGGCGTCCACCCGTGCGGTTCCCGTTTCGGTTGCTTCAGCTGCCATGCCCCGACTCTAGCGATCCGCCGGCCCGGACGGGTGCACCCTTCGGCGGACCTTCAGCGGACCTTTGGCGGAACAGCCAATCAAGCAGGCATCTGCCATGGAGATCATCCGAAGAGAATTGTAAATGCGCGCTGTCTGCCCCTACCGTGTCGCACATGCAGTCCTCCACCACAGGCCAGGCGGCGTGTCTGCTGGGCGTCAGCCCGGACACCGCCCGCCGCCGGGCCGACTCCGGCCGGGTCGCGGCCCATCGCGACCGGGCCGGTCGGCGGCTGATCGACGGCCGCGACCGGGCCCCGCTCTCCGTCGAGGTCGGCCGACGGGCCCCCACCGAGGACGAAGAGCCGTACACCTCGGCCCGCAACGCGTTCCCGGGCGTCGGCACCGCCGTGACGCTCGGCGACGTGTCCGCCCGGGTCGAAATCCAGGCGGGCCCGCACCGGCTGGTCTCACGCGTTTCGTCACCGCCCGCTCCGCCGTCACCGGCGCGGGTCGCCACGTGCAGCCGGCCGCCTTCCGCCCGCCGACCCGACCGAGGAGCACCAGCCATGTCCCTCCCCGTGAACCGCCGCAGCGCCGTGGCCTCGGCCTTCGCCGCAGCCCTGCTCGTCCCCGCCCTGTCGGGCTGCACCAGCAGCGAGCCGAAAGCCGGCGACGCCGGATCCGGCACGAGCGCCTCCGCCCCGTCCGGCGCCGCGTCGAGGGCCGCTAACCTCACCGTCCTCGCCGCGTCCTCGCTCACCGACGCGTTCAGGACCGCGGGCGCCGCGTACGGGAAGGCCCACCCCGGCACGAGGATCACGTTCTCCTTCGCGGGCTCCCAGGAGCTCGCCGCCCAGGTCAGGCAGGGCTCCCCGGCGGACGTGCTCGTGACCGCCGACACCAGGACCATGGACGGCCT
Organism: Streptomyces sp. BR123; assembly: GCF_013401435.1. GTDB lineage: Bacteria > Actinomycetota > Actinomycetes > Streptomycetales > Streptomycetaceae > Streptomyces. Next base: position 14,040 of record NZ_JACBGN010000184.1, read on the forward strand.
GAGGGGCGAGACCGGCGAGCCGTCGGTCATCGCCAAGAACCGCCTGGTCATCGCGACCGGCAAGGACAACCCGTTCAAGATCGCCGCGCTCAAGGACCTGGCCGACAGCAGGATCAAGGTGGTGCTCGCCGCGCCCGAGGTCCCGGTCGGCCGTTACGGCAAGCAGATCCTCGACGCCCAGAGGATCGAGGTGAAGCCGGTCTCCCTGGAGCCGAACGTCCGCGCCGTGCTGAGCAAGGTCGAGCTCGGCGAGGCCGACGCCGGCCTCGTCTACAAGACCGACTCCACCAACTCCGCGGACAAGGTCGAGACCGTCGAGATCCCCGACGAGCAGAACGCCGTGGCCTCGTACCCGGCCGCGACGCTCAAGCAGTCCAAGAACGCCGAGGCCGCGGCCGCCTTCGTGGCCTGGCTGAGCAGCCCGGAGGCCCAGAAGATCCTCCAGGACGCGGGCTTCCAGAAGGCCTCCTGAACGGCGTCCGCGTCCGCCCGCCCGACGCCGGGCGCCGGGCGGGCGGGACTGCCCGTCCCCCGGTTCGGCCGGTCCCTATCTCTTATACACATATGACGCTGCCGACGACGCTCGCGGTGTAGATGTCGGTGGCC
>NZ_JACBGN010000185.1 GCF_013401435.1 Streptomyces sp. BR123
GGGCGCCGCACCGAACCCCTCGGCCCCCTCCGGCCCGTCCGGCTCCCGCCCCCCGGGCACGGGCCCGGCGGCCCTCGCCGGCGTGTCAGGGCTGACGGGCCGGGACGGCACTGTGCGCGGCGGCACCGGCGGGGCGGCCGCGTCCGGCGGGCCCGGCTGCGGCGGGACCCCGGGCGGCGCCGCCACCGGTGCGGGCGGGGGCGGCGGGCAGGTCAGGGAAGCCGCCGAGTCGTACCGGCTTTCGAGGGTGTCCCCGGGGTCGGGGGCCGGGCCCGCGTCGGGGTTCTCGTACAGCTTCTGCCACCAGTCGTCCGCGCCCTGCTGACTCATGCCGCTATTCTCGGCCCCCCGCTGCCGCGGAAAACGCGGAATACACGAAATGGGGTCCCGTTCCGATTGCTTCGTACGGCCCGCCGCATTCCGCACATCCGTGCGCCTGCCCGGCCTTCCGTACGCCGGGTCCGGACTCCCCCGTGAAATCGGGTGCATCACCCCCTCCCGGAGATTTCCGGGCAACCGTCGCACAAGTAGCGTCCGGACGGCGGGCGTTGGTGCTGCCGCGACGGCTGCGGCGATGATGTCCGCGGCGGGTTTGCGCCTTGACCGCTTCCCGCCAGGAGCGGCGGGCCGAGAGGTAGGGGGTGGACGGGTTGCTGCGTGCGATAGGCCTGGACAAGGGCCAGGAGACGGCGTACCGCGCACTGGTGGCGCTGGGTGCGTCGGAGGTGCCGGATCTCGCGCACCGGCTGGCGCTGCCGGTGCAGCAGACCGAGCGGGCGCTGCGCCATCTGGAGCGGCACGGCCTGGCCGCGCAGTCCTCGGCCCGGCCGGGGCGATGGGTGGCGGCCCCGCCGGGGGTGGCGCTGGCGGCGCTGCTGGCGCGGCAGCGGAGCGAGCTGGAGCAGGCGGAGCTGTCGGCGGCGCTGCTCGCGCAGGAGTACCGGGGGGAGGCGGCCGAGCCGACGGTGCACGACCTGCTGGAGGTGGTGACGGGCGCGAGCGCGGTGGCACACCGGTTCCGGCAGCTCCAGCTCGGGGCGGCGCGCGAGGTGTGCGCGCTGGTCACAGGCCGGCCGCACGCGGTGACGGCGGCCGACAACGAGGAGGAGGAGCGGGCCGCCGCCGCGCGGGGGGTCGTGTTCCGGGTGGTGGTCGACCAGGACGTGCTGGGTGGGCCGACGGGGATCCGGGAGGCGTCGACGGCGCTGGCGCGCGGGGAACAGGTGCGGGTCACGGACCGGGTGCCGACGAAGCTGGTGATCGCGGACCGGTCCCTGGCCATGGTTCCGCTGACGGCGCGCGGGGCGGAGCCGACGGCGCTGGTGGTGCACGCGTCGGGGCTGCTGGATTCGCTGACCGGCTTGTTCGAGGCGGTGTGGCGGGAGGCTGTCCCGCTGCGGCTGGGGGCGACGGGGGCGGCGGAGGAGTCGGGGGGCGTACCGGACGCCACGGACCTGGAGATCCTGACGCTGCTGCTGGCCGGGCTGACGGACGCGAGCGTCGCCAAGCACCTGGAGCTGGGGCTGCGGACGGTCCAGCGGCGGGTCAAAGGGCTGATGGAGCTGGCCGGGGTGACGACCCGGCTGCAGCTGGGCTGGCATGCGCGGGAGCGGGGCTGGGTGGCCCGGTAGCCCCTGGTCGGGCACGCTGAGCATGTGGATCTGCCACAGCTTCTGCTGGTGGGGCTGGTGCTGCTGCTCGGGGTGGCCGGGGTGCTGGTCCCCGGTGTTCCCGGGACCTGGCTGGTCTGGGCGGGGGTGCTGTGGTGGGCGCTGCGGGAGCGGTCGGCGGCGGCCTGGTCGCTGCTGGTCTCGGCGACGGCCCTGCTGCTGGTGGTGCAGGTGGTCAAGTGGCAGCTGCCGCCGCGGCAGCTGCAGGGGATCGGGGCGACCTCGCGGATGGCGCTGTACGCGGGCCTGGGCGCGCTGCTCGGCTTCGTGCTGGTGCCGGTGGTGGGCGCGGTCCCGGGCTTCGTGGGCGGCATCTACCTGTGCGAGCGGTTGCGGCTGGGCACGCACGGCGAGGCGTGGGCGTCGGTGCGGGCGGTGATGCGGGCGGCGGGGACGAGCGTGCTGGTGGAGCTGCTGGCCTGTCTGATGGTGGTGGGTGCCTGGGTGGGCACGGTGGTGGCGGCGGGCTGACGTCGGCGGCAGGACGCGGCAGCGGGACGCGGCAGCGGGACGGGCCGCCGGTACTGCGGACCCGCGCCCGCTACGGACCTGCGGGCCGATGCGGCGACGGGCCGGATCCGGGACCATGGCCGTGGTGGTCCCCGGCCTCGGGATCCGCGGCCGCGCCCCCTGGAGGTCGGCCTGCACACGCCGGCCCCGCACTGCGGCCCGGCGGTGCTCCCGCATCCGCCCGGACCGGGGCTTCGCCCGGGGCCTCGACCCGTGGCGGCGACAGGCGTCCTGTGCGTGGTCCGGGCCCGGGAGGCCGGTTCCCTGGGCGGCCCGGCCGTGTCGGTACGGCGGGCCGGGCAGGGAAGCCCTGAACCTTCACTCCGGTGGAACAGGGCCCCGCAGCCCGGCGCCGTGCCCGGCGTCCCGGCTCGCACGATCACGTCGGCCCGGACGGTCCTGCGCAGCGCAAGCCCGGAAGCCGACCAGCACACGACTGGGTGTGCGGGGCGGCGCGGCGCCGACCAGCACACCCGTACCGCACACCCGTACCGCCCTGCCCGCCCGGGCACGGCCCGTCACACGCGACGGCCCCGCTTGGCCGCGTGGTTGGCGCGGCCCTCGGCGGACCTGATGCGCCAGTCCCGGCGGATCTCGGCCCGCAGCCGCGCGTCCGTCTTGGCGACGATCCGCTGGTTCTCCCGCAGCAGCTTGCGGTAGCTCTCCAGGCGGCGGTGCGGCAGCTCCCCGGCGTCGACGGCCTCCAGCACCGCGCACCCCGGCTCCGCCTCGTGGGCGCAGTCGTGGAAGCGGCAGTCGGCGGCGTACTCCTCGATCTCGGAGAACACCTGACCGACACCGGTACCGGCGTCCCACAGGCCCACGCCGCGCAGCCCCGGCGTGTCGATCAGCACTCCCCCGCCCGGCAGGGCCAGCAGGTTGCGGGTGGTGGTCGTGTGGCGGCCCTTGCCGTCCACCGCGCGGGCCGCCTGGACCTCCATGACGTCGGCCCCGAGCAGGGTGTTGGCGAGGGTGGACTTGCCGGCGCCGGAGATGCCGAGCAACACGCTCGTACCGCCGGCGACGATCGCCGAGAGGACGTCCGTGCCCTCCCCGGTGAGGGAGGAGACGGTCAGGACCTGGACGCCGGGCGCCGCGGTCTCCACGTCCTGGACCAGGTACGACAGCGCAACCGGATCCGGCACGAGGTCGGCCTTGGTCAGTACGATCAGCGGCTGCGCGCCCGACTCCCAGGAGTCCGCCGACGTGCGCAGCAGCGCGTCACCGCTCGAACTGGACATCGCCAGCGCGAGGAACCGCTCGATCCGCCCGAGGTCGAGTTCGACCGCGAGCGACGCACAGATGACGATGTGATCGATGTTGGTGGCCAGCACTTGGCCTTCGGAACGCTTGGAGGACGTCGACCGCACGAAGGCCGTACGGCGAGGGAGGATCGTGCGCGCGTACCGCGGATCACCACCCTCGGGATCGACGGCGACCCAGTCCCCCGTGCACACGACCTTCATCGGGTCGCGGGGGACGACGAACTCGGTGTCGGCCCGAATGACGCCGGCGGGGGTGGCGACATCGCACTGACCGCGGTCGACCCGTACGACCCGGCCCGGAACGAGGCCCTGCGCGGCGTACGGAGCGAACTCGGCCGCCCAGCCTTCGTCCCAGCCGTAGGCGGCGAGGACGTGCTGAGCGTCAGAAGACGTGTCGAGCGAGGCGTTGAACAAGGGGGAACCCTTCGGAGGGTGGCCCCGGCGGCGCGCTCTGCGCGCGCGAGTCGAGTGGGTGTCAGCCGGAGACCACAGGGGTGGGAACGATGAACTCCTGAATGCGGGCAGCGCCCGTCACCATGACCGTCATCAATGTCCTCACCTCCTGCTTCTTCTCAACGAACCGACACCGTGCCCTCGGGGGCGGCACACAGCCGCGCCGGGGAACAGCAGAACCATAGCCCCGCTCCCGGGCACGGCACCACCGATTAAATTCGAAGCCTCACCCGCCTCCTCCGCCGAGCCGGTGCGTGACGGCGCGCGGGCGCCGTGTGGAGGCGGTGTCGGGACCTCCTGTTCCCTTCCCGGACGCCAGAGCGGCGCAGGACCTTCAGGCGGGAGGACCGGGCGGTTCTTCGAGGACGCTCCACGCGACGGGACCCAGTAGGTCCGCCACCCGCTGGAAGACGTCCATCAGCAGGTCGTCCACGGTCAGCATGCCCACCACCTGGTGTCCGTCGAGCACGGGCAGGCGACGGACCCCGGTTCTCCGGAAGGTCCGGTACGCCTCGTGGATGTCGTCGGTCGCGTTCACGGTGACGACGGGCGACGTCATCACCGCATCCACGGGCTCGTCCACGTCCAGGCCCCTCGCCAGCGCACGCACGGCCAGGTCACGGTCGGTGACGATGCCCCGGAGGCCCCCACCTTCCGTAACCGCCAGGGAACCGATCCCGTACTCGCCCATCCGGCGGCCCACCTCACCGATCGGTGTCCGCGTGGAGACGGTCACTGCTGGTGCGCTCATCCGCTCGGAGACGTTCATCGTTCGGCTGCTCCCTGATTCCTGCAGCCGTCGAGCAGCAGGAAGTCGTGTGCCGGCCTCGGGCTTCGGGCGGCTGCCGGTTCCTTCGTCCGGGCCTGGTGAAGAGGCGGAGGAGGGCCGGAGCCGGCCCCGGCCCGTGCACAGGGCGCATGGCTCCCCACGCCCGGGCCACCGCGGCCTTGACGGGCCGCCGGTGTCCATGGTGACAGCTTGCGTCCACGACGGCTCCTCGGCCGCAACGGTGACGGTCTCACGGGGACGGCGTCGGCAGGAAGACGTGAGGTACCGGTGGCCGCCCATGGCCGCCGCGGAGCCCCCTGACGGCGCTGCCCGCCGAATGCGCCCGGTGGACCGACACACTGCTCTGACGCACAGTGGCACACGACCCCGCACATCCACACTGTCTTGATCACGGAGGCTCGTCATGACCCAGAGCACCCCTTCTGAGCACGACCGTTTGTCCGTCGTCGAAGCGCAGGTGCAGACGCTTGCCCAGGCAGTCCGGGCACTGGCCGAAGGTCTGGAGGCCAACCCCTCGCAGGAAACGGACGCGTCGGTCGAGGCGGCGCGCGGCGCACGGCTCGCTCACGAACTTCTCCTGGCCCAGGGCCTGTAGCAGCACGGCCAGGACCGGTTGACCGACGGCGACGCGGGGGGGGTGGCAGACGTGCGCTGCGGTCTCCTCCCCATCCGTGCCACCCGTCCGGCCCACGACGATCGGCCCGATCGGGCGGCGTCGCGTTGCCCGCCGGTGTCGTGGGGCATGTGCTCGGCACCATCGGGCCGCACGCGTCACCGTGCGGCTCCCGGCTCCCGGCTCCCGGCTCCCGGCTGGCGTCTCCCGGCTGGCGTCTCCCCGATCGACAGAACCACATCGACAGAACCACCCTGCCGGAGCACCACTGCATGGCCTGCACGGGCCGTGGTCCGGGACACGGTCACGACTACGGGCACACCACGATCGTCGGCCTCGCGCCGGGGCTGCTCGGCCGGCGCAGGAGGCTGCCCGGTCGGCAGGTCAAGGGGTCCGACCTCCGGAGTGCCCTCGGCCCTCGTCCCCGAGATGCTTGACGTGGGCGTCGGGTCCAGGGAAATAGAGGGTGGTGCGCCCGGTGTCCGACCAGCGGACGTCATAGGGCGGAGTGCCGTCCTCGTGGCGCAGGCCGACGACTTCACCGTCCCGGCCGCGCTCCCCCACGGTCGGGCCGCCCACGATGATCTGATCGCCCAGGTGGGCGTGAAGACCGCTTCCTGTTGCCTGAGGCTTCATGATCTCGTCTCCTTACCGGGTGCCGCACCAGACGCTCGGCCTGGCTCCGGGCAGCGTCATCGTGGCCGCGCGGGACGCTCCGACCCCCGACCCGGATCCACCGCACGGCCCTGACGCCCGACGCCCGGACGCACGAAAGGCGGAAAGAGTCCGCCCGCCTCTCGCGGATCCCGATCGCGCGGTGCACGGCCGCCGGCCGCTCCTCCGCATCCTCATGAGGACTCTTTCCGTCACTTTCATGGAACCGCGCCGCCGCACGGTACCGCCAGGGCCGAACAGTCCCCGGGTGGCCCCGGACGGCACTGGTCCCGCCCGGCAAGGGCATGCACACTCGGGCATACCGGGCGATGCTCACCGAGGAGGAATCATGAAGCATCTGCGCACGGTCGACGACGTGACGACCCGCGCCGTCGCCTCGGTCGATCGCCGGGCCCCGTGCACGGGCATCGTGGACACCATGCGGCGCCGGCGGATCAGATCGGCGGTGACCGTGCCGCGGGACGCCGCCATCGGCGGCGCGGCCCGTCCCATGGCCCGCGGGCACCTCAAGCGGCTCCCCGTGGTCGTCGACGACGGGCGACTCGTCGGGATCGTCGGCCGGGGCGACCTGCTGAAGATCTGCCTCCGCCCGGACGCCGCGCAGCCGGACGAGGCGATTCCCGCGTGAGCATGAGCGTGAGGGTGACGGACGATGAGGCACTGCAGCGTCGCCGAGCTGATGACGCCCACCGCCATCAGCGCCCAGCGCGGAACGGCGTTCAAGGAGATCGCCCGGCTCCTGGACGAGTTCGGCATCACGGCCCTGCCCGTCGTGGACGAATCGGAACGGCCCGTAGGCGTGGTGTCCGAGGCCGACCTGCTCCGCAGGCGCGCTTCCGGGAGCGGTGCGAACACCGCAGCCGAGCTGATGACCAGCCCGGCCGTCACCGCCCGGCCGGAGTGGAGTGCCGTCCGGGCGGCACGGGTCATGGAAAGGCACGGGGTCAAGCGGCTGCCGGTCGTCGACAGCGCGGGCCGGCTGGTCGGCGTACTGAGCCGCAGTGACCTCCTTCGGCTCTTCCTGCGTCGGGACCGGGCGATCCAGGAGGAGATCCTGGAGGACGTCCTGACCCGCACCCTCCTTCTCAGTCCGTCCGCGGTCACCGTCGAGGTCGAGGACGGGCTGGTGACGCTCAGCGGCACCGTGCAGCGCCGGAGCCTCGTTCCCATCGTGCTGCGGTTGTGCCGGAGCGTCGACGGAGTCGTGGACGTGATCAACCGGCTCCGGTTCGAGCAGGACGACATGACGGCCGATGCACCGTCGGCTGCGGACCAGTTGAGGAGAGACCGATGAAGCATCGGGAGATCCGCGAGCTGATGACCCGTGAGGTCGTCACCGTTCCCGGGGACGCGCCGTTCAGGGACGTCGTCCGGACACTGACGGAGCACCAGGTGTCCGCGGTGCCCGTTGTGGACGGGGGCGGGCATCCGCTCGGCGTGGTCTCCGAAGGAGACCTCCTGCCGAAATCGGCGGACCAAGGGGACTACTTCCGGTCGCTTCCCACACCGGAGGCATGGGAGCGGATGAAGGCCGAGGGCACACGGGCCGAGGAGCTGATGTCCGCACCTGCCGTGTGCGCCCGACCGGATTGGACCGTTGCCGAGGCAGCCAGGCTGATGGAGGCGCAGCACGTCAAACGGCTGCTGGTCGTCGACGAGGAGGACGTGCTCGTCGGCGTGGTGAGCCGCCACGACCTCCTGCGGATCTTCCTCCGCGACGACGACACCATCCGCCACGAGATCACCGGCGAAATCCTCGACCTGACGTTGCGGCAGGGCCCCTCGCCGGTGACCGTCGAGGTGCGTGAGGGCAGGGTCGAGCTTCACGGAGCCGTGACGTTCAAGAGCCTGATCCCGGTGATCGTACGACTGTGCCGCAGCGTGGACGGCGTGGTCTCCGTGTCGGAGCACCTGGGATACGCGGTCGACGACACGGGCACCGGGCGGTGAGCCCGGCCAGGCCCGCGCTGCTGCGCTTCCTGGGCGGCGTACGCACCGTCACCGGCAGCAAGTTCCTGGTCGAGAGCGACCATGCCCGGATCCTGGTCGACTGCGGTCTCTTCCAGGGTTTCGCGGACCTGCGCCACCGCAACTGGGAAAAGCTCGCGTGCGACGCCGCCGACATCCACGCCGTGGTCGTCACCCACGCCCATCTGGACCACTGCGGCTACCTGCCGCGCCTTGTCCGGCACGGCTTCCGCGGGCCGGTCCTGACCAGTACCCACACCGCCCGCCTCGCCGAGATCGTGCTCCGCGACAGCGCACGCCTGCAGAGGGAGGCCGCACAGCACGCCAACGAGCACGGCTGGTCCAAGCACCGGCCCGCCAGGCCGCTCTACGACGACACCGACGTGGAGAACACCGTGAAGTTCTTCGATCCCGTACCGGTCGGCAGCGAGGTCGAGATCATCGCCGGGACGAGGCTCATGCTCCACCACGGCGGCCACATCCTCGGCTCCGCCTGGGCCCATCTCACCCTCGAAGACGGCCACACGCTGGCCGTAAGCGGTGACCTCGGGCGGCCGGGACACCCCCTCCTGCTGCCTCCGGAACCGTTCTCCGGCGCCGACGTGCTCCTCATGGAGTCGACGTACGGCGACCGCAGGCACGACCAGGAGACGGCTCAGCGCGAGTTCGCCTCCGTGATCACCAGGACGCTGTCGCGGGGCGGGACGGTCGTCATCCCCGCCTTCGCGATCGACCGCACCGAGGTCGTCCTGCACGAGCTCGCCGGCCTGCGTCGCGAGGGCGTCCTGCCACGCCACGTGCCGGTGTACGTCGACAGCCCCATGGCCCTGGCCGCCCTCGACGTGTACCGCGACGCACTGGGGTCCCGCTCCCCCGAGCTGCGGCCGGAGATCCTCGACCGAGGTGCGACCGCGATCAGTCCCGAGCCGTTCCTGGCCGCCCGCACCGTCCAGGAGTCGATCGACATCAACAGCACCACCGGCCCGGCCGTCATCGTCTCCTCGGCCGGGATGGCCACGGGCGGCCGCGTCCTGCACCACCTCCACCGGCTCCTGCCCGACTCCCGCAACGCCGTCGTGATCGTCGGCTTCGCAGCCGCCGGCACCCGGGCCCGTGACCTCGTCGACGGCGCCCGCGCCCTCAAGATGTTCGGCGGGTACGTCCCCGTACGCGCGGAAGTGGCCGACGTACCGCACTTCTCGGCCCACGCCGACGCCGACCAGATCATCGACTGGCTCCGCGACGCCCCCGCGCCCCACACCACCTACCTCGTCCACGGCGAGGAAACCGCAGCCGCGACCCTCCGGGACCGCATCGACCGCGAGCTGGGCTGGACGGCCGTCGTACCGAAGTCCGGCGAGGCCGTCCTGATCCGCTGACCGGGGCGCAAGTCCGAGGGAGACGGGCCTCGCGCCGCGGGGGTCAGTGTTTGCGGAGGCGGGCCGTGTAGTCCTCCGGGGGGAGGAAGTTCGACCAGCGCTCCGGGAACTCCGACGGGGGGCCGCCGTCCCCGTCCTCCTCGCCCTCGTCCTCGGACTCGCCCTCGGCCAGCGCCCGCCAGGCGGCGGCCCGCGCGATGAGCCGGGCGGCCTCGGCCTCCCGGGCCCGCTCGTTGTCCTCGCGGGCGGCTGCCGTCGCCACGGACGGCCAGACCCGGTCGATGGCGGCGTTCACGGCGGCGCCGACGAGGACCGCGAAGGCGGAGATGCCGATCCACAGCAGTACGGCGACCGGGGCGGCCAGCGATCCGTAGATGGTGGGGCCCTCGACGGTGTTGATGAGGTAGAGCCGCAGCAGGAACGAGCCGAGCACCCACATGGCGAGCGCGACGAGCGCCCCCGGGACGTCCTCGATCCACGGCGAGCGCACGGGCACGGACACGTGGTAGAGCGTGGTGAGGAAGACGATGGACAGCAGCGTGACGGTGGGCCAGTACAGCACGGCGATCACTTCGGCGCTCCACGGCACCCACCGCACGACGGCGTCCGGCCCGGCCACCATCAGCGGCAGCACGACCGCGCCGATGAGCAGGGCGATCACGTACAGCAGGAAGGCCAGCAGCCGGGTCTTGACGATGCCTCGGCGGCCGTCGAGCCCGTACATGACGGTGATGGTGTCGATGAAGACGTTGACGGCGCGCGAGCCGGACCACAGGGCGAAGGCGAAGCCGAGGGAGATGATGTCGGGGCGGCCGCGCGAGGTCACGTCGTCCAGCATCGGTTTGGCGATCTCGTTGACGCCCCGGTCGGAGAGGACCGTGCCGACGGCGCGGAGGATGTTCTCCTCGATGGAGGCCACGAAGGTGCCGCCGGTCCAGCCGTCGACGTAGCCGAGGACGCCGAGGAGGCCGAGGAAGAGCGGCGGCAGCGACAGCAGCGTGAAGAACGCCGCCTCCGCGGCCAGCCCCAGGATCCGGTACTCGATGCACGAGTTGACGGTGTCCTTCAGGAGCAGCCACGCCATCCTGCGCTTGGAGACGTTGCGGTAGAGGGCTCGGGCCCGGTGGAGTAGCCCGGGGCCCCGCCCGGGAGTTTCTTCTGCTGGCTGCACGTCCTTACGGTATCCGCATGGCAGCCACCACCCACACCGTGACGAATCAGGCCCCTCCCCTGGTGGGATACGACGTCTACACCGGCGACCGGGCCCTCACCGAGAACGTGGAGCGCCATCTGGGCGACGCGCCGCCCGGACTGCTCGCCGAGGTGCGCGGGGAGCTGTCGGAGCTCGGGCGGGCCGCGGGGTCCGCGCAGGCGCAGGAGTGGGCCCGGCAGGCCGACGAGAACCCGCCGCGGCTGCGGACGCACGACCGGTACGGGAACCGGATCGACGAGGTGGAGTTCCACCCGGCATGGCACCGGCTGCTGGGGCACGCGGTGGGCGCCGGGCTCACCGACGCCTGGACCCGGCCTGCGGGGCACCTGCGGCGGGCGGCCGGGTTCTTCGTGTGGTCGCAGGCCGAGGCGGGGCACGGCTGCCCGGTGTCGATGACGCACGCGGCGGTGCCGGCCCTGCGGGCGGAGCCGGACCTGGCCGCCGAGTGGGAGCCGCGGCTGACCTCGCACGTGTACGAGGAGGGGCTCAGGCCCGCCGGGCAGAAGGCGGGCGCGCTCCTCGGCATGGCGATGACGGAGAAGCAGGGCGGCAGCGACGTCCGGGCGAACACGACGGCGGCGCGGCCGCTGGGCGTGCCCGGCGAGTACGAGCTGACCGGGCACAAGTGGTTCTGCTCGGCACCGATGTCGGACGGGTTCCTGGTGCTGGCGCAGGCGGCGGCCGGGGCGGGGCGGGGCGGTCTGACGTGCTTCCTGGTGCCGCGGGTGCTGCCGGACGGGACGCGGAACGCCTTCGCGATCCAGCGGCTGAAGGACAAGCTGGGCAACCGGTCGAACGCGTCGGCCGAGGTCGAGTTCGACGGGACGTGGGCGCGCCGGGTCGGTGAGGAGGGGCGCGGTGTGCGGACGATCATCGAGATGGTCGCGGCGACCCGGCTGGACTGCGTACTGGGGTCGGCGGCGCTGATGCGGCAGGCGCTGACCCGGGCCGTGCACCATGCGGGGCACCGCTCTGCTTTCGGAGCACCGCTCGTCGAGCAGCCGCTGATGCGGAACGTCCTCGCCGACCTGGCCCTGGAGTCGGAGGCGGCGACCACCCTCGCCCTGCGGCTGGCCGCCGCCTGCGACGCCGGGACCGACCGGGAGCGGGCCTTCCTGCGCATCGCGGTGCCCGCCGCGAAGTACTGGGTGACCAAGCGGTGCACGCCGATGGTGGCGGAGGCCCTGGAGTGCCTGGGCGGCAACGGCTACGTGGAGGAGTCCGGGCTGCCGCGGCTGCTGCGCGAGTCCCCGCTGAACTCGATCTGGGAGGGCGCGGGCAACGTCCAGGCCCTGGACGTGCTGCGGGTGCTGCAGCGCGAGCCGCAGGCGCTGGACGCCTTCCTGCGGGAGATCGGGCAGGCCCGCGGCGCCGACCACCGGCTGGACGCGGCCGTCCGGGGGCTGCTGACGGAGCTGGCGGACCTGACGGGCATCGAGGCGCGGGCGCGGCGGCTGGCGGAGCGCATGGCGCTGGTGCTGCAGGCGTCGCTGCTGGTGCGGTGGGCCCCGCCGGAGGTGGCGGACGCGTTCTGCGCGGGACGGCTGGGCGGCGACCGGGGCGCTGCCTTCGGCACGCTGCCGCACACCCTGGACCTGGGGGCGGTGGTGGAACGGGCGCGGATCACGGCGTAGGCGGGTCCCCAAACCACGCCGCCTCCGGGATCCGGACCCGTTGACCGGACCAGGGGTGGCGCCGCGCCGACTCGGCGCCACCGCTGGCCCGAAAGCCCCGAGGAGGAGCTGTCACGCCGTTCACGGCGCGCGGACAGTTTCGGTCGGCTGACCGGGACTTGGCGAGAGTTGCATACCGTTGCAACCCTCTGAGACGGAACCGTCCGCCGGATGTGCCAGGGGAAGGGCACGCCCGGGCCGACCCGGGCGGGTCCTCTCGTAGGTCCTGTTCCGCACGGGGAGGTTCCGGTGGCCGACACCGCAGGAGGCACGGTCGATGTGGCGCGCATCTCGGCCATGGAGCCCCGGGAGGCGACACGGCTGCTGAAGGGGGTTCGGGCGGCCGCGCTGGCCGGGGAGCGTCCTCCGGCGCTGCCCCGCCCGGAGATCGCGGAGTCCTGGCGGCGGATGCTGGCGCGCGGGGTCCACCCGGACCGGGACACCCGCTCGCGGCTGCTGTCGGCGGCGGAGACCGAGGAGCGGCGGCACGGGTCGACGCTGCGGGAGATGCTGCCGGTGCTGCGGGAGGGGCTGCTGCCGGCCCTGGACGCGTCCCTGCACATCATGGTCGTCGCCGACGCGGACGGGCGGCTGCTGTGGCGGGAGGGCGCCCCGCCGATCCTGCGGGCGGCGGACCGGCTCGGCTTCGGGGTGGGCGCCGACTGGAACGAGGCGGTGGTCGGCACGAACGGGGTGGGCACCGCCCTGGTGGCCCGGCGGCCGGTCCAGGTGTTCTCGGCGGAGCACTTCGTCTCCAGCCACCACGAGTGGACGTGCGCGGGCGCTCCGCTGCACGACCCGCGGGACGGGCGGCTGCTGGGCGTGGTGGACGTCAGCGGGCCGCTGGCCACCATGCACCCGGCCACCCTGGCCTGGGTGACCTCGGTGGCCCGGCTCGCGGAGCGGGAGCTGCAGGTGCGGCACCTGGAGTCGCTGGAGCGGCTGCGGACGGTGGCGGCGCCGCTGCTGGCCCGGCTGCAACCCGGGCGGGCGGCGGCGGTGGACCCGCACGGCTGGACGGCGGCGGTGACCGGGTTCGCCCCGCCCGAGCGGGTGCCGCTGCCGAAGGGGCTCGGGCCGGGGCGGGTGTGGCTGCCGCAGCTCGGGCAGTGCGCGGTGGAGCCGCTGCCGGGCGGCTGGCTGCTGCGCGTCGCGGAGGCGCCCCCGGTCGGGGCGGCGGCGAGCCGGGTGGTGCTGGACCTGAGCCGGCCGCGCGCGTGGACGGCGACGGTGTACGGGGCCGCCGGGAGCTGGTCGCTGGAGCTGACCCCGCGCCACGCCGAGCTGCTGTTCCTGCTGGCGCAGAGCCCGCGGGGGCGTACGGCGGCCGAGCTGTCGGAGGAGCTGTTCGGGGACCCGACGCGGACGGTGACGGTCCGGGCGGAGCTGTCGCGGGTGCGGCGGCACCTGGCGGGGGTGCTGGCCCACCGCCCGTACCGGTTCGCGGAGGACGTGGAGGTGGAGCTGGTCCGGCCCGCGGACCCGGCGGGGCTGCTGGCGCACTCCACCGCGCCGGCGGTGGTGAGGGCCCGCCTGACCGCCCCGCGGGAGGTGCCGTGAGGGGACGGCTCTCGTCTGCGGGCCCGCCGTGGCCACCTCCGCAGTTTCCCCGCGCCCTACGGGGCGCTGCCGGACCACGGCCGGCTTCGCCGCGGCCGCCTGGGCCGTTCGCAGCCGACGTGGTTTGCTGACGTGCATGAGCACCGTCACCCTCACCACCTGGTCCCTGGAAATGACCTCCCCGGAAGACCTCGTCCCCGCCGCCGTACCGGGATCCGAGATACGTGTCCAGCGGGCGGAGGTCCCCTCGCCCGAGTTCAGCCGCTTCCTCTACGCGTCGGTGGGCGGTGACATCCACTGGACGGACCGGCTGTCGCTGACCCGCGCCCAGTGGGTCGAGTACCTCGACCGGCCGGGGGTGGAGACCTGGGTGGCGTACGACCGCGGGACGCCCGCCGGGTACATCGAGCTCGACCCGCAGGACGACGGTGTGGTGGAGATCATGTACTTCGGGCTGCTGCCCGACTTCCGGGGCCGCCGCATCGGCGGGCACCTGCTGTCGCTGGGCGTGGCCGCGGCCTGGTCGCTGGCGGAACGCTGGGCGGAGCGCGAGCCGACCCGCCGGGTGTGGGTGCACACCTGCAGCCAGGACGGCCCGACGGCGATGGACAACTACCTGCGGCGCGGCTTCAAGGTCTTCAGGACGGAGGTCGAGGAGAAGGAGGACACCCCGACCCCCGGCCCCTGGCCCGGCGCGTAGGCAGGCGCGTAGGCCCGCCCCCGTTATGTTTTTCGCGGTCCTGCAAGAGGGCCGCTGGCCTCCGGGCCCGGCATGACTGTTGCCCCCTGTCGAACGGATGACCTGGGGGGTGGTGTCACCGGGTCCGAGGGGTGCCGTCGGAGAC
>NZ_JACBGN010000186.1 GCF_013401435.1 Streptomyces sp. BR123
CCCCACGACCCCCGAACCCGAACTGGCCGCCTGACCCTCCTCGCCCACCCCAGGCCGGAGCCCCAAGCTCCGGCCTCCGGCGTTCCCGGCCCATGAACAGCAGGAAGGGGGACGGGAACACCGCCGCGTTCGTCGCTGGGTCCTCCCGACGTCGCCGCCCGTCGGCCGGCGGCCGCGGGTGCGCCCGGCGCCGTCGCTGTCAGAGCCGTCCGACATGATCGAAGACATGAACGATGACGTCGCTGCCCTGTTCGACCCCGGCAACGGCTGGAGCGCCCGCACCCGCGAACGCCTCACGGACCTGCCACCGGAACTGGCCGAACTCGTGCTGCACCTCGCCACCTCCGACGTGTTCTGGAACTGGCGCTACAAGGTCGACACCCCGTGGAAGCGCCGCACCAAGGCGCTGCTCAAGGCCGACGGCGCCGACGGGCTCGTCCGCCACGCCGTGCGCGAACTCGCCGCGGGCGGCTCGTTCCACGACCAGGACGATCCCGACCGCGTCATCCGCGAGCTGGGGCAGCTCAAGCCCGCCTCCCCGGCTCGCCCGCTCGCGATCGGCTTCCTCCTCGCCGCCGGCTGGCTGCGCGCGGACACCGACGGCCTGAGCGCCGACCTGGCGCTCGTCGCCCGCAAGAACTCCCAGGCCATGGACACCTACCACCGCGTGGACCACGACATCGCGGGCGCCGCGTTCACGGCCCTCGGCGACCTGCCCGGCCCGGACGCCATGGAGCAGTTGTGGGACCTGCACTACCGCATCCCCACCGCCCTCCACCCGCGGAAGGTGCTCGTGAAGTCCGTGAAGCGGGCCGCCGCCCGCCTCGGCATCCCCGCGCACGAGATCGCCGAACGCACCGTCCCCCGCCACGGCCTGGAAGCCGACGGCACGATGACCGTCGGCTGGATCGGCCGGGGGGTGCTGTGGTGGAACGCCTCCGTCGACGCCGTCGTCACCCTCCACGACACCGGAACGGTCACCGTCGACTGGTCCGACGGCGGCGGCCCCGCCACCCGCACCACCGCCCCCTTCCGCACCCCGAACGGCTACAGGACCCCCATGAGGGCCGACTGCATCAACCTGGTGCGCCGCTACGCGCAGGACATCGGCAAGACCCTCGCGGCAGAGCGCATACGCCTCGAATCCCTCGCCGGCGACGCCGACCGGACCTGGTCCTGGCGGGACTGGTCCCGCTACTACCGCGACCACCCGGTGACGGGCGTGGTGACGCGTTCGCTGGCCTGGGAGTACCGGCTGCCCGGCGAGGAGACCCACCGGCCCCTCGACCCGGCCGCGGCAGCCGACGCCGTACCCGCCACCGCACGGGTGCGCCTGCGCCCCGCCGCAGCCGGCTGAGCTCCTGTCCGCAGAGCACCGGAGCGGAGCGGACGCCTTGGCGCCGAACTCGCCACGGACAGGGACAGGGACAGGCACTCTCCGGAGGGCGTCCGCGCGGGTCAACCAGGCGTTCGCGCCATGACGTGCCGAGCCCCCGCCGCGACCGGCCGGTCCCGCGCCGATCGGTCGCGGCGCCGTGTGTCGGCACGAGTACGCCGACACGGCGGTCGCCGAGGCCCGGGCCCGGGGCGCCGTCTTCCAGTACTCCCATGCCATCAGCACCCGCGGCAACGCGAACGCCGGCATGGGCCGCATACCGGACTGCCGGGCGGATGCCGAGGCCGCCCTGGAGGCACTGCAGGAGGTCGGGGTTCCGCTTGGAGCCCTCGTCGAGGCCCTGACCCGGCAAGGCCGGATCGACGAGGCGCAGCCGCTGCTCGACCGCAGTGGCCTGAACGGACACCTCCAGCCGTACTGGATCAACGCTCCCCCTGATCGCCCGAGGCCGGCTCCGCATCGCCCAGGACCGGCCGCAAGACGCACTCGCCGACTTCCTGGAATGCGGTGCCCGGACCGGGGCCCGCAACATGCCTGGACCCGGCTTCTATCCCTGGCGGTCCGAGGCGGTGCTCGTCCACGCCCGGCTCGGCCGCGCCGACGAGGCCCTCCGGCTCGCCGAGGAGGAAGCGGAACTCGCCCGAGCCCGGGCCGTGCCCGAGATGCAGGGCGTCGCCCTGCGCGCCCTCGGCCTGGTCACCGGCGGTCCCCGCGGCTGCGATCTGCTCGACGCGGCGGTCGGGATCCTGAAGCAGTCGCCAGCCCGGTTTCGGTACGCGCAGGCGCTCGTCGACGGGGGCTCGTCGGAATCCACTGCGGCCGCGTCACCGAAGGCCGCGCCGACCTGCAGGAGGCAGCCAGCATCGCCCACGCATGCGGAGCCGACGGCCTCGCGGAGGCGGCGCTCCGCGAACTGCGGGCGCTCGGCGACCGGCCGCGTACCCGCACCTTCCAGGGAGTGGAGGCGCTCACCCCGACCGAGCGGAGGGTCGCCGCGCTCGCGGTGGAGGGCATGACCAACCGGCAGATCGCCGAGCTCCTCTTCGTCGGGCTGCGCACCGTTGAGATCCACCTCACCCACGTCTATGCCAAGCTCGGCATCAAGGGACGCCGGGAACTCGCGGGCGCCCTCGACTGACCGCGAACGGCGGAGCCCGAGGCGGGGCGAGGAGGGGACAGGACGCTCCGGCCCGGAGAGGGGAGACCGAGCCGGAGCGGTGGCCGGGCCGCACGACCTCGCACGTCGTGGTCACTCCGGACAGCTCCGCTCGCAAGGAGCGTGGGAGTCTGCTCGCACGGCTGGTCGTCCGCCGGCGTTACACGTCCAGTGCGGCGAAGGCCGCTTCGAGGAAACCGTCCGGCAGGCCCGTCCCCGTCCAGGTCCAGTCGGAGGGACTCACCGCCTCGGCGGCTTCCTCAACGGCCCAGCCTGCGCTCGCGGGGTCGTCCGCGGGCAGGCCGAGGTCGACCACCGCCCAGGACGCCAGTGCCCCTACCTCCAGGTACTGCCACCATTCGGCGTCGTCCCACCCCAGGCGCCGGTCGGCCCTGCCCGTCCAGGCCGTGCGGAAGAGCAGGGCGAGCGTGTTGCGTGGATCTGCCGAAGAGGCTTCGACGGCGCACCGCACGGCCCGCACGTGCTCCAACTCTGCGGCCCAGGGATGCATCGCGAAGAATTCCAGGTTGCCGCGGAGGGTCGCTCGGAACGCTCTCCCTCGGCCACGGTTCCAGTGCTCGGCCGGCGTCCACAGGCCGCCCGGGCCATTGCCGAGCCGTGCGGCCCGGGCCTCTGCCGTGACGTCGCCGAGCACCGCATCGCGCCATCCGAGCCCGTACGCCCGCTGGGCGGCGACGATCGCGTGGACCTGACCGTCCGTGGCCGGCGCGTCGAGAAGCGCGTCGTCGCAGCCGCCCCACAGCGCGGCGAGCGCCGCGGCGACCGCCTCCGTGCAGCGTGCGTGCAGATCAGCCTCGGGTACGCGGGTCCAGGGCAGCAGGGCCGGATGGGTCCTGTCCCACAACTCCCGCACCGTCATGTCCTGCGCCATGGTCCTGTCCTCGTCGATCGGAATGCCGGTCGGCGACCCCATGGTGCCCGCCACGCGCGCAATCGCCGAATGCACCGCCCTCGGAGTTCCTCGATCCTTGCAGCGAGGAGTCTCCGCTGGCCAAGGACGGATTGGAGCGAGCTCGCGAGGCAGGGTACCCGGGAAGGTGACGGTCTGTTCGTCGAGTGCGGTGGAGACGTCACCGACCAGCCGTTCGGCCATTCGCCCTGCCTTCGGCCGTATCAGGGGTGATCGACGGCGCCTTCCGGCTTTGCGGATCTGGGTCGGTGAGCCGAACTGGTCCAGCAGTCTGCCGAGCGCACCCGTGCCGTCAGCGAGGCCCTCGGGCTGCTGCAGATGCCGGTCGCACCGCCGTTGCCCTGCTGCCGGCACGTCCGGAGCCGTTCCCCGATCCCGCCCGGAGCCGGACGCCCCGCCCCGGGCGGATGCCGGTGACCTCGGTGCTCCTGCAGACGTGTCGGGGCTTCCAGAAGGGCGCCCCCGACAGGGAGTCCCCCATCGACCCCTGAGCCGTTCGGCCACCCGGAGCCGGGACGGACGACAGCGCCGGGCCGCCGGGGTCGACGGCGACAGCGACGGCGGCCGCATACCCCGCATCCACCTGCACGTCCGCCAGCAGCCACCGAGCAAACGGCGGCGGGTTCATGACCCGTTCCCACGTACACCCGGTCCGTCCGTCCGGCCGGCCCTTCCCCGGCGCCCTTGAGGTAGGCCCCTTGCGAGCCCAGCACTGGGTGAAGGCGGCATGCCGGTCCTGTGGGAGGAGAGCCTCCACTTCGCGACGGGCTCAAGAACCCCTTTCGGCGACGGCCCCGACCAGCCGCCTCTGGTCGCGGCCTCGTGCGTGCGGAGTCGGCCGCGTACCTCAGAGGCTTCGGCCACGCCCTGCGCTCGAGCGCTGTTGGAACTGGCCGAAGACGGACTTCTCGAAGTCCGTCAATGACCAGACCATGACAATCGTGGAGCAATCTTCGGGGGACATCACACCAGTTGTGCTAGACGCGTCAAGCACAGAAGTACCAGTTGAGGACCGATTCGACTGGTGGTGCGACGCCGTCGACCGCAACATCGCCCCGTTCGAGATCCTCACCGCTCACACACGTGACTACCGGGCCCGGATCCGAGGTGTGGACCTGGGCACCACACGTGTCGCCAAGTACTCCTTCGCGCCCTTGCTCGGGACCCGGTCCCCTGCGCACATCCGGCGTGGGGACCCGGAGACCTACACCCTCGTGATGGTCAACGGCGGTCCGCTCCAGGCGAGTCAGCGCCGCAACGAAGCCGCGATCGAGTCCGGCGGTTTGATCCTCTTCGACACCTCCCACCCGATGAAAGCCTGCTACCCGGGCAGTTACGGCCGCCCCTGCGAGGCCACGTTCCTCACACTCCCCAAGAACCTGTTCCCCCTGCCCGCCGGTCGGACCGACCGCCTTCTCTCCCAGCAGCTTTCCCCCGCGGGGGTAACCGGCACCCTCATGTGCCAGTACCTCACCACCATGGTCGACCGGGCCGCGGACCTGGGTCCGGCGACGGCCCACCGGCTCGGCGCGGTCGCGCTGGACCTGGCCGCCTCGCTGGTCGCCGACCACCTCGACGCCGCCCCGCTACTCCCCACGGAGACCCGCCGCCAGGTCCTACTGGCACGGATCAATGCCTTCATCGATGGCAACCTCGGCGACCCCGACCTCAGGCCGGCCCATATCGCAGCGCACCATCACCTCTCGGTCCGTGCTCTGCACCAACTCTTCCGGACCGAACCGGAGACCGTGTCCGCCACCATCCGGCGCCGTCGGCTCGAGCGCTGCCGCAGGGACCTCGCCGACCCCCAGCTGCGCGACCATCCACTCGCCGCCCTGGCCGCGCGGTGGGGGTTCCTCCTGCCCGCGGAGTTCAGCCGCGTGTTCCGGGCGGCTTACGGGATGACGCCTCGCGAGTTCCGTCACGAGGCCGCCGTACGCCGCGCCGCCCGCCGCATGCCCGATGAGTCGACTCCCTGAGGTCCGCGACGGACCGCGTCTGCGCCGGAGAACAAATGGCTCGGCACGGATCCACAAGAGAATCAACCGCTCCGGTCCGAGGATGAGAACCCAGTACCGGGAGGACACACCACCCGGTCCCGAGCGGGAAGGGGATCGACCATGTTCCGCAGAAGGCCGACGGCCAGGAAGACGGAGATGTCCGCACAGCGGCGATCGGCGCTGGCGGCGGCTGCCATCACGGCGGCGGGTGCCGGACTGTTGGGCATGCCGGCAACCGCTTCGGCGGCCCCGGCATCCCTCTACAACTGCACCTACGGCTACGTCACCGGCAGCCTCGGACACAAGGGCGCGGCAGTGACCTACAAGGGTGGGGCGAACGACTACTTCTTCGGGTCCATCGACTGCCAAAGGTTCGACAACGGCTACGTCTACCACCACGAAGGCCCCATAGTTCACGCGGGGCAGACATCGACGGCGTGGTGTGACTACAACGCCAAGGTGATACGCGTCTTCTACACCGCTGCCTGAGTCGTTCGGCGAACTGGCCTTGCCCGTTCCCGACATCCGTCGATTCTCCTCTTCGCGGACCGTCGCAGCCTGTCGGTGAACCGCAAGGTCAGTGCAGCGGTCGGCAGACGTGCCGGAGGTCCGGACCAGGAAGGCCAACGCGGGATCTCCGGTTCCGGCAAGCCCCGGGCGCCTGGCCGGCACGGCACGGCGTCGTCAAAGCAGCCACGAGAGCCGGTCGAGGAGGCCGTCGCGGTCGCGTACGGGCCGGGGGCGCGAGCTGGCCATGGATGGCCACGTCGGCGTCCGTGACGCAGCCGGAAGGATCCTCGCGAGGCTGGGCCGCGCGAAGAATGGGCCGGCCGAGGCACCTCCTGATCGTGCAGGTCCAGAGCTCCCTCGGCTCGGCCCCACTCACGTCTGGGAAACGAGCCGCAGCCCCGAACGCCTTCGGGGACCTGGCCGCGGTTCCGTGAATGATCTTGCACTCCAGGTCGTGCCCCAGGCCGCTGACGCGGCCTTCAGGTCTTCGTGGATTTGCCACTGGGTACTGTTGCGCCAGGTTGTGGAAGAGCCAGCCGGCGAGCAGTCCCCGAGTGTGATGAGCCGCGGCTCCCTCCACTGCTGAGCAACCACGGCGATCGAGGCGCCGGGACTGGTCAGGATCCAGCTGGCCTTGCCTCCCGCGATCGTGGCTGGCCTCGTTCACGTGAAGCAGCAGCGACTGGTCATCGCTTTGGGCAGCAGTTGACGATCTTGAGCGCTGCGGATGTTCACCAGAGATGGCTCTGGCACAACTTCTGTGGACCCGTGGCAGCGGTTGCCGGTGTCCCGGATAAAGATTCGTCCGCAGAGAACGGTGCCTCTACCCTGAGTCGGAGCGGGAGTGCGCGCATTCCCGCAGGCTGCGGTGCCGTGGCAGAGCGGCCCATTGCGATCGACGTGGAAGAGGTCCCTCCCACGGCGACTGACGGAGACGGGGCGGACCTGCTCCCATCTGTCCGCGGGTTCAAATCCCGTCGGCACTGCAGCCGACCCGGACTGAGTCCAGCGCACGGACCTGCCGCGTCGCGCCAGGCCACAGAAGTTGTGCCAGAGCCCCAACGATGACGGCCTTCGCGGGCGCAGGTCGGTACAGCGACATGGACTCCGATACGCCCTCTTGGACGTGAAGTCGCCTGGGAGTCGTGCGGACAGTTCGGGACATCGAGTGGGGTGACGGCCCTCTGCCCGGAGGGCGGGGGACCGTCGAGCAGGAGCCTGCGCGGTCAGCCGGCCGTGGCGGGCGCCGGAGTACGGCCTGCTCCTCAATCCGTGAGCACCAACCCTGCCTTCGGCAGCCCCTATCGCCCTACCGGAAGCCGGCATCCGAACGGAAACCCAGACGGCGGGAAACTAGCTGATGTGCAGATTGCCGTGCTGGACGGCGTAGATCGCCCCGGAGCCGTGCGCCGTGTTGTTCTGGGTGACGTCGGCCGCAGGCCGTTCCACGGGCGGCGGTACCGCGTCCGTGAGCTCCCCGATCAGCTGTGCCAGGGCTGCCCGGCCGGCCGGGTCCTGGCCGAGTTCCTCCAGTAGTTCCCGGGCCCACGCGCGTACGCGTTCACGCCGGAAGTCGTCGGGGGACGCGGTCCCGCCGAGGTCGGCGGCGTCCTCGTCGAGCCGCGCTTCGAGGGCCGCCCGGCGGCCTCGGTCGGCCCGGTGGAGGAGCGCGAGGACGGAGCCACGAGCGCTCTGCCACAGGTCCGCGGTCATCGCTGCCACGATCGCCTGGGCTCCGGCTTCCGCCAAGGTGGACAGTTCGGCGTCCATGGGGCTCCTTCAGGTCCGTCCGTGCACATGGATGTTCTGGGTTCCGTACTGGGTCGCGTAGACGGCGCCGTTGCCCGACGCGGTGTTCACCATCCGTGCGGTGCGGTGCGCGGGCGGCGGGTCCTGCGGCGATCCCACGTTCTCCGCATCGGCTCCGTGCTGCCGGGGGTCGGGGGCCGACCCGGCGAGGTGGAGCCAGGCGTCCGTCGTGTACTCCTTCTCCGCGACCGCAATCCGATGGAACGACTCCGGATCGATCCCGGGATAGCCGTGCCGAACGGTCTCCTCGTAGACGTGCTGGGACACGATGAGCGCGGTCGTCACCTCGGGCGGGGCCGCCGCCAGCGCGCCGCGCACCGCCGCCGCGTCGAGCAGCCGGGCGAGCACCTCCAGCGGTCGGCCGGTGACCTCCCCGTCCGTGGCGGCACGGACCTCGCCCGCGTGCAGCGCCGCACGGACCCGGACCTGCGTCAGCGGCCCGGCGGTCCGATTGTGGGCACGGAGGCGGATGGCGAGTTCGTGGACGAGGGGGTGGATCAGGCGGGCCTTGGGGACCCCGGCCGGCGCGACCACCCGCAGACCGTCCCCGAGGTCGCTCGTCGAGCACGCCGCCCAGTCGATCCCGCTCTCCTCGAAGGACTCGCTGAGCGCCGTGCGCAGTGCGTCCCGAATTTGCCACAGCGCGACATTGCCCCGCCCGGCCGAACGCTCGATGTCGACGGCGAGCAGAGCCCGGTACACGAGTACTTCTTCCACGGGGCCTCCTCGAGGATGCGGATGCCGCAGTCACGGCACCGGCTCGTCCAGCCGTGACCAGTATGAGCCGCGCAAGTCGCCAACTTCCCGTATCCGTACGGTGTTCATTCCGTGCGACGGTGACGGGAGCGGCAGAGTGGGCAAGCAACACCTCATGACGGACGAGGAGCGGGAGCGGGAGCGGGAGTGGGAGCGGCACGGCGCCGGCGATGCGCCGCAGCCGCCCGACGGGTGGGGATGGACGGCGGCGAGTCTGCTCGGCGGTCTCCCCGGGGACGCTCGTGGTCGGCTGCTCACTCTCGGCACGCGCGTCCAGTATCCGCCGGGCCGCGTGCTCATCCGCGAGTCGGACATCACAACCTCCGTGCGGATCCTGTTGGACGGCGTGGTGAAGGTCACCGGGCGCGCCCAGGACGGCCGGGACGCGCTGCTCGCCGTACGGATGGGCGGGGACCTGGTGGGCGAACTCGCCGCACTGGACGGGCAGCCCCGTTCGGCGACCGTCACCGCCTGCGGAGCCGTCAACGCCCGCACGGTGCCCCGGGCGCAATTCCTCGACTGCCTGCGGCGCGATCCCGTCATCGCGCTTGCCGTGAACACTTCCGTCGTGTCCAAGCTGCGCGTTGCCAACGCGCGGCGGATGGATCTCACCGGATGCGACGCCGCCACCAGGCTGGCGCGGGTGCTCCACCACATCGCCGAGTCCTACGGGGAGCGGTCCGGCCGGCGCGCGGTCATCCGCTGGCCGATCACCCAGCCCGAACTGGCAACCCTGGCCGGCACGGCGGAGCCCACCGTACACAAGGCTCTGCGCGGGCTGCGGGAAGCCGGGATCGTGTCGACCGGCTACCGATCGATCACGGTAGAGGACCTGG
The DNA here is from genome assembly GCF_013401435.1 of Streptomyces sp. BR123. GTDB lineage: Bacteria > Actinomycetota > Actinomycetes > Streptomycetales > Streptomycetaceae > Streptomyces. The sequence continues at coordinate 9,395 of NZ_JACBGN010000186.1, forward strand.
ACCGGCTGAGCGCCCTCGCCCATTCCGATTCCTGACGGCTGCGGAACGCCGTTCCGATGACTGTGCGAACCGGAAGATCCCTTGGCAGAAAACCATTCTGGTAAGACATCGTGCTCCGGACACGTCGCTATGGTGACGCCTCGGAGCAACCCGCCGAGGCGCGGGTGCGTGGCGTCGTGCAGGCCGTGCCGGCTCTGCACCGCAGGACACGGGGGTGCGATGGAACGGCGGATGGACGACAACGCACAGGACCAGGACCAGCACCAGCACCAGGAGCACGGCTCGGAGGCAGCGGCAGCCGGGTACCGGATCGACATCGGCCGTGACGCCACCGGCCCGGTGATCGCAGGTCACCACAACGTCGTGGTCGATGCACACCACGGCTCGACCGTGACCCTGCTCATGGAGCCTCAGCGGCCGCGGCCCGTGCGCCGGGAGCACATCGGGCTGCCACCGCGGCGTCGGCCGGCCCCGCTCGGCCGGGAATCAGAACTCGCCACGCTGGCCGAGGCCCTCCGGGGCGGCGAACCCGTCGAGTTGTGGGGGCCGCCGGGCATCGGCAAGAGCACGCTCCTGCGGCACGCGGCCCTCACCCTGGAACCGGGACCGGACGGAGTGGTGTTCCTGAGCGCCACCCACCGCGAAGCCGGTGACCTGGCGCAAGAGATCTTCGAAGCCTGCTACGAAGCCGCTGGATACGCCCCTTCGGGACCGGAACTACGTCGGCTGATGGCAGGCCTCCGGGTGACGGTCTACATCGACAACGCCGAGCTGACCACCGAGGAGCTCCGGGACCTCATGGACGCGGTCCCCGACGCCTCGTTCGTCTTCGCGGGCAGGGAACGGGCGCTGCCGGGCGAGAGCGTGGCCCTGGAGCTGGCAGGGCTGGACCGCGGTGCGGGAGTGCAACTGCTGAGCCGTGAGGCGGGCATACCCACACCGGCGAGCGATGGCCCCGCCGGAGAACTCTGGAAGGCATCGGCTGGTCACCCTCTGCTCCTTGTGCGGGCCGCCGCTCTGACGCGGCGCGACGGTACGGGCGCCGGCGTCCTGCCTGCACCCGGTGCACTGGCGGATCTCGTTCCGCTGCTCCTCGGGCAATTGGACCCGGACGCGCTGGGCGGCCTCCGTCTGCTGGCCACGCTGTCCGACGCCGAACTGGCCCCGGTGCACGTCGGCGCGCTGGCGGGCGTGCCGGATCCGGCCGGCGTGTGCGGTCGTCTGGCCGCTCTGGGACTGGCCGAGGCCACGGAGCGCGGGTACCGCTGTACGGCGGATGCCGCGCGGGTGCTGCGCGAGCGGCATCCTGTGGGGTTTCCGGTGGAGCGTCTGTGCGACTACTTCGCCCGGTGGGCGACGCGCCGTACGACACGGCCCGAGCAGATCGCCGACCATGCCCGCGCCCTGGAGATCGCGGCCGAGCTCGCGGAGCGGGCCGGGCGTCCGGACCTGGCGGTATCGGTCGCCTGGGCCGCTTCGCCGGGCCTGGTGCGGTCCCTGCGGTTCGGCTCGTGGGGGCGGGTGCTCCACCGCGGCCGGATCGCCGCCCGGCAGTCCGGCGACCAGCAGGCGCTGGCCTACTTCACCCACGAGGAGGGCATCCGGAAGCTCTTGACGGGACGCCGGGTGCTTGCCGGGGTCCTGCTCGGGGAGGCGGCAGTGCTGTGGCGACAGCTCGGTGACACGGCAGGCGTGCAGGCAGCCCAAGGAGCGCAGCAGTACGCCCCTGCGCAGCCGTCGCCGCCGGACCCGACGCTGCCGGCGGGGGACGGCGGATCGGGTTCCGCCGCCGCAACGGACGCACCGCACCTCCCCGCCGACGGGGGCACCGCCTACGTGCCGCAGGACGCGTCCGCATCGGCAGCCACCTCTACGACGCCCACCTCCGGACCGGATGCTCCCGGCCAGCTCACCGCCCCACCGACCTCCGCCTCAACGCCGACGCCGACCGCACCGGACCACCACGGCGACGTGTCCCCCATGTCTGTGGACCCCGGAGCGGGCTCCGGTACCGCGGCGGGCGCGGGCCCCGACCCCGCGGCGGCGCTGCCGACCCCCACCGCACAGGCGACCGCCCCGCCGGCGTCGGCGCCGCCGGGTGCGGATCAGCTCGGCAGCGTGGGCCTCAGCGCGGGAGGCGGCCAGGGCGGAGCCGCGCTGACGGGTGCAGTCGCCGCGACGGCGCCCGGGGCATCCGCGGTCACGACGTTCTTCGTGGTCGTGGCCGTCGCCGTCGGCTTCGTCATCGCGGCGATGGCGGTCACCGAACGGAGCGAGCCCGACGGCCCGTCGGGAGCGGCCGGGCTGTCGCGGAGCGCCAGTCCCACGAGGCTGCCGGTCATTCCGGTGCCCAGCACGACGCGTACCCGAGAACCTGCGAGACCGAGCCCCACCCCGACCGCGCTGGCCGGCCGCTGGAGGACCGACAGGGGCGGGACGGCCGAGTTCGAGCAGAAGTCCCCCGGCGTGTACACGCTGGGGATCCAGGTATCGAAATGCGGCGTCCAGTACACGATGGAATTCACCGGATCGTCCGGGAGGTACCGGTCGCACGACGAGCGATTCTACGACCAGGAGTGCAGGCTTGTCGGCCATGTCACGTCTGAGATCTCGGTGAGCAGCGGCGGCTCGCGCGCGCTCTGGACGCGCACCTATCCGCAGGTACCGGGCCAGGAATGCCTGACCTGCGACACCACGATGAGCCTGACACGCATCCCATGAAAGCCCGTGAAGCGCACGTGAGGGAGGAACCCACCATGGCGTCGCAGCCCGGCTCGGGCGACCAGTACGTGATCCGGATCGGCCGTGACGCCTCCGGACCCGTCGTCGCCGGCCACGACATCAAGGTCGAGGTGCACCGACCGGCCGGAGCGCCGGCCGAACCTGAGGCACCCGACACCATGAACAACACCGCCAACGACCACGCCACCGCCTACACGGTCATGAACGGCGAACTGCACGTCCACCAGACCGAAGCCACCGAACCACCGCGAGGGGAGTGAGTCGGAAAGTCCCACCTGGACCGGGCCGCCGGCAGCCCGTACGCCGCCGCCACGAACCGGACCGGCCTGGCGAACCGGTCCACGTCGACGTCAAGAAGCTCGGCAACATCCCCGACGGCGGCGGCCACAAGACCCTCGGCCGTCAGGCCGGCCGAAGGAACCGTGCCAGCGCCGGCCACAGCCACATCCACACCGCCGTCGACGACCACTGGGGGCGCGGGGAAGAACCCGGCGAAGAACATCTCCATCGCCTCCGAGTGCCCCCGCCCGGCTCCAGGCCGAGAGCGGTTTCTCCGACGTACCGCCGAAGGACGTGACCCGCGAACGGATGCGGGAGTTCGCGGCCGCCCGCTACAACGGCGGCCCCCACTGCGAAGGCAGCGGCGCGCAGGCGTACGGTCGCCTGTTCGACGGGAATCTGGACGTCTACCAGGCCAGTGGTTCCCCGTCCCGGAAGAAGCCGCCGGTGGGGCCGGAGTCGGGCAGGGTGGCAGCCCAGACGACGCCGGCAGCGCCCTGTTCGACAGGTCCTCCGCCTGGGCCGCCCATGTCGGTGGCGATCCAGCCCGGACAGACGGCATTGACCAGGATCCGCTCGGCGCGCAGCTCGTCAGCGAGCTTGCGGGTGAGGGCGTTGAGGGCCGCCTTCGAGACTCCGTAGGCAGGGGTTCCGCCCGCCATGTGTTCCAGGGATCCGGACTCGCTGGAGACGTTCACCAGGCGGGGGTGGGCCGAGCGGCGCAGCAGCGGCAGGAACGCCTGCGCGGTCCGCCAGGCGCCGAAGAGGTTGGTCTCCAGGGTGCGGCCGACCTCGTCGAGGCTGACGGAGACGGCGCGCTGGGTGGTGTCGTAGTTGACGGCGGCGTTGTTGACGAGGACGTCGAGGCGCTCGAACTGCGCCTCCACGCTGCGGGCGAGGGCACGGACGCTGCCGTCGTCGGTCACGTCCAGTGGGTGTGGCAGAAGGGCGCCGGGCACTTCGGAGCCCAGGCTGACGGCGGCCTGTTCGGCATCCTTCAGGCGGCGGGCGCACAGCAGGACGGTGTGGCCGAGCGCGGCGAGCTGACGCGCGGTCTCCCGGCCGATTCCCCGGTTGGCGCCCGTGACCAGCGATACCGGCGCGATGGTGCTCATGTCTTCTCCTCGGCGGGGACGATCAGGACCCGGGAAGCACGTTATGCCGTCGCCCTGCATGCACAGATCGGGCCCGAGTCGCAGTCGGGTTGCGGCCTTGGACGCAGCCCTCATGGACCGCTGCACCCGGGGACCGCCGATGTGGCCCGCTGCGGTCGGATCGCAGTCGGGCGAAAGAGCCCGCACCACCGTTCACGGATTGTCGCGATCTTGCCACAAGGGTGAGTTGAATGTGTTCAAAACGCGGTGGTGCGTGCCTACGCTGTCCGCTCCGCACTATGGGAGGGACCCGATGTCAGAGAACGCCGACCACGCCGAACAGGCGAAACCGGGCGGGCCTGCCGAGGCCCAGCTTCCGCCGGCCCAGCTTCCGCCGGCCCAGCTTCCGCCGGCTCCGCTTCCGCCGGCTCCGCCCCAGCCGACCGCCCCCGGCCTGCCCGGGCACGACCCGGCCGCCTGGCACGCCTGGCAGATCCAGCAGTACCAGCTGCGTCGGCAACAGGCCCAGGAGGCGGCCGCCGCGAAGGCGGCCGACTCGATGTGGCGGCGGATCCGGCCCGCCGAGGCAGCTCCGATCCACACCGTCACCCTGGCGGCCGTGCCCGCCGCCGGCCTGGCCACCGCCGCCGCCCTCGGGGACGGCATGGGCCCCGGGCTGCTGCTCGCGGCAGTGCCCGCCATGGTGGCCGCGTACGCCGCCGCCCGCGCGGCCGGGCGCAAGGCCCGCCCCTGGACCCTGGTCTGGGTCGTCGGCTGCGTGGCGCTGCTCGCGGTGCCGGCGCTGCGGGACTCCGCCTGGCCGTCCACACTGGCGATCCTCGCCGCCGTACTGCTGGCCGCGCTGGCCCTGCACGGAACCCGCCGGTGGCCCGGCGTACTGCTCGGCCCGCTCGGCTTCCTCGACAGTGCCGTCACCGGCGTCGGCTGGGCCTGGGCGGGTGTACGGGCGCGCGGGGGCGGGG
>NZ_JACBGN010000187.1 GCF_013401435.1 Streptomyces sp. BR123
CCCCGGGCCGGGGCCACGCCCCCGGCCGGCCCAATACCGCCGGCCCGCCGGCCCGGCGCCCACCCTGGAGGGCCGGGCGGGTACCGCGCCCGGGAGGAAGGAGCGCGCGGTGGCACCCGTACCCGAGGAGCACCTTCCCGGATCCCCGGGCGATGCGCCGGAAGAGGGCCCCGGCCGGTACGGCGAGGCCCTCTTCCGCCCGGAACACCCCCAGGAGGGCGAGCGCATCGACCACGCCGCGCTCGTCTACGACCCGCTCACCCGGGCCCGCCTGCGCAGCCTCGGCGTCGGGCCCGGCTGGCGCTGCCTGGATGCCGGCGCGGGCACCGGAACCGTCGCCCGCTGGCTCGCCGACGAGGCGGGTGCCGAGGAGGTCGTCGCCCTCGACCGCGACACCGGCCGCCTGGCGCCGTTCGCCGGTCCCCGGCTGCGCGTCCGCGAAGCGGATCTCACGCGGCTCGCCGCCGAGCCGGACCTGGGGACCTTCGACCTGGTCCACGCCCGGTTCGTGCTCATGCACCTGCCCGGCCGCCGCGGCATCCTCCGCCTCCTCGCCGAGCGGCTCAACCCCGGCGGGTACCTCGTCCTCAGCGACGCCGCCGACGTCCCCGACCCCGCCGACCCGCACTCCGCGTACCGCCGCACCCTGGACGCGATGTGGCGGACCCTGTCCGAGACCATCGGCACCGACGTCACGGCCGTACGCGCCCACCCGCACGTCCTGCGCGCCGCCGGCCTGGAGGAGGTCGCCGCAGAGCTGGTGTGCCCGCCCCTCACCCCGGGCGGCCCCCTCGCCGCCTTCTGGAGCGAGACCTGGGAGCGGATGCGGCCCGACCTGCTCGCGGGCCGCCTCGACGCCGCCACCCTCGACGAGGCCCTCGCCTACCTGGCCTCGCCCGACCTCGCCGAACTGGCCCCCGGCATGCTCACCGTGTGGGGCCGCCGCCCGACTCCGCGTCAGTAGCGCACTGCCCTCGCCACCTCCGCGGTGATCTTGCCGGAAAGGGAGTGAGTGCTGCGGGCCGTGCCCTGGCCCTTGGCCTTGGCGCCCACGTCGTCGATGGTGACCACGGCCACGTCCACGGTGTTGGCGCTGTCGTCCTTGAAGTTCACCTGCACCGCGAAGGACTTCGCCGCACTGTCGGTGTTGTCCACCGTCACCGGCACCACCGTGTACCCGCCCGAGTCGGTGGACGGGGTCCCCAGGGTGGCGGCGTCCTTCGCGTTCACCCCGCCCTTGATCTGGTCGAGCTTGTTCTGGGCCTCCGCGGCCGCCGAAGCCGCCGTGTCCGCGGCCTTCGACGCGGCCGCGGAGATCTCCGCACCCGCGGACGCCACCGCCGACGCGGCCTTGGACACGGCCTCCTTCGGGGATTCGTCGCCCGCGCAGCCCGCCGTGCACAGGGCCGCCAATGCCACCACCGCACCGGCCAGGGCGCGCCCGGCCGTGTGCCACTGCTTCTGGGGAGTCTTTCGCATGCGACCAGTCAACGCCGCGAACGGCCGCGGAGACGGTGCGACCCGGCAGGGCATACGGATGAAGGCTTGCGGGTTACGGATCGTCAACTATAGTTACGCGCAATGGGTGTCAACTATAGTTACGCCTGCGGAAAGGAGGCAGAAGGCACGTGGCGGAATCAGCGCACGGACCCGTCGGACCGGACACACCCCGGCCGGACCGGGCCTCCGCTCCGGTTCCGGGTCCGGTTCCGGTTCCGGCCCCCGGTGCTCCCTTCTGCGACCGACTCAACTTCCTGTTCGACCGGGTGCGCCCGCCGGGCGCGGAGGAATACACCAACGCCCACGTGGCCCGCACCATCTCGTCGTACGGCGAGGACAGTTACACGCGGGCCCACATCAGCCTGCTCCGCGCGGGCAAGCGCACCCCGACCATCACCATGGTCCCCCTCCTCGCCCGCTTCTTCGGCGTGGAGGCAGCCTACTTCGTCGAGGACGAGGTCACCCGGAAGGTCGCCACCCAGTTCGAGATCCTGCGCAAGCTCAAGGAGAACGGCGTCGAACAGATCGCCCTCCGCGCGATGGGCGTCTCCGCCGCCGGCCAGCGCAAGGTGCTGGCGGCGCTCGAAGCCGTACGCAAAGAGGAAGGCCTGCCCGCCGACCCCGAGAGGGAACTGCCGTGACCGGCGGCCGACGTCGCCAGGAGAAGGGGAACCCCCATGTGGCTCAGCCGTCGTAGCCGCGGCAACGACCGCAAGGCCGACGAGGCGTACGAGGTCGAGCGCCGGAACCGGGAGTTCGTCGAGGGCCTCGGCCTGCCCGAGGCCGACAGCGTCCTGGACCTGGTGCCGTTCATGGAGGACTACCTCGACCGGTCGATCCGGCTCATGCCGTTCGTCTCGGACCCGGCCGACCCCGACTCCCTCGACGCCTCCGCCCCGTGCGGCCTGTGGCTCGCCACCGGCGAAACGGACTACGTGTTCTACGACACCGCCATCAGCCGCGCCCACGCCGAGATCATCGTGGGCCACGAGTTCGGCCACATGCTCAAGCGCCACCGCGGCAACGCCTCCGTCGAGGCAGGCAGCCTCGGCGGCCTCATCACCGACATCGACCCGGCCACCGTCCAGCTCGTCCTCGGCCGCACCCGCTACAACGAGCCCGAGGAGTTCGAGGCCGAACTCCTCGGATCCCTCCTGCAGGAGCACGTGAGCACCACCCGCCCGGCGGCCCGCCGGGCAGCCGACCCCATCACCCGCACCTTGCTGCGCTGACCGGACAGGGACCCGTGAAAGACATCCTTCACCCCCTGTGCCTGGCCATCGCCGGTACGGGGTTCCTCATCCTCATACGTGACCTGGGCAGGAGCCGCCGCGAGCCGGCGCTCGTCGCCCTGGCCTTCACGTACGGCTTCTCCGCGCTCAGCTACGCCGTCTCCCTCACCTGGGTGTGGGTACGCGTCGACGGCCTCCTCGGCGTCCCGAACATCGTCGTGCCGATCGCCCAGGGCTTCGTGATCGTCGTCCTGGCCCTCCAGGCCACCGTCCTCGCGCACTGGTCGAAGCCCCCCTCCGGGGCCCGCCGCCGCAGCAGGCTCCTGCTCGCCGCCGCAGCAGCGGTCATCACCGCCATGGCCGTGCTGTTCGCCTCGCTCACCCCGGCCACGACCCGGCCCACCGACTTCTCCCTGTACTACGCGCACGACCCCGTCTTCCAGGCCTACGTACTGCTGTACTTCGGCACGTACAGCGTCGCCGAGACCTACCTCGCCGTGTCCTGCTGGAAGTACGCGCGCACCGCCACCACCCCGTCGATCGCCTTCAGCCTGCGCCTCGTCACCATCGGCGCCGTCATCACCCTCGGCTACAGCGGCATCCGCATCGCCGCCGTCGTCGGCGCCGAGACCGGATTCAGCGTCAGCCACCTCAACGGCTTCGCCTGGGCCTGCGGCGACATCGGCGCCACCCTCACCCAGATCGGCTACCTCATCCCGACCGTCGCCCGGCGGGCCGGCAGCGCCCGCGACTGGGCCACCGCCCACGTCCGCTACCGGCGCCTGGGCCCCCTGTGGTCCGCACTCGACCAGGCCGACCCCGGCATCACGCTGCGCCGCCCGACCCGCCAGGGCCAGGACATCCTGCGCGGCCGCAGCGCCCACTTCCCCCTGCTGCGCCGCCGCGTCGAGATCCGCCAGGGCCAGAAGCTGATGCGCCGCTACCTCGACCCGGCCGTACGGGCCGAGGCGGAGGCCCGCCGCGCCGGCGAAGGCCTCGGCGCCGCCGAGTTCGCCGCCGCCGTCACCGCCGACCAGATCCGCGCCGCCCTCATCCGGCACACGGCCGACGACCCCGTGGACACCCCCGCCGAATACGCCGACGCCGAGCTCACCCTCGCCACCACCGAGGACGAGCTCGCGCACCTCCAGCGCGTCGCCGCGCACTTCAGACCTCCCGCGGCACAGAGCCGCCGCAGCGCATCCGAAGTCCGCAGCGCCACCTCAGGAGCCCGTTCGTGATCCTCCGACGCACCCTGCTGATCGCCTCCACCGCCGTCGCCGCGGCGGCGTCCATGGCCACCATGACCGCGGCCGCCCGCGCCCGCGCAGCCGCCACCGCGAGCACGCCCCTGCACCTGGCGCCCGCCCGAGACCAGCTCGCCGCCCTGCGCCGCCGCACGACCACCAGCCGCGCCCTGCTGGAGCAGTACCTGCAGCACATCGAGAAGACCAACCCCGGCCTCAACGCCGTCATCACCCTGGACGCCGAGGGCGCCCGCGCCGCGGCCGACGCCGCCGACCGCCACCTGGCCAGGACCGGCAAGCCGCTCGGCGCGCTCCACGGCCTGCCCGTCACCGTCAAGGACGCCCTGGAGACGAAGGGACTGCGCAGCACCTGCGGCGCACCCGACCTCACCGACCACGTCCCCGACCAGGACGCCGACGCCGTCGCCCGGCTGCGTGCCGCCGGCGCCGTCATCGTCGGCAAGACCAACGTCCCGGTCATGTGCCAGGACCTGCAGACCTCGAACCCGCTCTTCGGCACGACGAAGAACCCGCACGACGCCACCAAGACCGCGGGCGGATCCTCCGGCGGCCCCGCCGCGGCCGTCGCCGCCGGCATCACGAGCCTCGAACTCGGCTCCGACCTCGCCGGCTCCCTCCGCCTCCCGGCCGCCTACTGCGGCGTGTACGCACTGCGGCCCAGCGGCGGCATCGTCCCCACCCGCGGCCACATCCCCCGGCCGCCGGGCTGGCTGTCCAGCTCCGACATGCTCACCCTCGGCCCGATCGCCCGGACCCCGGACGACCTCGACGTCGCCCTCGACGTGCTGGCCGCACCGGCCCCCGCCGAGGCAGCCGCGTGGCGGATCGACCTGCCGGCGCCGCGGCGCCGCCGCCTCGCGGACTACCGCGTCGGCCTGTGGCAGGACGACCCCTACTGCCATGTCGACGACACGATCCGACGGCTCCTCGACGAGATCGCCGGGATCCTGCGCTCATCCGGCGCCACCGTCGACGGCACCACCCGGCCCGTGGGGCTCGCCGACAGCGACCGGCTGTTCCAGCGCCTCATGTTCGCGACGGCGAGCGCCACCGCCACGGACGCCGGCTTCGCCGACGACATCGCCGCCGCCGATCGGATCCCCGCCGACGACCCCAGCGGGATCTTCCTCCACTCGCGCACCATGCGACACCGGGACTGGCTGCGCGCCAACGAGGAACGCGAGAAGCTGCGCGGCCACTGGGCCGACTACTTCACCGCCCACGACGTCCTCATCACCCCGGCCGTCCCCAACACCTGCGTCGACGACCAGACGTCCACCCCGGTCCCGAGCCGGTTCATCACCGTCAACGGGCAGAAGCGCCCGTACTTCGACCAGACGGCATGGCTGAACCTGGCCGGCCACGTCCGGCTCCCGGCCCTCGTCATGCCCGCGGGGAGGACGGCCGACGGCCTGCCCCTCGCCATCCAGATCATCGGCCCCTACCTGGCCGACCGCACGGTCGTCGACATGGCCAGGCACCTCGCGCGAAGGCTTCCCGAGCCCGCGCAGCCGCCCGCGTTCACCGCGTGACCGGGCGCCCATGACCGGGCTCGCTCTGCCCCCACGGGGGTGGGGCGGGGCGAGCCCGTACGACGCGGCAGAGGGGCCCCGGGCACCCCGGAGCCCCTCTGCGCCGTCCACGTCCGCGCCGTCCACAAGACATGCAGGGCCCGGATACCGACGGGGGAAACGGTACCCGGGCCCTGCGATCTTCATCTTAGTCCCCTTTATCCCGCGGTGTCGCCGTGGCGGCCGGCGAAACCCCTCAGGCCCCGGGGGTCACTTCCCCTCGCACAGCGCCGAGTTCAGCAGCTGCTCCATCTGCGCCGCGGGGATGTTGGTGGTGAGGTGGGCGTTGGTCACGACCGCAGCGTGCCGGCCGTCCTCGGTGACCAGCGTCTGCGTGTAGTAGCCCGGCAGCATGCCGTTGTGCCCCCAGGCCACGCCCCCGCACGGAAGCGGCTGCCGGATGAGGCCGAGCCCGTACCCCCACCCGGATGCCGGGTCGCCGACGTCGACCGCACGCTTCATCTCCGCCAGGGACGCCGGCGACATCAGCCTGCCGCCGAGCAGCGCGCGGTAGAAGGCGGCGAGGTCCCGCTGGGTGGAGATCACCGCGCCGGCGGTGCTGAAGGAGGACGGTTCGAAGGGCAGCACGTCGGTCCAGAAGAAGAACGAGCCCACCCGGATGCCGTGGTACCCGCGTACGGCCGGGGTGGGCAGGCTCCGGTCGCCGGGCGCCGGGAAACGGGTCTGCGTCAGACCGAGCGGCTCGATGACGCGGCGGGTGATCACCTCGTGGGCGCGCAGGCCCGTCACCTTCTCGAGGAGCATGCCGAGGATCTCGTAATTGGTGTTGGAGTACTCGAACTTCGTGCCCGGAACAGAGGCCGACGGCCGGCGCAGCCCGTCCTCGACGAGCGCGGCCAGGCTGTACGTGCCGTCCGGATCGGCCCGCGGGGCGGGCGCGTTGTTGACCGGGATCCCGCTGGTGTGCTGTAGCAGTTGGCGCACCGTGACGACGCTGCCGTTGTGGCCGTTCCCGGCGACCACGCCCGGCAGGTACCGCTCGATCGGCGTGTCGAGGGCGACCTCGCCCTCGTCGACCAGCTGCAGGACGGCCACCGCGGTGAAGACCTTGCTCTGGCTGCCGACGCGGTAGTGCTCCCCCGGCTGGATCGGCCGGCTGGTGTTGATGGTTCCCGTGCCGACGGAGAGGTCCCAGGAGCCGGCGCTGTCGCCGGCACGGACGGCGGCCCCCGGGCCGGCGTGCGACTGGAACGTCTTGAGTGCCGCAAGCGTGGCGGGGTGGTCGTCGGCGGTGGGGGAGGAGGCCTGGGCGGGAGCCGGGGCGGCATGGGCCCCGGTCGGTAAGGACAGCGTGAGCACCACGGCGCAGACGGCGCCGGCCAGCGCGGAGAACCGGACCTGGCGTGCGGTCGAAGACATGTCTTCCTCCTTGGTGGTGGGAGAGGGAGTGATCACATCCGGCCATGGGTCGCCGGTCGGTGCCGGCCCGGCCGGCCGTGCACGAGGCATGCGGCGCAGCCCGGCCCCCTTGGCAAGGGACCCCACGGCCACGCTGACCTGAAGGTCTGTGAAACACCGCACAGCCCGCACACGGGGGAAAGCGTCCTCACCGCACCCCCGTGCGGGTTGGATGAGTTCCCGGTGGCTGCGGCCGTACACCCCCACGCCCGGATGTGATCCGTGGCCATTCAAACGGCCATCGCCGTCCGTGTCCCGGCGCGGTGACCCTGCCGAACGGATCCCGGACAATCGCCGGACATCCCGGCGCCCGCCGCCTCGCCACCAGCGGCCCACGGACGAGGAGGAACGAGACATGGGACGCCAGGAACAGCCGCTCGACCCCGGCCGGGACCCCTTGGCCCGGTTCGCGTACGACTTGCGGGAACTGCGGCGGCATGCCGGGAGCCCGCCCTACCGCAGGCTGGCCACCCGAGCCCACTACTCCGCCTCCACGCTGGCCGAGGCCGCGGCGGGCAGACGCCTGCCCGGCGCCGCCGTGCTGGCCGCCTTCGTCAACGCCTGCGGAGGCGACGCGGAGGAATGGGAACAGCGACGCATCGCCACGCACCGCCTCATCACCGCCCCGTCGCCGGCCCCGGCACTTCCGTGCCTCGATCCGGCGCCGGGCACGGAACCGGCCCCCGCGTCCTCGGACCAGGATCCTGCCCCGGCCGCCGCGTCACCCGCCCCGGCCGCCGCATCCCCGGATCCGGGCCCGGTCACCGTGGTTCCGGTTCCGGGCCGGGCCGTCGCGGCCACGGCCACCCCCGCTGACGCGGACCGCCCGTCGGCCGAGGCCGCGCCCCGGCGCCGTACGCCCGACAGGCCGCGTCGGCCGGCGCCCTGGCGGCGGCGCCGCGAGGCCGGCCCCGTCCTCCTGGCCGTCCTCCTGACGCTCGGCGCGTTCGCCGCCGGAGACGCCGGCCGCCCCCGGAAGACCACCGCTCCCGCCTCGGACGGAACGCACACCGCGGCCGCGAACCTGTCGGCGGACACCCGGTTCTCCGACGACGGCCGACGGCTGCGCACCGACACCGACATCCCGGAGCGCTACCGGGCCCTGATCGTGGAGGCGGGCACCACCTGCCACGTCCCGCAGGTCACTCCGGTGCTGGTGGCGGCCATGCTCAAGGCCGAGAGCGGGTTCGACCCCGAGCTCAGCGACCCGGCCAAGGACGAGTACGGCATTGCCCGCTGGACGCCCCGCGTCCTGCGGTACTACCTGCCGCCGGACCGGCAGCACACCGTCCCGAAGCCGCCGTTCAGCCCCGAGGACTCGATCCCCGCCATGGGCAGGATGCTCTGCGCCCTCGCCCCCGAACTCGAAGGCGTTCCCGGTGACCCCGCCCTCAACCTCGCCGCCGCCTACCGCACGACCACGTGGAAGGTGCAGCGGCAGGGCGCCGAACTGGAGGCCATCCGGCCCTACCTGGAGCAGGTCCGCACCGCGATGCTCCGATACCGTCCCGAGTCGGCCCTCCCGCCGGCCGAGGCCGCACCCGGCGGGCGCTGACCCCGGACGCGAGCCGGGACGCGAGCCGGGACGCGAGCCGGGACGCGAGCCGGCTCACCGGGCGGTGAGGCAGCCGAGGCGGTCGGCCGTGACCGGGGCGCCCTCGGCGACGTTCCGGTCGTAGGTGACCTGCCTGACGGTGACGGTGCGGGCGCCGACGGCCACGTCCAGGTACGCGTCGTGGCCGGGCACGACCTGCCGGCGGGCGCCCGGCAGGGCCGCCGCGAGGGTGGCCGCGTCGCTCTCCCGCCCGGGCGCGTACCGGATCATCGGCGGGCCCGCCGGGCGGGCCTTCGGCGCCGTGGCCGAGGTGCCGGTGACGACGAACCCGCCGGCCGACAGGGCCGCCGCCACGACTGCATCGTCCACCCGCACCTTGATCCCGGCGGGGTTGGTCGGCACCGGGGTCTCGGGGACGGGCTGGATGCGCCGGTCGCCCGTGATCGGCCGGTCCGCGGCCAGGGCCGCCCACAGCGCGCGGGAGCGTTCCCCGTGCCACAGCAGGGTCGACCCGACGCCGGGGACCCGGTGGTCGAAGGTCTTGATGGGAACGGTCGCGAACTCGGTCCGCTCCGGGTGCAGCCGTCCGAAGGCGGTGCCCAGGCGGACCAGGTCGGCCAGGTCGGTGCCGCTGTCGGTGCGTACCGATGTGAGCAGGGTGCGTGCGGTGGCGGCCGCGGCGAGGGGATCGGCCAGGGCGCCCTCGACGGTCAGGCGGGTCAGCAGGTCCGAGACGGTGCGCTGCTGGCGCCGTACGCGGCCGAGGTCGCCCGGGCGCTCGATGTGCCGGGCGCGGACGTAGCGCAGGGCGCCGTTCCCGTCGGCGTGGTGCATGCCCGGCGTCAGGTCGAGGCCGGAGTTCTCGTCCTTGAGCGGTCTGTCCGTGCACAGGGCCGCGCCGCCCAGCCCGTTGACGGCCTGTTCGAAGCCGGTGAACCCGGTTTCGAGGTAGTGGTGGATGTGCAGGCCGGTCGCCTTCTCGACGGTCTTGACCGTCAGGGGCCCGCGGCCGCGCGCGTATGCGCCGTTGATCTTGCCGAGGACGCCGGCGCCGTCGGCGTACTCCACGTACGAGTCGCGCGGGATCGACACGATGCTGGCTCGGCGGGTGTCCTGCGACAGGTGCACCAGCATCATCACGTCGGTGCAGTTGCACCCCGCGCCCCCGACGTGCAGCCGGTCCTTCTCCGCCTTCGACAGGCCGGTGCGGCTGTCGACACCGACGACCAGGACGTTCGTCCCGCTGCCCGGCGCGGCACGGTCGGCGGGCGACGGCGGACCGGCCCAGGCCGCACCCGAAACCAGCGTCGTCAGCAGGGTCAGCGCAGTGGCAAGACGGAGCAACGCCTACTCCCAGGGCCGGGCGGACCGACGGGCCGGCATCTCGCCGGTCGGCGGATCGGACGCCGAACGCTAGCGGCCCCGGCCGTCCGGGCCCCGGCTACACGCCGGAGGCTGCTCCTGTCGGGGAGCCGTCAACACCGTAATGGAGCGACACGTTGTCCACCGCGGGCCGCGCCCGCCCCGCCGGGCCCGCGGCGAACGCCCGCAGCACGTTCTCGGTGACGGTCCGCGTGAACGCCCCGGCGCGGTGGTCCAGTCCGTGGTTGGCCTTCCCGCCGCCGGGCCCCGATGCGTCCAGCGCCTCCACCCAGCGCATGGTGCCCGTCGCGAACAGGCCGGCTCCGGAGGGCAGGGACGCGTACACCGTGTCCGCGTACGAGTGCCGCCCCTTGCACACCACCGGCGAGTGCGCCAGCACCTCGACCGGCCGCGGTGTGGGGTACCTGAGGTCGATCCGGTCGTACTCGACGCCCACCAGGTGCGGGAACGCGTCGCCCTGCGCGGCGCCGGTGCCCGCCAGAAGCCAGTGGCCCGGATGGGTCACCACACAGGGTGCGTCGACCGGGTACCCGTCGTAGATCACGCCCAGCAGGCTGCTCTCGGGTTCCGGGGCCGGCGCCCGCCGGAAGTCGTTGGTCGGCGGCAGGCCGCCCCGGAAGCCCGGATCGAGGGCGTAGTCCTCCTTGTAGCAGACGACGGTCCGGTACGCGCCGACCGCGGAATCCTCGAACCGGACGCGCCGGTAGCAGCAGTTCGCCCCGAACACCGCCAGGTTCATGCCGGCGTCCCGGGCCATGGCGGTGTGGAGGCGCTGATCCGGGCTCCAGTACTCGTCGTGGCCCGGCGACAGCAGCGCCACCGCCCCGTACAGCAGCCGGCGGTCGTGCGCCACGTCGATCCCCGTCGCGTAGGCGAGCGGCAGCCCCATCCGCTCCGCCAGTGCGACCAGCGGCGCCTCGTAGGTCAGGAACAGGCCCGCGCCGTGCGCGTTCTGGTACGGCCGGTCGAAGGAGACCGCGAGCGAGCGTGAAGCCTTCTTGCCCGTCGTGCCCTTGTACAGGTCGGCCCCGCCCCACCGGTTGTACGCCTGCCAGGTGGCGACCGCGTTGACCAGCAGCATCCGGCCCGCCGCCGACGCGGACCGCACCGTCAGCGGCACGTACCGCTGGGCGCGCTCGGCGCCGCCCGCGGTGTCCAGCCGCAGCAGATAGCTGCCCTCCGGCCAGTCGGCGGTGTCGACCTCGGCGGTCTGCTGCCAGTCGGTCCACGCCCTGCGCGTGGCCGGATCGACCCGGGCCGGCGGCTGGAGCAGCCCGGGCAGCACGGGCGAACGCCACACCAGGCGGGCCCGGGTGCCGCCGTACCAGCCCATGCGGTACGCCGAGACGGTGTAGGAGGCCGCCGTCGTCGACACCCGCAGCGGGAGCGGCTCGCCCGCGAGCACCGAGGCGCGGTCGGCGAAGCCCTCGATCGCGCGGGCTGCCCCGGCCCTGGTGATCCGCCAGGCGGCGTCGCCGGGCCGCAGGTTCTCGGCGCGTACGTCGAGGCACCCCCGACCGCCGCCGCCCGCCGCGGCCGCGGGCCGGGACGCCGCGGACGCCGTGGCCGCGGTGGTCGCCGTCACGGCGAGGGCCGCCGCGAGTTCCAGCAACCGTCGGCGCCCCGGACCCGCACTGCTTCCGGGGTCCGCCGGTCCGGTGTCGCCGACCCGTCCCACGGCACCTCCACGCCTCTGCCGGGGCCGCGCCCGCGGCACACCGATACGGCCCGGCCACCGTACGGCACGCCGCCGCGGACCGCGGTGAACGACAAGCCGGAGCGGAGGAGGGAGCCGGCGGCTACTGCGGGAGCACGGTGCCGGGGGCGGGCGCCTACGGCACCTCGGGGCGGTCGAGGAAGGCGAGCACGGCCCGCTTCTCGGGGAGGTACACCTCGGGCAGGTCGATCTCCGGCAGGGTGATCTCCCCGTGGCGGACGAAGCCGAGCCGGTCCAGCATCGCGAGGGCCTTGTCGTTGCGGGCGTCGGGCTCGGCCACCAGCCGCCGCACGGCCGGGTCGCGGAACGCGAAGCGGATGAGCGACCCGACCAGGGTGCCGCTGAAACCGGGGCGCGGCCGGCCGGCCGCCGGCGGGGCCAGCATCAGGTGGACGCCCGAGTCGCCCTCCCGCACCTCGTAACACTCGCTGACCCGGTCCTCCTCCGGACGGTACGTCTGGAACAGCGCCACCGGCTCGTCGTCCAGCCGGACCATGAAGGCGTGGTGGGTGTCGCGGCGGTCCACGTCCTCGTAGATCTCCTGGACCAGTTCACGGCTCGCGCCGTTCATGCCCCAGAACGATGCGCGCTCCTCGACGACCCAGGAGTGCAGCACGGCGGAGTCCGCCGCGGGGTCGACCGGGGTGAAACGGACGGTGCCGAAGCCTTCCACGGTCTCGGTGCAGACGTCCGCGCGCGGGGGAACGAGGGCGGTGGAGTCGGGTCTCATACGGTGTTCCGTTCCTTCGTGTCGGATTGCGGGCGTGTACACAGAGCCGCCCAGTTGCATTAGGTTAGGCTGGCCTTACTGTATCGGGGTTCAGGGGAAGGGGCGGACGTGGGCGTCGCCAAGGGTTGGGAGGGCGTGGTCCTCAAGCTGCTGCGGGGCAAGGACTTCACGTTCACCGTCACGGGAGCCGAACAGGTCACCCCGCACTACCGCCGGGTCTGGTTCACCGACGGCGGGCTGCTCGCGGCCGCGGGGGACTCCCTGCACCCGACGATGTGGGTCCGCCTGTGGTTCGACGACGACGGCAAGCCCCACCAGCGCGCCTACACCCTGGTCGACCCCGTTGCCGAGGAGGGCACGTTCGCCCTGGAGTTCGCCTTGCACGACGGCGTCGCGAGCGACTGGGCGCGCAACGCCAACCCCGGCGACACCATCGAGGCCACCGTGCAGGGCACCGGCTTCACCGCTCCCGCACCGGCCCCCGAGCGGCTGCTGGTGATCGGCGATCCGGCCTCCCTCCCCGCCATCAACTCCCTGCTGGACGCCTACCCGCAGCTCCCGGCCACCATCTGGTTCGAGACCCAGCACGAGGCCGACACCGACCTGCCGGTGCGGCTCGACCCCGACCGCCACGAGATCCGGCGCGTCCCCCGCTCCGGCGACGGCACCGCCCTCGTCGAGCGGATCCGCGCCGAACTGCCCGCCCTGGCGTCCGACCCGGAGTCGGCGTACGTGTGGCTGGCCTGCGACACGGCGACCACCCGCACCCTCAGCGGCTACCTCCGCAAGGACCTCGGCCTGCCCAAACAGCGCGTCAACAGCCTGGGCTACTGGAGGGCCGCGGCCTGATCCCGGATGCGGGACGGGCCCGCGAACCGCGTGGGGGAAGTCTGTTGCAGGGACTGGACTCGGTGGACTGGCACGGTTTGGAGTCGGCATGGCCGGACCGGCCGACCGCGGACCTACCGAAGGTGCTGCGCCGGATCGCGCGGGCGGACGCCGCCACCCAGCACGACGCGGTCGAACGGGCGCAGGGCGACCTTCAGGCACTCCTGCTGCAGCAGGGCCGGATCACCGACGCGGCCACCTCGACTCCCGGCCGGTCCGGGAGGCCCTGACGGCCCTCCGGGCCGCAGACTGACGGCGTACGGCGACTACCGCGCGTTCGTCCAGGACGAGGAGATCCGCGCCCGGATCGAAACGGTCCTCGCGCTCCCGCAACACCCGGACCCGGCAGGGCGGGACAAGCGGTCGATATGATCTTCGTCTACGCGGACCGCACCGGGGGAGGACCCGACCGATGAAGATCGCTGTGCTCGGGACGGGCGGTGTGTGCCGCGCCCTCGCCCCCGCCTTCCTCGCCCTGGGACACGAGGTGACCGTCGGCACCCGCGACCCCGGCGCCACCCTGGCCGGCAACCCTGCCTACGTGCAGCTTGCCGCCCGCTGCCCGGAGTTGGACCTGCGTACCTTCGAGGGGGCGGTGCCGGGCGCCGACCTCGTGGTGAACGCGATCGACGGGCCCTCCTGCGTCGCCGCACTCACCCCCCTCGCCGACCTCCTCGCGGGCCGGGTCGTCATGGACGTCTCCAGTCCCTACAACTGGTCCGATCCCGACCCCGAGGCCGTCCTCGACCCCGTCAACACCGACAGCCTCGGCGAGCAGCTCCAGCGGGCGCTGCCGCAGGCCCGCGTGGTCAAGACCTTCAACACCCTTGTCGCCGACGTCATGCCGGACCCGGCCTCCGTCGGCAACGGCGACCACACGGTCTTCGTCAGCGGGGACGACACCGCCGCGAAGGAAGTGGTGACCGACCTGCTGAAGGCCCTCGGCTGGCAGGACGTCCTCGACCTCGGCGGCATCCGCACCGCCCGGGCGACCGAGATGATGCTGCGCATGTTCATCGACACCTCCGCCGCTCTGGGCACCTACGTCTTCGGCTTCAAGATCGTCCGCTGAGGGCCGGGGCGGGTG
>NZ_JACBGN010000188.1 GCF_013401435.1 Streptomyces sp. BR123
GGGGACGGGGGCACGGCGGGCCGGGAAGAAGGCCCCGCGCAGCGGCCCACTCGCGACATCCTCGGCGCCCGCGGCCTGGTGGCAGACTGAGCCGCGTGCTCACGCAACTCCTCACCGCGACCGGCGTCCTGGCACTCCTGACCCTCGTCCCCGGCCCCGACATGGCCATCGTGACCAGGCGTGCCGTCGCCCGCGGCCGCGCCGACGGCCTGCGCACCGTGGCCGGGATCACCGCGGGCCTGCTCCTGTGGGGCGTGCTCACCGTGGCCGGCCTGGCCGCGCTGCTCGCCGCCTCGGCCGAGGTGTACCTCGTGGTGAAGCTCGCGGGCGCCGCCTACCTCTGCTTCCTCGGCGTCCAGTCCCTGCGCCGGCCGGGCGCGGCTCCCGCCTCCGAGGCCCCGACCGACTCCGACGCCCGCGAGGGCACCGACAGCACCGACAGCCGGTCCGCCGCCGCCGACGCCTGGCGGACCGGCCTCGTCAGCAACGCCCTCAACCCCAAGATCGCCGTGTTCTACACCGGCCTGCTGCCCGCCCTCGCCCCGTCCGGCCTGCGCCCGGCGGCGGGCATGGCCTTGCTGGTGCTGCTGCACGTCCTGCTGACGGTGGCCTGGCTGAGCACGTACGTGTACGTCCTGTCCCGCGCCCGGCGGTTCTTCGGCAGGCCGCGCGTGCGCCGGGCGCTGGACCGGGTGACCGGGGTGGTCCTGATCGGCTTCGGCATCCGGGTGGCAACCACCCCGTAGGCCCCGGCCCGGCGCGGCCCGCCCGGTCCGCACCTCCGGTCAGCCGGCCGCGCCGCCGCCCAGCCGGTCGAGCTCCTCGCCGATGGCCGTGCGCAGCCCGTCGTGCCGGGGGCCGAGTTCGTACCCGCTGCTCCTCCAGTACTGCTCCTCGTACAGCCAGACGGGCAGTTGGACCAGGTCGGCGGGCTCCCAGTCGTAGCGGGGCCAGATGTGGGCGTGGAGGTAGGGGTCCTTGTTGCCCAGGATCTCGATGTTCACCCGGCGGAAGGCCGGGTCGAGCCGCCGACAGGCCCGCTCGACGGCCTCGGCGAGCCGCTCCATGTCGCCGAGGTACGCGGTCCTGCGCGCTCGTGGCAGGTCGGAGAGCCGGGTCGCCGACGGGTCGTCGGTCAGCAGCACCGAGTACCCGGGGAGGAACTGCCGGTCCCCGATCACGGCGAAGCTCTGGTCGAGGCGGCGCAGCACGGTCGGGTTCTCACCGCGGTGCGCGCTGCCTATGCGGTCGTTGCGCCAGTCGTTGTCGATCACGCCCGCCACCGTAGCGACTGTCTCCGGGCCGCCTCCCTGCTCGTCCCGGCCGCCGCAGAAGACGCTCGGTGTCACATCCGCGACGTGCGGCGGGATGTGCATGCCCGTCTCGGGGTTGCAGCCCCGGGGATGATCAGCCCCCGCCTCCCGAACCGCCTTTCCTGGCTCTCAGGTTGCCCCTGTCATACCTGAGAGCTATTCGCGAAGGCGGCTCCCCAGCGGGACGCCGACCAGGCGCTCCGATTTCTAACTTCGATACCAGAAAGCGCAGAAGAGCCGCCCGCCGACCGCAGGCCGCTCGGAGGAGCCGATGGGCGCCGCGCGCCGGCCAGCGAAGGAGCAGGGGACCGCCATGACCCGCCTCGAAGGACGCCCCGGAGAAGGCTCTGGAGGACGCCGCACCACTGGCCGTCTGGGTGGCCGCCTGGGTGGCCGTCTGCGCCGCACCCTGCTGGCGGGCCTCGTCGCCGCGGCCGTGGCCGTCCCCGTGTCCGCCGCCGCCTCCCCGGACGTGCCGGCGCCGATACCGGTGGCGCTCGCCGAAGGGGCCGCGCCCCGGGAGGTGTACGCCGCGAACCTCGCCAACCTCGCCGGGGCCGCCCGCATGGCCCGGGACGCCGGCCGTACCGGCCGCGCAGACCGGCTCCACGCCATGGAGGCGGAGGGAACCGCCCGGTTCCTCGCCTTCGACGGCCGGGGCAGAGGGCGCGCCGTCGAAGTGTTCGGCGATCTGGAGACCGCCGACCGGATCACCGTCCTGGTACCCGGCTCCGACACCACCCTGGACACCTACCAGCGGTTCCGGTCCGGGGCGGTCACCCTGCAGCAGCGTCTGCAGGCCGAGCACACCCGCTCCGCCGTGGTGGCCTGGCTCGGGTACGACACGCCCGGCACCGTCAGCGCGACCGTGCTCACCGCCGAGCGGGCGCAGGAGGCCGCAGCCGAACTGGCGCCGTTCCTCCGCCGCTTGGAGCAGCTCTCCATCCCCGATGCCCGGCTCTCACTCCTGTGCCACTCCTACGGCTCGGTGGTCTGCGCCCGTACCGCCACCGGGCCCAAGGTCGGCGATATCGCCCTGTTCGGCAGCCCGGGCACGGGCGCGGCCTCCGCCGCCGAACTGCCCACCGGTGCCCGGGTCTGGGCCGGCCGCGGTGGCGACGACTGGATCGGGCGGGTCCCGCACGTCCGCGTCGGCGCGGTCGGTTTCGGCACCGATCCCGTCGCCCCCGCCTTCGGCGCCCGGGCGTTCGCGGCCGGGCCGGGCGGCCACAGCGACTACCTGAAGCCCGGGACCACGTCCCTCAACAGCCTGGCCCGCATCGTCCTCGGCACTCCGGAGGCCCCCCGTGCGTAAGGTCCGCGCCCGCTGGTCCGTCCTCGCCGACCGCGTGGACGCGGCCACGCCCGCCGGCCGGGACCGGACCGTGGACACGCTGCGGGCCTTCGCCATCCTCGGGGTGGTGCTGGGGCACTGGCTGGTCACCGCGCTGACCACCACCGCCGACGGCGGCCTGAGCACCGCCAGCCCGCTGTCCCGTATGCCGTGGCTGGCACCGGTGTCCTGGGTGCTCCAGACGCTGGCCGTGTTCTTCCTGGTCGGCGGGCATGTCGCGGCCCGCGGCCATGCGGCGGCGCGGGAGCGCGGGGTGTCGTACGGCGCCTGGGTCGGGCAGCGCCTGTCCCGGCTGTTCCGGCCGGTCGCCGCAGTGCTGGCCGTGTGGGCCGTCGCCGCGGCCGGGATGCTGCTCGGCGGGGCGGAGCAGCAGACCGTGCACGCCTTGCTCCGGCTCGTCCTCTCCCCGCTGTGGTTCCTCCTCGTCTTCGCCGTGCTCACCGCCGCCACCCCGCTCGTGGCCCGACTCAACCCGCTGTGGCCGCTGGCCGTGGTGGCGGGCGTCGACGCGTGGCGGTTCGGGCTCGGCGGGCCCGAGTGGGTCGGCTGGGTCAACGTGGCCGCCGGCTGGCTCGTCCCCTACGCGCTGGGCGCCGCCTGGTCCCGGGGCGCCTTCGACCGGCGCACTCCGGCCGTGCTGCTCCTGGGCGGCGGCGCGGCCGGTACCGCCGCGCTGGTCCTGTGGGGCGGATACCCGGCGTCCATGGTCGGTGTTCCGGGGGCGGAGGTGTCGAACCTGAACCCGCCGACCCTGGCCGCGGCTGCCTTCGGCCTCGCCCAGTGCGGGCTGGCCCTGCTGTTGCGGGGGCCGGTGGGGCGGGCCGTGCGGCGGCCCCGCGTATGGGCGGCGGTGGCTCTGGCGAACCTGTCCGCGATGACGATCTTCCTGTGGCACCAGACCGCGATGATGGCCGTCACCACGCTCGGCATGCTGGCCCCCGCCGACCTGCCCGGGCTGCACACCCTCCCCGACTCGCCGCTGTGGATACCTGCCCGGCTGCTGTGGCTCCCGGTCTTCGCCGCCGCGCTGGCCGTGTGCTGGACCGCGTTCCGCGCGTACGAACAGGCCAGGCGGCCCCGGCGGGGCACCGGCACCCCTTCCCGGACGGTCGCGGGCTCCGCCGTCCCCGCCGCCGGGCGGCCGGCAGCCGAAGAGGTGATCACCCATGCCTAGGCTGGACGCCGTGAACGACCGGAGCGACCCCACATCCACAACCCCGACCGCCTCGCGCCCGGGAGCCCTGCTGCGGACCCTCGCCCTGGATATGTTCACCGTCGCGTGGGACCCACTGCCCGGGCTGTCCCGGCCCCGATGGCTGGCCTGGCTGCCGCACTTCGTGATCGGCTACGTCGGGATCTTCTCCGCCTTCCTCACCGCCGAGCAGATGGACAACGAGTACGGGGTCACCGGCGGCCACCCGCTGGCGGGGGCACTGGCGACGGGTGCGTCGATCCTGCTCGCGATGTTCCGGCCGCTCGCCGGGTGGTGGCTCGGCCTGCTGGCGGCGACGCTGGTCGCCGCACAGATCCACGACCGGGTCGGAGCCGGGCAGAGCTGGCCGTGGCCGCCCAGTGGATTCTTCGCGTTCGCCGTGGTGCTGCTGCTGGTCGCGCTGCGCGTACCGCCCCGGGTCACCGTTGCCGTCACCGGCCTGTCCGTCGGCCTCACCGGCCTCGCCGAGCTCCTCTTCAAGCCGGGGCAGGGCCAGAGCACCGTCCTCTCCGTGGCGCTGCTCTTCGGCTTCGTCGGCGTGCTCGGGCACGCCCTGCGCGCGACCCGGCTGGCCCGCACCAAGCTCGTCGAGCAGGAGACGCTCACCGAGGAGGAGCGCGCCCAGCGCACCCTGCTGGAAGAGCGCAGCCGCATCGCCCGCGAACTGCACGACGTCGTCGCCCACCACATGTCGGTGATCTCCATCCAGGCGCAGGTCGCCCCGCACCTGGTCGAGAACCCCTCCGAGGAGCTCAAGGAGAACCTGGCGGGCATCCGGGAGAACGCGCTGGAGGCGTTGACGGAGCTGCGCCGGGTGCTGGGCGTGCTGCGTTCCGAGCATCCCGACGACCCGGCCGACCCCCACCACCCGCAGCCCACGCTCGCCGAACTGGACGGTCTCGTCGACAACGTGCGCGGCGCGGGCCTGACCGTCACCACCGAGATCGCGGGGATACGGCGGCCGCTGACCCCGGGCGTCGAGCTGACCGCCTACCGCATCGTGCAGGAGGCGCTGAGCAATTGCCTGCGCCACGCGCCCGGTTCACAGGTCGAGGTGGGGATCGCGTACGGGCCGGACGAGTTGCACCTGTGCATCGCCAACACCGCCCCCACCCGCCCGGTACCGCCCTCGCAGGGGGCGGGGCACGGGCTGCTCGGCATGCGGGAGCGGGCGGGCATGCTGGGGGGCGAGCTGGCCGCCGGTCCGCGGCCCGGCGGAGGGTACGAGGTGAGTGCCGTGCTGCCCATGGACCCCGCGACGAAGAGGGACTGAACAGAACGATGACGACGCCGGCCGACCCGATCCGGGTGATGATCGCCGACGACCAGATGATGGTCCGGCAGGGTTTCACCGTCCTCCTGAACGCGCAGCCGGACATAGAGGTCGTCGGGCAGGCCGTGGACGGCGCCGACGCGGTGGCGAGGACCGCCGAACTGGGGCCGGACGTCGTCCTGATGGACATCCGCATGCCCGGCATGGGCGGCATCGAGGCGACGTCCGCGATCACCGCGGCCACGGGCTCCGCCGTGAAGGTGCTGGTACTGACCACCTTCGACCTCGACGAGTACGTGTACGAGGCGCTGCGCGCCGGGGCTTCCGGCTTCCTGTTGAAGGACGCCTCGGCCGACCAGCTCGCGGAGGCGGTGCGCGTGGTGGCGGCCGGGGAGGCGCTGCTGTCCCCGAACATCACCAAGCGGCTGATCACCGAGTTCTCCCGGCTGGGGGCGCCGCGGGCACCGTCGAAGGCGCGGATCGGGGAGCTGACGGAGCGGGAGACCGAGGTGCTGGCGCTGATCGCGCAGGGCCTGTCCAATGCGGAGATCGCGGCGCGGCTGGTGGTCGCCGAGCAGACGGTGAAGAGCCACGTGGGCCGGATCCTGGTGAAGCTGGGGCTGCGCGACCGCACGCAGGCGGCGGTGTTCGCGTACGAGTCGGGTCTGGTCCGTCCGGCGGGCTACTGAGGGCAGCGCGTAGTACCTGAGAGGGAGGCCCGCAGATCCCCTTCGGCGGCGACGCGGACGATGGGGAGGGCGGCCTACCGTGGTGGCATGACCGAGACGACCACGTCCGGGGCGTCGCCCCGGTCCCCCGAGTTCCGGCTGGTTACCGACCTGATGCAGGGCCTGCGCGAGGACCTGGTGACGGATGCGTTCGCGTACCGGCCGCTGCCGCCGATGCGCACGGACGGCCTGCTCGTGCGCTGGCTCCCGCAGCGGATACGCAGGCGGTCGGCGCACCTGCCGCATGCCGTGGTGGGGGCGGTGGCCTTGTTCGTGCTGCTGCTCGCCTCGACCGGCAGCGGCACCGACTGGGCGCTCGGCAGTCTCGTGGTGGGACTGGTGGCGGCTGCTCCGGTCCTGATGACGCTGGTCCGGCCCGTGGGGGCGTTCTGGGCGGCGCTGTTGGCCACCGAGGCGCTCTCACTGGCCGGCGCGGACGTGGGCGTATGGCCCCGGTCGCCGGGCGCCTTCGTCATGTACCTGTTCGTGGTGACCGTTGTGGCGATGCGGACCCGGCCCCGGGCCGCCGGCTGGATGTGGCTGATCACTCTGCTGGTCGGGATGGTGATCCCCGCCCTGCTCGGGCTGGGCGAGCCGGACCATGTGGCGCCGATGGCCTTCCTGCTGGCCGTGTCCCTGCTGGTGGTGACGGTCCGCCACGTCCGCAGGGACGCCGCCGAGGAGGTCAGCGCGCAGCAGGAGGTCACGGCTGTCGAGCGGGACCGGCGCACCCTGCTGGAGGAGCGCACGACGATCGCGCGCGAGCTGCACGACGTGGTGGCGCACCACATGTCGGTGGTGGCGATCCAGGCGGAGGCCGCGCCCTACCGGGTGAAGAACCCGCCGCCGGAGCTGGAGGCCGCGTTCGCGACGATCCGGGAGAACGCGGTGGCGGCGCTGACGGAGCTGCGCCGGGTGCTGGGCGTGGTCCGCTCCGCGGACTACGAGGCGCCCGACGCGCCGCAGCCGACGCTGGCCTCGCTGGAAGGGCTGCTGGCCAATGTGCGCGAGGCCGGGCTGAGCGTGGAGAAGACGGTGACGGGCGCGGTGCGGGAACTGCCGCAGGGCGTCGAGCTGTCGGCGTACCGGATCGTCCAGGAGGCGCTGAGCAACACGCTGCGCCACGCCCCGGGGGCGGCGGCCGAGGTCGAGGTCAGCTATGTACTGGGCGGGCTCGGCATACGGGTGGTCAACGGGAAGCCGACCGGGGACGTGCGGCCCTCGCCCGGCGCCGGGCACGGGATCACGGGGATGCGGGAGCGCGTGGCCATGCTGGAGGGGGAGATGACGGCCGGCACAACGGAAGCAGGAGGGTACGAGGTGGCGGTGTTCATACCGGTGCGGGGGCGGCAGGAGCCGGCCCGGGACACGGTGCAGGCCCCGGCATGACGATCAGGGTGCTCATCGTCGACGACCAGATGATGGTCCGGGAGGGCTTCTCCGTCCTGCTGAACGCGATGGACGGGATCGAGGTCGTCGGGGAGGCCGTCGACGGCCGCGAGGCCATCGACCGTGTCGCGGCGCTGCGGCCGGACGTGGTGCTGATGGACATCCGGATGCCGGTGATGAACGGGCTGGAGGCGACCCGGGAGATCGTCGCCGCGGACACGGACGCGAAGGTGCTGGTCCTGACGACCTTCGATCTCGACGAGTACGTGTACCAGGCCCTGCGGGCCGGGGCTTCCGGGTTCCTGCTGAAGGACGCCTCGGCCCGGCAACTCGCCGAGGGTGTACGCGTGGTGGCGTCCGGGGAGGCGCTGCTGGCGCCGACGGTCACCAAGCGGCTGATCCTGGAGTTCTCGAAGCTGTCGGCGGCGCCGCGGCTCGCCGGCTCGGCGGCGGTCGAGGCCCTGACGGAGCGGGAGACGGAGGTGCTGGTCCTGATCGCCCAGGGCCTGTCGAATGCGGAGATCGCGGACCGGCTGGTGGTCGCCGAATCCACCATCAAGACGCATGTGAGCCGGATCCTGGTGAAGCTGGGCCTGCGGGACCGGACGCAGGCGGCCGTGTTCGCGTACGAGACCCGCCTCGTGACCCCGTCGTAGCGGGGGTCCGGCGCCGCGGCGAAGTCGACGGCGTTTCGGAGGCGCCCCGAAGGGGCACGGGGAACCGCGCGACCGGCCGCAGACGACCGCCGGCCCGATCGCGGCACCTCCCGCGGAGCGCCTACGCTGCGGAGATGGGCTTTGATCCGTGGGATGCCGAGTTCGTCGCCGATCCGTACCCCGCCTACCGGGAGCTGCGCGCGCAGGGCCGGGCGATCTGGTGGGAGGCCACCGGGCAGTGGCTGGTGCCGCACTACGCCGACGTGAGCTCGCTGTTGCGCGACCGCCGACTGGGGCGGACATACCTGCACCGGTTCTCGCACGAGGAGTTCGGGCGCGAGGCTCCGCCGCCGGAGCACGAGCCGTTCCATGTGCTCAACGGGAACGGCCTGTTGGACCTGGAGGATCCGGCACACGGCCGGGTGCGGCGCCTGGTGTCGAAGGCGTTCACCCCGCGGACGGTGGAGCGGCTCGCGCCGGCCGTGGAGCGGCTCGCGGGAGAGCTGGTGGGGCGGCTGCTCGCGGACGGCGGCGGGGACCTGCTCACCGTCGTGGCCGAGCCCCTGCCGGTGGCGGTGATCGCGGAGCTGCTGGGGGTTCCGGAGGCGGACCGGGGGCTGCTGCGGCCGTGGTCGGCGGACATCTGCGGGATGTTCGAGCTGCGGCCGGACGAGGAGACGGCGCGGCGGGCCGTCCGGGCGAGCGTGGAGTTCAGCGCCTATCTGCGGGAGCTGATCGCCGAGCGGCGGGGGCGGCCCGGTGAGGATCTGATCTCCGGGCTGATCGCCGCCCACGACGAGGAGGGGCGGCTCAGCGAGCAGGAGATGATCTCCACCTGTGTGCTGCTGCTGAACGCGGGGCACGAGGCGACCGTGAACACCACCGTCAACGGCTGGTGGACCCTGTTCCGGAACCCGGATCACCTGGCCGGGCTCCGTCCCGAAAAGTTGTCCACAGCTGTGGATGAACTGATGCGCTACGACACACCCCTGCAGATGTTCGAGCGGTGGGTCCTCGACGACATCCGGGTCGGGGACACGGTCATCCCCCGCGGGGCGGAGGTCGCCCTGCTGTTCGGCTCGGCGAACCGGGACCCCTCCCGCTTCGAGGACCCGGATGTGCTGGACCTGTCCCGCACGGACAATCCCCACCTGAGCTTCGGTGCGGGCATCCACTACTGCCTGGGCGCCCCCCTCGCCCGCCGCGAGCTGACGGCGTCCTTCGGCGCCTTCCTGGCCGACGGCGTGCCGCCGCTGAAGCTCGTCCGCGAACCCGAGTGGCAGCCGGGCTACGTCATCCGCGGCCTGCGCGAGCTCCTCGTCGAGTTCTGACGGAGGCGCCGGACCGCCGACGGCCCCCGGCGTACCACGCGGGGGCTGTCGGCGCGGTCCGGGTCAGGAGGTGATGTCCCGGCGGCGGAGGGCGGTGAGGCCCGCCGCGAGGAGGGCCGCCGCGAGGCCGGTCAGGGCCAGCAGCGGTGTCCAGGCCAGGGCCTGTGCGCCCGGGAGCTTCGGCAGGTGGGCGAAGGGCGAGAGGTCCAGGACGGCCTGTGGAAGGTTCAGGGCGGGGCCGATCCAGCCGAGCAGCAGGGCGGCACCGGCGATCCCCCAGGCGCCGGCGGCGTACTTCGGGGCGGCGCCGTGCAACAGGGCGGCCAGGGCGCCGATCACCCACACGGCCGGGAGCTGGGCGAGGGCGGCGCCGGCCGCAGCGGCCACGTCCCGGCCGTGTCCGATGCCCAGGCCGAGCCCGCCGAGGAGCAGGATCAGCGCGGATCCGCCGAAGGCCACGGCCAAGTGGCCGCCGGCCCAGCGCAGCCGCCCGACGGGGGCGGCGAGCAGCGGTTCGGCGCGCTGCCCGGTCTCCTCGCCGGTCAGCCGGAGCACCGCGGAGACGATGTAGAGGGCGGCGACCATGCCGAGCATGCCGGCCATGGTGGCGAGGAAGGCGTCGGCGATCGCGCTCTGCCCGCCCATGCGCTGGATGATCTCGCGGGTCCGCGCGTTGTCGCCGACGAGCTGGGTGGCGCCGTCCGTGATGGACCCGAAGACGGCGCCCGCCGTGAGGAATCCGAGGCTCCAGCCCGCCAGGCTGCCCCGCTGCAGCCGCCAGGCCAGCGCGCCGGCGCTGCCGATCCGGCCTTCGGCGGGCCCGGGCCTGGCCGGGAGGAAGCTCATGCCGATGTCGCGGCGTCCGGCGAGCGCGTACGCGGCTGCCATCAGCACCGCGGCGGCCGCGGCGAACAGCCCGAGCACCCACCAGCGTTCGCCGGCGAAGGGCCGTACGTGCTCCAGCCAGCCCAGCGGCGAGGCCCAGGTCAGCGCGCTTCCCCCGCCGGTGCTGCCGGCGTCGCCGGCGGCGCGCAGGACGAACGCGGTGCCGATCAGCGCCCCCGCGAGGCCCTTCGCGAGCCGTGCGCTCTCGGTGAGCTGCGCGGTGATGGCGGCGATGCCCGCGAAGAGCATGCCGGTGGCGCCGATGCCCAGTCCGAGCGCGAGCGCCCCGGCCGCGCCGTGCGCGCCGGCCAGGCCGCCGGCCACCAGCAGGGCGGCGGCCGCGTCGGCGGTCAGGGCGGCCAGGAGTGCGGCCGTGAGCGGGGCCCGCCGGCCCACCATGGCGGCGGACAGCAGTTCCTGGCGGCCGGTCTCCTCTTCCTCGCGGGTGTGCCGGATGACGACGGCCAGGCTCATGACGCCGGCGAGCACCCCGGCGAAGACCCCGCCGCGCCAGGCGGTGAGGGCGCCGAGCGAGTCCCCGAAGACGGGCCCGTACAGGGCGCGCAGCGAGCCGTTGGCGTTCATGGTGGCGGCGAGCCGGGCCCGGTCGGCTTCGGTTGCGTACGCCGACTCCAGGGAGGCGGGCAGGCTCAGCACCATCAGGGCGACGACCACCACCCACACCGGCATCATGACCCGGTCGCGGCGCAGCGCGAGCCTCAGCAGGCCTGCTGTTCCGGCGAGTTGGCCCTTCATCGCGGTGCGCCTGCCTTTGTGTTCGCGTGCGCCTTCGCGTGCGTGTCGTCCGCGTAGTGGCGCAGGAAGAGTTCTTCGAGGGTGGGCGGGGTCGCGGTCAGCGACCGCACCCCGGAGGCCGCGAGGGAGCGCAGGACGGCGTCCAGCTTGTCGGTGTCGGCCTGCAGGCGGATGCGCTGCCCCTGCACCTCGACGTCGTGGACGCCGGGCAGCTGCGCGAGGCCGTTCGGCGGCCCGGCGAGTTCGGCGCTGATCGACGTACGGGTGAGGTGGCGCAGCTCGGCGAGGGTGCCGGTCTCCACGGTGCGGCCCTGGCGGATGATGCTGACGCGGTCGCAGAGGGCTTCGACCTCGCTGAGGATGTGCGAGCTGAGCAGGACCGTGCGGCCGGCGGCGCGGGCCTCGGCGACGCAGCTCTGGAAGACCTCCTCCATCAGCGGGTCGAGGCCGGAGGTGGGCTCGTCGAGGACGAGCAGCTCGGCGTTCGAGGCGAAGGCGGCGACGAGTGCCACCTTCTGGCGGTTGCCCTTGGAGTACGTGCGCCCCTTCTTCGTGGGATCGAGCTCGAAGCGCTCGATCAGCCCGTCGCGGCGGGCCCGGTCGAGGCCGCCCGCCCGTCGCCCACCGCCACCCTGCCCGACGCGCCCCGCGCGGCCGCTCTGACGCAGCCGCCCGTAGAGGTCGATGACCTCGCCGCCGGAGAGGTTGCGCCACAGGGTGACGTCGCCGGGGACGTAGGCGACGCGGCGGTGGAGCTCCACGGCGTCGCCCCACGGGTCGCCGCCGAGCAGCTCGGCGCTTCCGGAGTCGGCGCGCAGCAGGCCCAGCAGAACGCGGATGGTGGTGGACTTGCCGGCGCCGTTGGGGCCGAGGAAGCCGTGGACCTCGCCGGTGGCGACGGAGAGGTCGAGTCCGTCCAGAGCGCGGGTGCGGCCGAACGCCTTGTGGAGTCCGGCGACGCTGATTGCCTTCGTCATGTTTCTGAACGTACGTTAATTTCACAAACTTGTGAAGGTCGGGAATCGCGTAAAGTTCGGAGGGTGGCGAAGCAGATGGACGCAGGAAACAAGCAGGACGAGCGGGACGCCCGCGATGAGCGCGATGAGCGCAACGCCGAGGCGGTCTCCCGCTTCGTGGAGCGCTTCGCGGCCCAGCTGACCGACGCGGGCATGCAGCGCATGGCCTCCCGGGTCTTCGCGCAGCTGCTGGCCAGCGACAGCGGCGCGATGACCTCGGCCGAGCTGAGCGAGGCTCTGCAGATCAGCCCGGCGGCGGTGTCGGGCGCGGTGTCGTACCTGACACAGGTCCACATGGTCAGCCGCGAGCGCGAGCCCGGTTCCCGCCGCGACCGGTACGTCCTGCACAACGAACTCTGGTACGAGACCTTCACCCGCCGCGACCAGGTCCTGACCCTGTGGGAGAAGACCCTGCGCGAGGGCGCGGCCGGCCTCGGCGCCGACACCCCCGCCGGGGCGCGGATCGCCGAGACGGCGGCGTTCTTCGAGTTCCTGCAGCAGGAGCTGCTGGGAATGATGGACCGCTGGCGCACCCACCGCGCCACGCTCGACCTGAGCCGACCTGAGCCGACCTGAGCCGGCCTGAGCCGAGCCGAGCTGGGCTGGGCTGGGCCGGATGAGCCGGGCCGGGCCGGACTGGGCCGGGGCGACCTGATCCGACCGACTCACCCGAGCCGGACTGTCGCGGAACCGCTGGGCCGCGTCGAGGGCAACTGCTATGATCCGCATGTTGCCTTCGGCGCCCAACGGTGCGTCCGGAGGCTTTTTTCATGCCTTCTGACGCCACATCACACAGCGCATCCCCATCCGCATCCCCATCCCCATCCGCATCCGCATCAGCCCCGGCCGGCTATCGGGCCCTGCTCCGCGACCGCGAGTTCGCCGGACTCCACGCGAGCCTCACCCTGGCCGTCGCCGCGAGCACCCTGTCCGGCTTCGCCCTCGGCACCCTCGTCGAGCGGCAGACCGGCTCCCCGTTCCTGACGGCCGTGAGCATGTACGGCGCCACCTTCGCCACCGTCCTCGGGGCGCTCACGCTCATGTCGGTCGCCGACGGCGAGCGCCCCCGCCGCACGCTCCTCACCCTCCAGGGCCTCTCCCTGGCCGGAGCCGCCGCCCAGGCCGTCCCCGGGCTGCCGTTGGCCGCCCGCTTCGGCCTGCTCCTGCTGCTCGGCTTCTTCCACTCCCTGGGGACCGGCACCCGCATGGGCCTGCTCGCCGAGACCGTGCCCGCCTCCGCGTACGCCCTCGCCCGCTCGCTGATGAACATCACCGCCGGCGCCGTGTCCGTGCTGGGCTTCGCCCTCGGTGCCGTACTGCTGGGCCGGATCGGCCCGTACCGGGTCTTCGCCGTCGCCGCCGTGCTGACCGGCCTCGCGCTCGCCGTCGTGGCCGTGACCGTACGGGAGCAGTCGATCCGGCTGACCCGCCGCCCCGGGCTGCGGCAGACCTGGGCGACCAACGCCGAGCTGTTCGCCCATCCCGGCCGGCGGGCCCTGCTGCTGAACCTGTGGGTGCCCAACGGCCTCGTCGTCGGCTGCGAGGCCCTGTTCATCCCCTACGCACCGCAGCACGCCGGCGCCCTCCTCGCCGCCGGCTCGGCCGGGATGCTCCTCGGGGACCTCGCCGTCGGCCGGCTGCTCACCGCCGAGCGCCGGCGCCGGTACGCGTTCGCCCTGCGCCTGCTGCTCGCCGTCCCGTTCCTCCTCTTCGCGTTCGAACCGCCGCTGCCGCTGGCGGCGGCCGCGGTGTTCGCCGCGAGCGCCGGCTTCTCCGCCACCCTGCCGCTGCAGGAGCAGCTCCTGGCCCTGACCCCCGACGCGGTCCGCGGGCAGGTCCAGGGTGTCGAGTCGGCCGGCCGGATGACCTGGCAGGGCATCGGCGCCGCCCTCGCCGGCGCGGCCGCCCAGTACCTGGGCCCCGCCACCGCGATGACCGTGCTGGCGGCCGCCTCCGCGGCGCTCACCCTCGCCTCCCGGCGGGCCGTCGCCCGCGCGGCCACCGCCGGGCAGCGGACGAAGGGGACGGCCCCGCAGGTCAGCGCGGGAGGATGAGCCCCCACGCAGCCGGCTGCAGGGTCCACGTACGGCGGCGCACCGGTCCCGCGACCGCCTCGTCGGCCCGGTACCGGAATTCCGACCCGGCCACGGTGACGCTCCGGGCCCGGGCCCCGACCGCGGTCCCGTCCGTCCGGAGGAGGACTTCCGCGA
>NZ_JACBGN010000189.1 GCF_013401435.1 Streptomyces sp. BR123
GACCGGCGCCGGGCCCTTCGGCATGCCCTGGACGCCCGTCACGGTCTTGACTTCACCGCACCGCGATATATCGTGTTATTCGGAAGACGCGATATGTTGCGTGGCCGTGTCCGGATGCGCGGCGCGATGCGCGGCGCGCGTCCGTACGCAGAGGAGGAGCGACGCCATGACAGAGCAGAAGACGTGGTCGGTGGGCGAACCGCAGAAGCTCGTCTTCGACGAGCCGGTGACCGAGCTGCGCGTCCGCCTCGCAGGCGGCACGGTCAACGTCGTCGCCGACGAGGGCCCGGCCCGCCTGGAGGCGACCGCGGTCGACGGCCCGCCGCTGTACGTGGTCCAGGAGGGCGGTACGCTCACCGTCTCCTACGAGGACCTGCCCTGGAACGGCTCGCAGGGCTTCAAGAAGTGGTTCGAGTCCAAGCCCTGGAAGGCCTGGACCGGCTCCAACGAGGAGGGCCGCAAGGCCTGGGAGCGCAGCGCCGCCGTCACCCTCACCGTCCCCGCCGGCACCCGCGTGCGCCTGGCCGCCGTCAGCGCCGCCACCGTGGTCTCCGGCATCCGCGGCGGCACCGACGTCCACGGCGCCACCGGGGACGCCACCCTCGTCGGGCTGTCCGGCCAGGTCTCCGCGCACACCGTCTCCGGCAGCGTCGAGGCCCAGTCCGTCACCGGCGAGCTCGCCTTCCGCTCGGTCTCCGGCGGGCTGACCGTGGTCGACGGCGCGGACCTGACCGTACGGGCCGACTCGGTCAGCGGCGACATGCTGATCGACCTGGACGCCGACCCGGCGGCGCCCGGCGGCGTGGACATCGCCCTGAAATCCGTCTCCGGCCAGCTCGCGATCCGCCTGCCGCACCCCGCCGACGCGCGGGTCGAGGCCAACACCGCCACCGGCGGCGTCTCCAACGCCTTCGAGGACCTGCGGGTCTCCGGCCAGATGAGCGCCAAGCGGATCACCGGAACCCTCGGCGCGGGCACCGGCAGCCTGCGCGCCACCACCGTCTCCGGCTCCATCGCCCTGCTGCGCCGTCCGCCCGCCGACGCGCCGGCCGCCCCCCTCGCGCTCGACAAGAAGGTGCTCTGACATGCCGCCCGTCTTCGCCCACGGACGCCTCCGCCTCTACCTCCTCAAGCTCCTGGACGAGGCCCCGCGCCACGGATACGAGGTGATCCGCCTGCTGGAGGAGCGCTTCCAGGGCCTGTACGCGCCCTCCGCGGGCACCGTGTACCCGCGCCTGGCCAAGCTGGAGGCCGAGGGGCTGGTCACGCACGCCAGCGAAGGCGGGCGGAAGGTGTACTCCATCACCGACGCCGGCCGTGCCGAACTGGCCGACCGCGGTGGCGAGCTCGCCGACCTGGAGCTGGAGATCCGCGACTCGGTCTCCGAACTGGCCGCCGAGATCCGCGACGACGTCCGCGGCGCGGCCGGCGCCCTGCGGCGCGAGATGCGGGCGGCGGCGTCCGCCTCGGAGGCCCATGTGGAGGACGAGTCCTGGGCGGCGGCCAAGGAGGAGCTGCGCCGGGCCAGACAGGAGTGGAAGGAGCAGGCCCGCCGGGCGAAGGACGAGAGCCGCCGGGCCCGCGAAGAGGCCCAGCAGGCCCGCCGCCAGGCCAAGGAGGCGCAGGAGCGGGCCCGCGAGGAGGTCATGCGGATCGCGAGCCAGCTCCAGGAGCAGTTCGCGAAGTCCGGCGGTGTCCTGGGCACCCTGGCCGGCAGCTGGCTGGGAGGCGCCGCGGGCAGCCCGTCCGGCGCGTCCGGCACGACCACGTCCACCGCCACCGCGGACACCGACGGGGCCGCGGCCGCCGGCCCGCACCCGCACTGGGCCGAGGACCTCACGCCGACCGGCGAGACGGCCCGCGACCTCGACCGGCTCCTGGACCGCTTCCGCGACGACGTCCGCGACGCGGCCCGCGACCACGGCGTCAGCGGGGACCAGCTGGCCGAGGTCCGGGCCTGCCTGGCGGCCGCGGCCGACCGCATCGCTGCCGTCCTGAAGCCGTCCCGCTAGCGCTCGGCCGGTCACGACACCGCGGGCCGCTGGGGGCCGGTCGCGCAGTTCCCCGCGCCCCTGCGGGGCCGCCCCCGGCGTGCCCCGGCCCCCGTCCAGGCGGTCGGGCCCGCCTGTGGCCGAGCGCTCGGCCGGGAGGTCGTGGTGACACCGTGGGCCGGCGGGGGCCGGTCGCGCCGTTCCCCCACGCCCCTGCAGGGGCGCCCCCCCGGCGGGTCGCGTGGTTCGTCGCGTCCCTAAGGGGCCGTCTCCACTGTGGCGTAGGTGACGCCGTGGTCGGCCAGCACCTCGGCCGTCGTGCCCGGCCGGGAGAGCAGGGCGAGCAGCAGGTGCAGGGCGGTGATGTGGTTCTCGCGGCGGCCGAGCGCAATGCGCAGGGACCGTTCGAGGGTCTTCTTGGCGCCCTCGCCGAAGGGGACGTGGCGCCGCGCCGGCTCGGGGCGGCCGAGGGCCGAGCGCAGGGAGGCCCCCAGGGTCCGCCGCCGCGGTGCGGCCGAGGCCAGCGCGCCCGCCCCGTGGACCTCCTCGACGCGGGAGACGATCTCCGCGAGGTCGATCCCGAGGCCGGCGAGGGCCTCCTCGTCGGCCCGGGTCATGCCACCCCGGCTCCGGGCCGCGGCCAGGTCCGCGGCCACGGCGGCCCGGTCCACGCCGAGTGGGTCCAGTGCGCCCTGTTCCAGCAGCGCCCGCAGCAGGTGTTCCTCGGTGACCGTGGCGTCCCCGGACCTCCGGGCCTCGGCCACGGCGCCGGTCACGACGTCCCGGGCGTCCCGCGTGAAGCGTTCGAACATCAGGCCCTCCCGTGTTTCTTGTGCACGGCCTGCCGGCTGACGCCCAGCTCGGCCGCGATCTCCTGCCAGGACCACCCCTGTGCGCGGGCACTGCGCACCTGTACGGCTTCCAGCTGCTCCAGCAGCCGCCGGAGCGCGGCGACGGCGCGCAGGCCCACACGGGGGTCGCGGTCGCCGGCCCGCTCGGCGAGATCTGTGGCTTCGGTCATGCATGTCAATGTAGGTTGACGCCCTCGGGGTGTCAACCTACATTGACAAACGTGCGGCTGTAGCGGCTACACGGTCAGCACGACCTTGCCGAACAGGTCGCCCGACGCGAGCTTCTCGAAGCCCTCCCGGGCCCGGTCCAGTGGCAGCACCTCGTCGATCACCGGCCGCAGTCCGGTCGCCGCGCAGAACGACAGCAGGTCTTCCAGCTCGTCCTTGGAGCCCATCGTCGAGCCGACCACCTTGAGCTCCAGGAAGAAGATCCGGGTCAGCTCGGCGTGTGCCGGGCGGTCGCCGCTGGTGGCGCCCGAGATGACCAGCGTGCCGCCAGGGCGCAGGGACTTGACCGAGTGCGACCAGGTGGCCGCGCCGACCGTCTCGATCACCGCGTCCACCCGGTGCGGCAGCCGCGCGCCCGGCTCGAAGGCCTCCACGGCGCCCAGCTCCACGGCCCGCTTGCGCTTGGCCTCGTCACGGCTGGTCGCGAAGACCCGCAGGCCCGCCGCCTTGCCCAGGGCGATCGCCGCGGTGGCGACCCCGCCGCCCGCGCCCTGGACCAGCACCGAGTCGCCGGGTCGTACGCCCGCGTTGGTGAAGAGCATCCGGTACGCCGTCAGCCAGGCCGTCGGCAGGCAGGCGGCCTCCTCGAAGGACAGCTCGGCGGGCTTGCGCAGCACGTTCCAGGCGGGGACGGTCACCTGCTCGGCGAACGTGCCCTGGTAGCGCTCGGTCAGGATCGACCGGGGCTCGTCCGGGCCCACGCCGTGCCCGCTCTGGCCGATCACGGAGTGCAGGACGACCTCGTTGCCGTCCTGGTCGGTGCCGGCGGCGTCGCAGCCGAGGATCATCGGGAGTTTGTCCTCACCGAGGCCGACCCCGCGCAGCGACCAGAGGTCGTGGTGGTTGAGGGAGGCGGCCTTGACGTTCACGGTCACCCAGCCGGGGCGGGCCTCGGGGGCCGGGCGCTCGCCCAGCTCAAGGCCGCTCAGCGGCTGGTCACGGTCGATTCGGGCGGCGTAGGCAGCGAACATGCGGCGACGCTACCGCCCGGTAGTCCTGCGGGCCAGCCCTGACGGGCGTCCGGCCGGTGAGGCCTTCGTCGCACCGGCCGCCCCTCGAAAGGGTTCGACGGGGAGGGCGCAGCCGGGAACCGGGACGGTGCGCCGCTGCGTCCAGGACGGTGGTGAACAGTGGGCATCCGGATCGCGAACGGAACTGTCCGTCATGCACCCAACTACGGGCTGTACCTGTGGTCTTGACTTGCCGAAGACGCTAAGCGGAACGACAAGATCAGGCCTGGGGGAGGGGTAGTATTCAGGCCGGACAGCAGCTGGTCATGAGCCTGACATCCACTGCTCCTCCTCTTCCGAGGCTTGCCTCGCACGACTCGCCGACGCGGCGCGACCCCTCCCGGTTCGGGGGCGGGGAGGGTGCGCCCCGCGGGTGGGCCCGCACGTGAAGGGGCCCGGCCGGATCACTCCGGCCGGGCCCCTTCACGCACAGCGGTACGGTCAGCCCAGGCGGGCCACGCCGTCGGCCCTGGCCGCCGCCGCCACCGCGGCCGCCACCGCGTCGGCGACCCGCTCGTCGAACGGCGACGGGATCACGTAGTCGGCGGCGAGCTCGTCACCCACGACACCGGCGATGGCGTCGGCGGCGGCGATCTTCATGCCCTCGGTGATCCGGCCCGCACGGACCTTCAGGGCTCCCGCGAAGATGCCCGGGAAGGCCAGCACGTTGTTGATCTGGTTCGGGTAGTCCGACCGGCCCGTGGCCACGACCGCCGCGTACTTGTGCGCGACGTCCGGGTGGACCTCCGGGTTCGGGTTGGCCATGGCGAAGACGAAGGAGTCCTTCGCCATCGAGGCCACGGCCTCCTCGGGCACCGTGCCGCCCGAGACGCCGATGAACACGTCCGCGCCGGCCAGCGCCTGCTCCAGCGAACCCGTGATCCCCGACGTGTTGGTCAGGCCCGCGATCTCGGCCTTGACGTCCGTCAGGTCGCCCCGGTCGGCGGACACGACGCCCTTGCGGTCGGTGACGCACACGTCGCCGATGCCCGCGTCCACGAGGATCTTGGCGATGGCGATGCCCGCCGCGCCCGAGCCCGAGATCACGGCGCGCAGGTCGCCGAGCGTGCGCCCGGTGAGCCTGGCGGCGTTGCGCAGGGCGGCCAGCGTCACGATGGCCGTGCCGTGCTGGTCGTCGTGGAAGATCGGGATGTCGAGCGCCTCCTGGAGGCGGCGCTCGATCTCGAAGCAGCGCGGCGCCGAGATGTCCTCCAGGTTCACCCCCCCGAAGGAGGGCGCGAGGCGGACGACCGTGTCGACGATCTCGTCCGTGTCCTTGGTGGCGAGCGCGATCGGAACCGCGTCCACACCGCCGAACTGCTTGAAGAGGATGGCCTTGCCTTCCATCACGGGAAGGGAGGCCTCGGGCCCGATGTCGCCGAGTCCGAGCACGGCCGTGCCGTCGGTGACGACGGCGACCACGTTGGACTTCCAGGTGTACTCGTTCACCAGCTCGGGCTGCTCCGCGATCGCGGTGCAGACCTTTGCCACGCCGGGCGTGTAGGCGAGGGACAGGTCGTCCTTGTTCTGGACCGGCACCGTGGCCTGGATGGCCATCTTGCCGCCCCGGTGCAGTGCGAACACCGCGTCCGGGTTGTTGCCCGTATCGCTGTCGCTGCGAGGATTGACGATCTCCGCTGCCACTGTTCTGGACCCCTTAAGTCTTCTGTCGTTGAGGGTGGCCACTCCTGGTTAAGGGGTGGGCGGGCACCGCGTACGTACTCCGCATCGACGGTTGGCCCGTCTCCGCGAAGGGGAGGCTCGTACGCGCGGGGCGCGCCGCACGCGCGCCCTGAGCCCCGGGTGAGGGGTGTAAGGATCCGTTGTACCCGAAGAACACTCACCCGGACGAGTCGCTTCCCGCGCGACTGGAGGCCTCTTGTCCCGATTTCGGCGAAAGGTCCAAACGGGTCTGTCCAATTGGCGAGACGCACCGCAAATAGTCCATCAAAAAGGCCAGGTCACAGCCGTTCCTGCGGTCCACGGGCACGCTTCCCGCAGGCAACTTGGACACTCCGGGACACCCGTTATCCGATTTTGACCTGACGAACTGCCTGAATGCGTCAGTCCGAATGGCAAGATGCGGATTCACACGAGGTCGCGACACTCGAAGATGCGTGCCCGACCGCTCTCGCTTGCTCTCCCCAGTCAGCCGGAGGAACCAGCTCATGACCGCAAGCACCACCCGTCGTACGACCGCCGCCAGGTCCCGGATTGCCGCGGTCGGCGCGATCGCGGTCGCCGGCGCCCTGATCCTGACCGGTTGCGGTGACCAGACCGACAAGGCCTCCACGACTCCGTCGGGCCAGGCCGCGAACAGCTCCGCCCCGCTCTTCGCCAAGCTGCCGAAGAAGATCCAGGACGCGGGCGTCATCAAGGTCGGTACGGACGCGACCTACGCCCCGATGGAGTTCACCGAGGGCGGCAAGATCGTCGGTGTGGACCCGGACGTGGCGGCGGCCCTGGCCAAGCAGCTCGGCGTGCAGTTCAAGTTCGAGTCCGGCACCTTCGACACCCTGATCGGCAGCATGCAGACCGGCCGCAGCGACGTGGTCATGTCCTCGCTGAGCGACACCAAGGCCCGCCAGGAGGGTCTCGACGACAAGGGCAACAAGACCGGTGCGGGTGTCGACTTCGTCGACTACTTCTCCTCCTCCACCGCCCTCCTCGTCAAGAAGGGCAACCCGGAGGGCCTCAAGACCCTCGCCGACCTGTGCGGCAAGAAGGTCGCCGTCCAGCGCGGCACCACCTACGAGCAGGCCGCCAAGGACCTGGCCGAGAAGTGCAAGGCGGAGGGCAAGGGCGAGCTCGCCATCGAGTCCTTCCCGACCGACGCCGAGGCCCAGACCCGAGTGAAGGCCGGCGGCGCCGCCGCGGACCTGAACGACTCCCCGGTCGCCGCGTACATCGCGAAGACCGCGGGCGGCGGCAACGACTTCGAGGCGATCGCCGACCCGACCGACGCCGGCCTCTTCGGCATCGCGGTGGACAAGAAGAACACCCAGCTGCGCGACGCGCTGAAGGAAGCGCTGGACGCGATCATCAAGGACGGCACCTACAAGGCCGCCCTGGACAAGTGGAACGCGGGCTCCGGTGCCGTGACCGAGGCCAAGGTCAACGCCGGCCAGTGACCCTGCGGAGTACTCCCCTCGTACTTCGTTCTCCTTGCACCATCGAAGGGCAGTCACTGTGACTGACAAGCTCGACAAGGCCTCCGGCCCGGCGGACAACCCGCCGGCCGGGGCCGTCCCCCACGAGGCGATCCGCGCCATTCCGGTGCGCCACTACGGCCGGTGGATCAGCGCCGTGGTCGTCCTCGCACTCGCCGCGGCGCTCATCTACGCCTTCTCCCAGGGCAACGTGCGCTGGTCCACCGTGCCCGAGAAGATGTTCGACCCCACGATCCTCAAGGGTCTGGGCAACACCATCTGGATCAGCATCGCCTCGATGGCGCTGGGCCTGGTCCTCGGTGTCGTCTTCGCCGTGATGCGGCTCTCGAAGAACCCCGTGACCAGCACGATCGCCTGGTTCTACATCTGGTTCTTCCGCGGTACCCCGGTCTACGTCCAGCTCCTCATCTGGTTCAACCTCGCCCTGATCTTCCCGATCCTGAACCTCGGGTTCTACAAGGACGAGATGACCCAGGTCATGACGCCGTTCCTGGCCGCCCTGCTGGGCCTCGGCCTGAACGAGGGCGCGTACATGGCGGAGATCGTCCGGGCCGGCATCCAGTCCGTCGACGAGGGCCAGACCGAGGCCTCGCACGCCCTGGGCATGACCCAGACGCAGACCATGCGCCGCGTGGTCCTCCCGCAGGCCATGCGCGTGATCGTCCCGCCGACGGGCAACGAGTTCATCAACATGCTGAAGACCTCGTCGCTGGTCGTGGCCGTGCAGTACTTCGACCTGCTGCGGGCCGCCCAGGACATCGCGTCCACCTCGTTCGCGGTCATGGAGATGTTCTTCGTCGCCTCGATCTGGTACCTGGCCCTGACCAGCGTCTTCTCGGTCGGCCAGTACTACCTGGAGCGGCACTACGCCCGCGGTGCGCTGCGCACCCTGCCGCCCACGCCGTGGCAGAAGCTCAAGGCGAAACTCTCCCGCTTCTCGAACCGCAAGGCGGTGGCCTGATGACGACTGCCATGGTGAAGGCCGAGGGCGTCCACAAGTCCTACGGCGCTGCGCACATCCTCAAGGGCATCGACCTGGAGGTCGCCCCGCGTGAGGTGTTCTGCCTGATCGGACCCTCGGGCTCCGGCAAGTCGACCTTCCTCCGGTGCATCAACCACCTGGAGAAGGTCAACGGCGGCAAGCTGTACGTCGACGGCCAGCTCGTCGGCTACCGCCAGAAGGGCGACAAGCTCTACGAGCTGAAGGACAGCGAGGTCGCGGCGCAGCGCCGGGACATCGGCATGGTCTTCCAGCGCTTCAACCTCTTCCCGCACATGACGGCCATCGAGAACGTCATGGAAGCGCCGGTGATGGTCAAGCGCGAGTCCAAGTCGGTGGCCCGTGAGCGCGCGATCAAGCTGCTCGACCGGGTCGGCCTCGGCGACAAGGGCGGGAACTACCCCTCCCAGCTCTCCGGCGGCCAGCAGCAGCGTGTGGCGATCGCCCGCGCGCTGGCCATGGAGCCGAAGCTGATGCTCTTCGACGAGCCCACCTCGGCGCTCGACCCCGAGCTCGTCGGCGACGTCCTCGACGTCATGCGGGACCTGGCCGAGTCGGGCATGACCATGGTCGTGGTCACGCACGAGATGGGCTTCGCCCGCGAGGTCGGCGACAACCTCGTCTTCATGGACGGCGGTGTCGTGGTCGAGTCCGGCCACCCGCGCGACGTCCTGGGCAACCCGCAGCACGACCGGACGAAGGCGTTCCTCTCCAAGGTGCTCTGAGTCGGCAGCCGGCCGGGCTGCCGCCCGGCTCCCCGGGAGGGGCGGTACGGATCCCCGTACCGCCCCTCCCGGGTTTTGCGGGTTCTCGCCCTCCTGCGAGGGCTCCTACTTCAGACCGAGGACCAGCGAGTCGGAGGGGGAGCACCAGACCGCGCGCGCCTCGGCGAAACCGGCCTCGCGCAGGGTCCGGGCGTGCCAGGCCACGTCGGGGGTGTCCCCGTCGGCGTGCTCGCCGTAGATCTCGTAGCGGCGCCGGGTGGGCCCGGCGAGCACCGGGTCGGCGGCCGCCGTCGCCCACCACTCGGCCCAGTCCAGGGCTCCGGCCGCGCGGGCCCGGTCCGTGGCGGCGTGCCGCACGGCGCGGACGGCCTCGTTGATCCGCGGGGTCGAGGCGTCGGGCATGTGGTCGGCGTTCATGAAGACCCCGCCCTCCCGGACCAGCGGCGCGAGCTGCCGGTAGAGGGCACCGAGCTGCGGGCTGTGCAGCCAGTGCAGTGCGGTGGCCGTCAGCACGGCGTCGTACGTCCCGTGGGGGAGCGCCGCGCTCCAGCCGGGGTCCTTGAGGTCCGCGGCGACGAAGGAGACCCGCTCGTCGCCCTCGAAGTGGCCGCGGGCGATGGTCAGCAGCGCCGGGTCCAGGTCCACGCCCGTGGCGGTCGCTCCCGGGAACCGCTTGAGGACGCGGTCCGTGATACTTCCCGTACCGCACGCCAGATCCAGCACCCGGGGGGTGGGGCCGACGAGCGCCTCCAGCATGTCCAGCATCACGCGGAACCGCTCCTCGCGGTCCGGCATGTACGCCTCCTGCTGACGGTCCCAGCTGTCCTGCCAGGCCTGCCAGTCGGTCGTCGTACGAGTCAACGCGAACTCCTCCACCCGTAATACCCTCGAATACGCAGCAGCTGTTACCCGAGACCCTAATCCGCATCTGTAAGGACTACAAGTGGAACTGGCCCATTACTCGGACTTTGCGGTGCGCCTGGTCAACACCGAGGAGCCGGCCCGCAACAAGGACATGCTCACCTCGGTCGAGGCCGTGCGCGCCCTCTTCGGCGCCAGCACGCAGATGGCCCGCCGGGTCACCGACACCGACGTGACCCGCTTCCGCAACGTCCGCGGCAGGCTGCGCGCCGTCTTCGAGGCCGCCGACGGCGGCGACCACGTCCTCGCCGTCGACCTCCTCAACTCCCTGCTCATGGAGTTCCCGGTCAGCCCCCAGGTCTCCGGCCACGAGACCCTGGACGAGGACGGCACCCCCAAGTGGCACATCCACCTCGCCGACCACCCGTCGAACGCCTCCGCCGGCTACGCGGCCATCGCGTCCTTCGGCCTGGCGTTCCACCTCACCGAGCACGGTCCCGACCGCCTCGGCCTGTGCCAGGCGCCGCCCTGCCGCAACGCCTACCTGGACACCTCCACCAACCGCTCCCGGCGCTACTGCTCCGACCGCTGCGCCACCCGGGCGAACGTCGCCGCCTACCGTGCCCGCAAGCGGCTGGAGGCCGAGGCGTCCGCCCACAGCGGCCGCAGCGCCGAGACCGCCCAGGCCAGCCGCTCCCTCAGCGAACTCTGATCCTCCGGGCGCGGCCGGAACCGCAGCACCGCCGTCGCCAGCACCAGGTCCTCGGGCACCGCCCCGTAGTCGGTGCTGTCGCCGGTC
Source organism: Streptomyces sp. BR123 (assembly GCF_013401435.1). GTDB lineage: Bacteria > Actinomycetota > Actinomycetes > Streptomycetales > Streptomycetaceae > Streptomyces. The sequence continues at coordinate 10,636 of NZ_JACBGN010000189.1, forward strand.
TCGTTGAACGGGTTGTCCCCGAGCACCCACCAGCCGCCCGGCCGCCGCTCCACCGCCCGCTTCACCACCAGCAGGTCCTGCTGGAACGGGTGGCGCAGCACCACCACGTCACCCGGCCGGACGGCAGCCCCGTACCGCACCACCAACCGGTCGCCGTGCAGCAGCGTCGGCGCCATCGACGGCCCCGCCACCTCCAGCACCTCGAACCGGGAGCCGCCCCTGCCCGCCGTTCTGCCCGCCATCCCGACCTCCTCGCCCGCTGATCCTCACCGGGCATGCTGCCGCACCCTGCCGTACATTCGCTCACCACGGCGCGGCCCGCCTCGGACTTTTGTCCCAAGCCCCCGGGGCCGCTCGCGAAATACCCGTTCCCACGGAGTAATCTCCCCCCTGAGAAGACGATCACGAGGAGGAGAATCTCCATGCTTTCCCGCCTCTTCGCCCCCAAGGCGAAGGTCTCCGCCCACTGCGACCTGCCGTGCGGCGTGTACGACCCTGCCCAGGCCCGCATCGAGGCCGAGTCGGTCAAGGCCGTGCAGGAGAAGTACCAGGCCAACGAGGACGCGGATTTCCGCGCCCGCGCCATCACCATCAAGGAGCAGCGCGCCGAGCTCGCCAAGCACCACGTCTCGGTGCTGTGGAGCGACTACTTCAAGCCGCCGCACTTCGAGAAGTACCCGCAGCTGCACACCCTGGTCAACGACACCCTGAAGGCCCTCTCGGCCGCCAAGGCGTCCAACGACCCGGCGACCGGCCAGAAGGCCCTCGACCTCATCGCCGAGATCGACCGCATCTTCTGGGAGACCAAGGCCGCCTGAGGCACGCCTCCCCCCAGACGCCGGAGGGGCCCGACCGTCACCGGTCGGGCCCCTCCGTCGCAGCGGGGCCCGCGTACTCGCGCCGCAGGTCCCGCCGTTCTCACTCGTCCTCGTCGTCCTCGTCGTCCAGCCGCGCCAGCCACGTGGCCAGACGCTCCACCGGGACCTCGAAGTCCGGGTTCAGGTCGACGAACGTGCGCAGCTGCTCGGCCAGCCACTCGAAAGTGACCTCCTCCTCGCCGCGCCGCTTCTCCAGCTCCTCGATGCCTCGATCGGTGAAGTACAAGTCGGGCTCCGTGCCGTGATGAAGATGTGCATGCGGATGTTTCCCGCCAGGATAATCCGCATAACCGGCGAGACCTCCCCTACCGGCGGCCCCGGCGCTAGCCTGGAGTGCCTTTCCAATCGCGAGAGGGGCGGGGGATGTCAGACGCGCGCACCGGCGGCACCGCACGCGCTTACGAACTCCTCGAACCCCTCGTCCAGGCCGCTACCGTACGCGTCCACGCCGCCCCCGCCGGGTATGCACCCCCTGGGACCGGCCCCACCTGGGGCAGCGGCTTCTTCGTCGCGCCCGGCTGGGTCCTGACCTGCGCGCACGTCGTCGGCGAAGGGGGTGCTGCGGTGCGTCTCGTGGGACGTGAGCTCGGCATCACCTTCTCCTCCGGCCCCCGCACCACCGGGACCGTCACCGGCCGCGTCGAGTGCGTCCTGCCCGAACGGCTCGAAGAGCGCCGGCCCGCCCGCCGCGCCCTGTGGGACCTCCCCGACCTGGCCCTCGTCCGCGTCCTCGCCCCCGTCTCCCACGCCTGCGTACGCCTCACCGACCGCGCCCGGCCGCGCCTGGACGAGGTCGCCTACTTCGGCTGCACCGAGGACCTCGGCACCCCCGAGATCACCGGCCGCACCACCCGCCTGCGCGGCACCGCGGCCGGCGGGGCCGCCCTGCGCCTCGGCGACGACGACGAGATCGAACCCGGCATGTCCGGCGGCCCCGTCGTGGACCTGGCCTCCGGCGAGGTCGTCGGTGTCGTCAAGGCCCGCCGGCACACCGGCGGCGGCGGACTCGCCGTCTCCGTCATCCAGCTGCGCACCCTGCCGCTCGCCGCCACCGGCCAGGTCGGCCTCTACCGCCGCGTCATGCAGGCCCACGACCTCTACCACTACGACCAGCACCTCAGCGACCTCGACACCCGCCGGACCTGGACCGACCTGCACGGCGAACTCGGCGCCCTCGGCGCCGCCCGGGCCACCGCCGGCCCCGGCGCACTCCCCGGCACCGCAGACCCGTACGCAACGGCCGGCCGGCTGACCCCCGCGGAGCGCACCACCCTGTGCGGACTGCTCGCCGAACTGCCGCCGCCCCCCTCCTCCGAAGCCGTCCGGGCCCTCGTCGAGGCGGCCCGCGGCGAGGAACCCGACCCGGCCCTGCCCGCCCCGCTCAGCTGGCGCGACGGCCTCGGCATGCTCCACGACCCGCCCGGCGGCGCCGGTGAGGCCGCCGCCATGCTGCGGTACGCCACCGACGTCAGCGTCGCCGACTTCCGCGAGCCCCCCGCCCCCGGCGCCGACGAGGAGCTGTGGGACTGGGTCCGGGCCACCGCCGAACGGCTGTGGCGGCCCCTGCGCCGGGAACTCGGCGAACGCCGCGACCAGGGCCTCGCCGAACGGGAACGCCGCCGCCGCGCCCGCGCCGCGCACGGTGCCCCGGGCCACCACCAGCACGGCCGCACCGCCGGCACCCTGCCCCAGGGGCCCTCCGTCCTGCTGGAGGCCTGGGCGCACGGCTGGGAGGACGTCTACGACTGGCGCGTCTCCGTCCTGGCCGGACCCGCCCATCCCGGCCGCCTCACCCCGGTCGGCTCCGGTGTCCGCGCCACCCGCGCCGGACTGCCCGAAGCGGTGCGCGACGCCCTCGCCGAGGCCTTCCGCCGCTGCGACACCCACGAAGCGGCGGCCGTCCTCGAAGTCGCCGTGGCCCCCGAACTGTTCGGACTGCCCGTCGACGCCTGGATCCTGACCGGCCGGGTCCCGCTCGGCGTCCAGCGTCCCGTCGTGCTGCGCCACCCCGCCGGAGGGGACGGGGCGCATCCCGCCGACGCCGACGCCGCCCACCGCAGGGCCGACCGCTGGGCCCGTGTCCAGGCCGGGCCGCTGCTGGACGAGCGCGCCGACTGCGCCCGCGGCCGGCCCCGCACCCCGTCCGCCGCCTGGCTGGACGGACTCGCGGACAACACCGTGCCGGTGCACTGCCGGGCCGCCGACGCCGAACCCACCCGCGGATCCCTGTACGCGGTCCGCGACGCCGGATACGGGGTGGCCGTCACCCGGCGGCCCCCGGACGACCCGGGGGAGTCCTGCGCGCCGTTCCACCGCGGACTGCGCGAGGAGCTGACCGAGGCCGGGCGGGGTGCACCACTGCCGGTGCGGCTCCAGGCGCTGCGGGCCCGTGCACACGGCGCGGACCCCGACGCCTGGTGGGCGAACGGGATGGCGCTCGTCTGGGAGGACCCGGCCCGCGCCCTGCCCGAGGAAGAGCCGCTGCAGGGGGACCTGTGACGGGCGGGAGG
>NZ_JACBGN010000018.1 GCF_013401435.1 Streptomyces sp. BR123
CCCCCGGACCCGTCGGCCGCGCCGCCCGGCGGCCCGACGCCCCGGGAGGAATTCGCCGCCGACCTGACCCGGCTGAGGGAGGAGGCGGCCCTCACCGTGCGGGTACTGGCCACACGCGTGGAATCCCCCGGCGCGCACACCACCATCGGCGGCTGGCTGGCCGGGCAGAGCCTCCCGTCGCTCGGCTCGCTGCCGCTGTTCCGGCGGGTGCTCGAGGAACTGGGCGTCAAGGAGCCTGCGGAGACCGCCCGCTGGCTTGAGCGACTGGCCGACCTGCGCCGGTCGCGCACCCCGCGAGCGGCCCGCGGCGTGGTGCCGTACCGGGGGCTCGCCCGGTTCGAGGAGCACCACGCGGACTGGTTCTTCGGCCGGGACCGGCTGCGGGACGCGGTCGTGGAGCGGCTGCTCGCCGAGGGGCCGGACTTCCCCCACCTCCTGGTCGGCGCCTCGGGCTCGGGCAAGTCGTCGCTGCTGCGGGCCGGGGTCCTGCCGGTCCTGCGCGCGGCGCACCGGTTCGTCCCGTGCCTGCTGGCCCCGGGGCGGGCCCCGGCGTCGGAGCTGGTCCGGGCCGTACGCACCATGACGTGCGCCGCGGACTCCGCGGTGCGGACGGCGGTGGAGGCAGCGGCCGCCCCCGGCGCGGCCGCCGTACCGGACTCCGCGGCCGGGCTCGCAGCCCACCTGCGGGACTGGGCCGAAAGCCGCGACGTCCGCGTCCTGGTGGCCGTGGACCAGTTCGAGGAGGTCTTCACGGTCTGCCGGGAACCCGCCGAACGGGAGCGGTTCCTGGGCTTCCTGGCCGCGCTTCCTTCCTCCCGCGTCCACGTCCTGGGTGCGCTGCGCGCCGACTTCTACGCCCAGGCCCTCCAGGAGCCCGCCCTCGGCACCGCCCTCCAGCGCGGCCAGATCGTGGTCGGGGCGCTCACCACCGACGAGATCCGCAGCGCAGTGCACGGACCGGCTGCCAAGGCCGGGCTCGCCGTGGACGAGGGCTTCGCCGACCTGCTGGTCGCGGACCTGCGGGACTCCGGCGCGGGCGGGCTGCCGCTGCTCTCGCACGCCCTGCTGTCCACCTGGGAGCGCGGCCGCGGCAGCGTCCTCACCATCGCCGACTACCGGGCGGGCGGCGGCATGTCCGCCGCGGTCTCGGCCAGCGCGGAGGAGGCGTACGCCGCACTCAGTGAGAGCCGGCGCGACCTCGCCCGAGCCCTGTTCCTGCGCATGGTGACGGTCGGGGACGGGGTCCCTGACACCCGCAGGGTGCTGCCGCTGCCCGGCCCCTCCTCTCCCGCGGACGACGGGCGCGACGAACGCGCCGAGCAGGTGTACGAGGTGCTGGAGTGTTTCGTGGACCGGCGCCTGATCGGCCTGGACGGCGAAGGCGCCCGGATCACGCACGAGGCTCTCCTCACCGCCTGGCCCCGCCTGCACGGCTGGATCGAGGCCGACCGCGCCGGACACCTGGTGTGGCAGGACCTGGCGCGCGACGCGGAGCGCTGGCGGTCGGCCGACCGGGAGCCCTCGCTGCTCTACCGCGGTGCCCGGCTGGCGCTGGCCGCCCGGTGGGCCGAGCGCGGCGGCCGTGCCCGGGAACTCACCGACACGGAGCGCGGGTTCCTCGTGGCGAGCCGGACCGCGGAGGAGCAGCGGGCCCGCCGCGACCGGCAGCACGCCCGGCGGCTGCGGCAGCTGCTGGTCCTCCTCACCGTCCTCGCGACCCTCGCCGGCTGCCTGGCCGCAGTGGCGCTGGTGCAGCGGCGGGACGCCGAACAGCAGCGCAGGACGGCTCTGTCCCGGCTGGTCGCGGCCCGCTCGGAGCGGCTGCGGGGCAGCGACCTCGCCCTGGCCGCCCAGCTCAGCCTGGTGGCGTACCGGACCGCACCGACGGCGGAGGCGCGGGCGGCGCTGACGGACGCCTCGGCGATGCCGGCGGTCACCCGGCTGCTGGCGTTCCGCGGTGTGGTGCAGGCGGTCGCCCTCAGCCCGGACGGGCGGACGCTCGCGGCGGCAGGACTGGACCGCACGGTCGCTCTGTGGGACCTGCGCGACCCGGCGCGGCCGCAGCGCCTGGACAAGCCGTCGCCGCCGTTCGCGGACACCGTGTACGCGCTGGCGTTCAGCCCCGACGGCGGGCTGCTCGCGGCGGGCGCGGGCGACGGGACCGTACGGGTGTGGGAGCCGGCCCGCGGCGCCGCCGCGGCAGCCTCGCCGGCCGCCGCCACCTCGCCGGGCGGGGGCGGCGCCGCCGGGACGGTGTTGCCGGGGCCCTCGTCCGCCGTGTACGGGCTGGCGTTCGCCCCGGACGGGGCCCGGCTGGCCGCCGGGTCCGCCGACGGCGGGGTGTACGTGTGGGAGCGCGCCGCGGACGCCCGCCCGGCGGCGCCCGCACCGGACGGCACCGGCACCGGCACCGGCCCCGGCACCGCCGTCGGCAGCGGTGCGGGAGCCGGCACCGGCGGCTTCGGACCCGCCCGCCGGCTCGGCGGGTCCGACGGGCCCGTCCACTCGGTCGCCTTCCGGCCCGGCGGCCCGGCCGTGCTCGCGGCGGGCGGGGCGAACGGCGCGGTCCGGCTGTGGGACGCCTCCGGCAGCGGCGGGCCGGTGCCCAGGGAGCAGCCGCTGACCGGGGCCGGCGGGCCGGTGTTCGGGCTGTCGTTCAGCCCCGACGGCCGCCGGCTGGCGGCCGGCAGCCAGGACCGGTCCACCCGGCTGTGGACGGTACCCGGCCCCGCGGACGGTGCGCCGCCTCCCCCCGACGTCCTGGCCGGGGCCCCCACGGCCGCGGACGGGCCCGCCAGCTATGTGAACGCGGTCGCGCACAGCGCCGACGGGCGGTGGCTGGCCACCGGCAGCGCCGACAACCGGGTGCGTCTGTACGACGCCGCCACCCGCACCTCCCTCGGCTCGTTCCCGCACCCGGGACCGGTTACCTCCCTGGCGTTCCTGCCGGACGGGCAGGGCATGGTCAGCGGCGCCGCCGACGGCACGGTACGGATCTGGCGGCTGCCCGCGCGTCCCCTGCACGGCGTGCAGGGCACCGTCAACGCCGTCGCGTACAGCCCGGACGGAACGCTGCTCGCGGTCGCGGGCCGCGAGGTGCACCTGTGGGACGTCCGCGATCCGTGGCTTCCCCGCCCGGTGGGCACGCCCCTGGCCAACCCGACCGGCTACTCGGGCACGCTGTCCTTCACCCCGGACGGCCGCACGCTGGCCGTGGGCGGCCGCGACGGCAAGGTGTGGCTGTGGGACACGAGCCGTCCGGACCGGGCCGCACCGCGCGGCGAACCGCTCGCCGGCGGCACCGGGACCGTCCAGTCCGCGGTGTTCTCGCCGGACGGCCGGACCCTGGCGGTCGGCAGCGAAGGCCGTACCGTCCGGCTGTGGGACACCCGGGACCCGGACCGGCCCCGCCCCGCGGGCGAACTGACCGAGCCGACCAACTTCGTGTACTCGGTGGCGTTCAGCCCGGACGGCCGGCGGCTGGCCGCGGGCACCGTCGACAAGCAGGTGCTGGTGTGGCGGCTGCCGGCGGGAGGCGGCGCCCCGCACGCGGAGGCCACGCTCCGGGGACCGGGAAGCTACGTGATGTCCGTGGCCTTCAGCCCGGACGGGCGGACGCTCGCCGCCGGCACCGGCGACCGGGACGTGTGGCTGTGGAGGTTCGACGGCACGGCGGACGGCGGGCGTCCGGTGAGCGCCGGACCCCCGCTGGCCGGCCCCAGCAGTTACGTCTACGCGCTCGCCTTCGCCCCGGACGGCGCGACCCTGGCCGCCGCGAGCACCGACAGCACCGTCTGGCTGTGGGACACCTCCGGGGCCGGCCGCGCCGGATCGCAACCGCCGCAGGCCCGGGCCGTCCTGAGCGGTCTCGGCGGCAAGGGGTACGCCATCGCCTACAGCCCGGACGGGCGTTCGCTGGCGGCCGGCGGCTCGGCCCCGGCGGCGCTGGTGTGGAGCACCGGTGCCGAGGACGCCGCCCGGCACGTCTGCGAGCGGGCCGGCTCGCCGATCACCCGGGCCGAGTGGGCGTCCCTGCTCCCCGGCCTGCCGTACGCACCGCCCTGCCCCTGACCTCCCTCGGCCCGTACGGAGTTGTACGGAGCTGCGTCCGGACCCGTCCGACCTGCGGCGTTGCCCTTCCGCCGGGCGGATCCGGTCGGGCTTGCTGGTGGGGCGCCGCCGGAACGACCGAGCACAACCCGGGCGGCGGATCCGACCACCACGACGCGAAGGAGCACCACCATGCGACGCTTCACCAGCAGCCTGCGGACCCGGACGGCTCTCGCGGCGGCCGCCGCGGGCCTGGCCCTGACCGGCGTTCTCGCCGGCGCCGGCGGGGCCGAGGCCGCCGGCAGCTACATCTCGTCCAACAGCGGCGGGGCGAACGTCCGCTCCTGCGCCAACACCGGCTGCGGCTCGTACGGGTACCTCGTCAACGGCACCGGAGTGGGCATGCAGTGCTGGCTGGACAGCCAGTGGGTGTACCCGCCGAGCTCCAACTACGCCTCCAACCGCTGGTTCCGGGTCTCCAGCCCGGTCGGCACCGGGTACGTCCACTCGTCGCTGGTCGCCGGACAGACATCCGTGCCGCACTGCTGACCGACACGCCCGCAGCGCACGTCCGAGGGCCGCTCCGGATTCTCCGGGGCGGCCCCTGCGTCCGTGCCGGCGCCGACCGGGCAAGCTCCGGGCGACAAGGGCCACGACTACCCGGCCTGCGGCAACGGCTCCGCCGCCGCGGCATCAAGTCCCGTGGCCTGCTTGCCGGCGCCGGCCCACGTGCCACCAACTCCCATGAACTGTGACGGACTTCCGGAAAGTGCCGAAGACCGCCGCTGGATCACTTCGCCGGGGACGTTTCCCCCGGGCCGGTCCCAGCTTTTCCCCGGAGGCCGCCCTCTGGCGATCCTGCTGACCGCCCGGTGCCGGGTAGGGCAATCCCCCGGTCAGCGAACCGTCCGGTTCGGGACGGGCGGCGCCGGCCCGTCCGAGGGGCCACACACGAACCATTTGAAACCCGAACAATATTTATTGCATATTTTTGCAACCTAGGGGGTCGGGAAACGCCTCCCAAGATGAGGACCCACCCGTTCTGCCCGCCCAGGGCAGCCGCACTGTTCGGAGCGAAGTTCGTGCACGATGACCCGCAGTCGCAGCAGCCCCGGCGATCCCGCAAGAAGGTGTGGATCGGCTCCGCGGTGGCCGTGGCCCTGTTTGTCGGCGCCGGCGCCGGGTTGATCCACTGGAGGACGGACTGGTTCGACGGGAACGGCGAGTCCGTCAGCTACGGAAAGCCCCCTGCCGGAGCGGACAAGGAGACCGGCGGCGGGAAGCAGGCCTCCGCGCCGAGCGCGGACCCGGACGTGTCCCTCCCCACCGGTCCGTTCGTCGACTTCAAGCAGACGGTCAAGCTGGACGACGGCACCCGCATATCCAAGGCCCGGGTGAAGGGCGCCAAGTCCGGCTTCGAGGGCAGCGTCTGGGTGTGGACGCCGAAGGAGTACGACCGCCCCGAGTACGCGAAGAGCGCCTTCCCGGTCATGATCGCGCTGCCCGGAGGCAACGGGAACGCCGACAACTACTGGGCGACCATGCCGAAGCTGGGCCTGCAGAAGGCCGTCGCCGAGGGCGCCGAAGCCGGCAAGAGCCTCCCGTTCATCCTGGTCATGCCGATCCTCAACCCGGACGCCAAGTATTACTACGACGGCTCCGACATCCCCGGCCAGGCCAAGATGGGCACCTGGATGGGCGAGGACGTACCCGACCTCGCCCGGGCCAACTTCCGCACCTACAAGTCCCGTGACGGCTGGGCCTTCATGGGCAACTCCTCCGGCGCCTTCGTCGGCCTCAAGCAACTCCTGCAGAAGCCGGACCGCTTCCGGGCCGTCATCGCCAACGGCGGCGAGATCGTCCCGGACTCCCCGCTCTGGAAGGGCCACCAGGCGGAAATGGACGCGAACAACCCCGAGAAGCTCGCCCAGAAGCTGATCAACGGCAAGGGCCCCGAGGTGAACGTCCTCTTCCAGTACGGCACCAAGGAGGGCGGCCGCGACCGGATGGAGAAGTTCCAGCAGGAGTTCGGCAAGGGCCCGATCAAGGTCACGATCCACGAGATCCAGGGCGGCGACCACAACGGCTGGGACTACGTCCGAGGCATGAAGGAAGGCCCCCTGGAACAGCTCAGCAAGCTGCTGAAGGGCCCGAAGCCGCAGTAGGGCAGGTGCGGAAGGCCTCGGCGCGGTTCCTGGTCGCACCGGCCGCGACCGGCGCAGCGCGCCTGATGACGGGCCGTCCACCCGGCGCCGACCCGCCCCGGCCGAAACCGCCGACGGGCGCCCGCTGCCGTTCAGGCAGGATGGGCGGATGAGCAGCCCTTCACAACAATCCGCCGTCGGCTGCGAGCCGGCCCCGGCCCGCCATGACGACACCTGCGCACCCGTTCCGGCGCGGGCAGCCGGGCTTGACGGGGCTGCCGCGGAACGGCTGCTTTCCGAACTCGCCCCGCTGCCGCACCGCCAACGGGTGTGCGCCGCCGTCGACCACGTCCGCGCACTGCCCCCGGCCGAAGTGCCCGGCCTCCTCGGCGTTCTCGCCGACCCCGACCGGCAGGTTCCGCACGTCCGCGCCCTCGCCCTGATCTGTGCCCGGTCCGTGCCCACCGATCCAGCGCACGGCGCCGGCCTCACCGCCGTGCTCACCGCCGGCCTGACCGACCCGCACCGGTACGTGCGCACCCAGGCGTTGACGGCCCTCGCCGCCGGACTGATCACCCCCGATCCCGAGCTCCTCCTCGCCGACCACGTGACCGGGGCTGCCCGCCGCGATCTGATCGGCCGGCTGCGGCGTCCGGCCGCCGATTCCGCGGATCCCGGCGCCATCCGCCGTCTCGCCGACGCGCTCGTGGAACCGCTGCGCGAGACCTGGGGGGACCACGAGGCGGCCCGCCTGCTGCCGGGCTGCTCCGCGGAGACGGTGCGCCGTCTGCTGCCCCTCCTGCACCACGTTCTGGCATGCTGGCCCGCCCTGACCCGTCGGCACCCCATGGTGGTGTGGGAGTGGCTGGCCAGGGAGGCGGAGTCCCTCCCGGAGGCAGCGCGCGAGGAGTGGTGGCGGTTCCGGGCCGCGCCGGCCCTCACCGCGCTGGCCGCCGTCCAACCGGTCCGGGTCCTGGACCTGTTCGCGCTCCACGGACCGGCCCGGCTTCCCCCCGGGCTCCTCCCGCACCTCCCCCGCTTCCTGACCCACGCCCCTCGGCGGGTCGCCCGGCTGTGGCGGGAGGATCGGCTCGACCTCGTCCTGACCTCCCTCACCGATGCCGCCGCACGGCGATTCGTCCGCTCCCTGCCCGAGGACGAACTGCTCGCCACCGTCCGGCATCCGCGCTCCACCGTCACCGTCCTCACGGCCGTGCTCGGCGCGCTGCCGCCCGGCCGGCGCGGCCCTGTCCTGGACGCGACCCGCAGCCACAGCCCGCGCGGGGCAAGGCTCGCGCGCACGGTGTCGGCAGCCTCCGGCCTCGAACGTCCCCCGATACCCCAGGACCTGCTGCGGCTGCTGCCCTGCCGTACCGCCGCACCCCACGTCCGGCACGCCCTCGCGGCCGCCCGTGAGCGCGGCGCGACGCCGGCCGAGCTGTTCCTTCTGCGCGGGCTGCTCCCCTACGAGGACGCGGCCCCGGCGCTGCTCGCCGGAACCCGCCGGTCCGACACGGACGAGCGGGGCGCGGCCTGGCGGGCACTGGTCGCCTGTGCGGCACGCTCGCGCCGCCCCGCCGCAGTGGCCGAGGTGGTGGCGGAGCTCGCCGAGCGGCTCCGCTCGGAACAGGACCCGGTACGGACCCAGGCCCTGGGCGCGCTGTCGAGCGTGCCGCCCGGACTGTTCGCCGAGGCCACGCCTGCGGCGCTGCACCGGATCGCCACGGACACCCTGGAGGCCCGCGACCGCTCGTTCGGCTCCCTGACGGCCCTGGCCACCCTCGCCCGCCGGGTGGCCTGCGCTCATGGCGTGCGCCCCGGACCACCGGGCGCGCCGCTCCTTGCCTGGGCCGTCCAGACCCTGCTGCGCACGGACGGGGCCGGACACAGCCCCGCCTCCGGCGCCCACACGCTCGGCACGCTGCGCCGCAAGCCGCCGGCCGGGGCGGTCGAGGCGCTGGTGGGCGGGCTGCGCCCGCTCGTGACCGCCGCCCTCGACGCCGGTGACCCCGCTCCCGTGCTCACCCTGGCCGAGACCCTCGCCGACCTGGGCGGGAGCGGCGGCGCCGCCCGTCGTGGAGGCCGCAGCCGGCCGGAGGGGACGCCGTGGCTTTGGAAGGCCGTCGAACGGGTCCTGACCGGCACGTCGGATGAGCGCGCGGCCCGCCGCAGCGCGGACCTGTGGCTCGCGCCGGCCACCCTGCGGCGAAGCCGGGTGCGTGCCCTGCTCGCCGCGGAGCCGAGTGCGATCGCACTGCCCCGGGTCGTCGAGACGGTCGCCAGGGATGCGGACGACCTGCTGCCCCTGCTCCTCGCGCACCCCCTCGACGCCCCGCCCGCCGGCCGCTTCCACCCGGTCGAGCACATCGGCCGCCCCCACGAGCGGTATCCGCTGCCGCCGGTGGTGCGGGCGGCCCACCGCTGGACCGGCGCCGCCTGCGCGGCCGTCGCCGACTGGCTGGTGGCCGGCCTGCGCACCCGCCACCCCGACGCCGGGACGGCCACGGACGGGGTCGGGGGCGCCGACGTGCCCGGCGATGCCCTGCTGCGCGCCCTGGCCGCCGTCCCCGGTTCCGCCGGCATCGCGGAGGTACGCGCCCTCGCCACCGCCCGGGACGTGGCCACGGCCGAGGCGGCGCTGGCCGCGCTCCCGTACGCGGACCGCCCGGCGCTCGTCCTGCCCGACCTGCTGGCGCGAGCGGCCGACGACAGGGCCCGGGTGGCGGTGTACGCGATCGGTCGGGTCTGCCCCCACGTGGCGCCCAAGGACCTGGCCGCGCGTTTCCGGCCGGTGCTGGCCCGCAGCGAGGGTTCGAAGGTGACCAGCCGCAAGGAGATCGTGCGGCTGGCCGCCGACCGACTGCCCGCCGCCCTCGCCGGTGAGGCGCTGGTCGCCGCGTTCACGGCCCCCGGGCAGCACCCGGACGTACGGGCGGCGGCAGCGACGAGGGCGGCCGCCCTCACGGCCCTGGAGCCGGTCGCGGCCTGCCTGGACGACATCGCGCGCCGAGGCTCCGCCTCCGAACGGGCTGCCCTGCTGCGGGTCTCCCCGTGGCAGCTTTCGGGGCCGGCGCGACAGCGCTACGCGGCCCTGGTGAACGTGGTCTGCCACAGCCTGCTGACGGCCTCCGGGGCCGTTCACGCCGAAGGGGCCGCGTCCACGGCGGCGGACAACGGCCAGGAGGACGGCCCGACACCACAGCAGACGGCCGAGACCTGCCGGGTCCTGTACCGGTGGGCGCAGGCCGAGCCCTCGACCGTGCACCTCGGGCTCCTGCCCCGGCTGGTCGCCGACCCGCGCGCTGCGGGCCCGGTGTGGGGGGCGGCCGCCGTGACCATGGTCGACGCGGCCCGGCAGGACCCCGGCGGCGCGGGAACCGTCCTCACCACGCTGCTCGCCGAGCTGCTCGGCGCCGGCGCGGGAGAGCCGCACCACGCCGCGGTCCGGCACCGGGTCGAGGCGCTGACCCGGGAGCTGGAACGGTGGGCGGGACAGCGGCTGCCCGACGCCTGCCGCCCCGTCTGGGAGCGGGCGTGCGCCCTGCTCGTCGCGCAGGACGCCACGCTCCGGCTCGGCACGGGCCTGCGCACGACCCTGGGACCCGGCGCCGGTTCGGACCACGAGGCCTGGTTGCGCAAGCAGGCCCGGCTGGTCCGGGACCGTCCGCTGCTCGCGGCCCGGACCGCCCGAGCGGAGGCCCGCCGCGCCGGCCGGCCGACCGCGAGCGGCCTTCGCGCGGACCTCGCACGGGCCCGTTCGGCCGCCGCCCCGGACGCCCTCTTCACCGGCCTGTACGCGCTCGCGCGCGCGGAGGAGGAGCTGGGAGCGGCCCGTTCCGTCGGCGGCGACACCGCCACGGCCATGACCGCCCTGACCGAGCTGTGCGGCCACCCCGCGCCGGACGTCCGGGACGCGGCGGCCGAGGCCGCCGGCCGGCCCTGAGCAGGGCACGCGGCGCACCGCGAAGCACGAGCCGGGGAAACACCGGCGAAGGTCGCGGCGCCCTTCAGGCGCCGCGACCTTCGGTGAGTCCTCCTCGTCTCCGGCCGGCCGCTCGGGTCACACCGCGAGCTCTACGGTGGAGCTGCCCGTGGGGCTCTTCACGACGGGCTTCTGCCGGTCCGCGCACTGCTGGGGGGTGTCGATTCCCAGGCAGAGGACCGATCCCCGGGGAACAGTGACGGTGCCGTCGCCCTTCGGCAGCGGCTTGCCGTCGACGCACAGCCCCGGGAGGCCCTTCGGGTCGTTGCAGTAGCTCTCCGGAACCACTCCGGACTCGGAGTCCGTCGACCCGGACTGCTCCCCGCCCTCAGCGGGGTCCTTCTGATCGGGGCCTTCGTTCTCCGTGTTCCCGTCCTCGTTCCTGTCTTCGCGCTCGTCGTTCTCGTAGCCGCTGGCGCCGCGGTCAGCCGAGAGGGTGGGGGTGACCGTGTGCGGCGTCGCCGGGGCGGCGAGCGCACTCGTGGGCAGGAGCGCGCCTCCTGCCGCCAGCGAAGCCGAGGCGGTGAACAGCACGAGACGCCGGGTGCGGGAGGTACGAGACATGAGGGGATCTCCTACGTGGGGGGAAGGGGGAGGGCCCACCGGTTCTGCGTGAACCCATGTCTCAAGTAAGCCCCGGCGGCCGAACCCCGTCATGCCCCTGCATCTCGGGACTTGACGGACCCCGGAACGCCTGATCCGCGGGACGGCAACCTGCTGCCGCCCCCGGCCACGGGTGCCGCCTGCCGGGCGGCCTGACACGGCGGGCCCCCGGTACGCACGGCACCGGTCCGGCAGCCGGCTGGGCCGCTCCCGGGCAATGACGACGTACTTCCTGCTCGTGGACTGCGGTGGACTTGCGGCACGAGATCGAGATCCACCGCATGACCGGGCGGGTGGTCGAGTGCCCGATCGACCGGCCGCGCGGAACGCAGTGCCGCCGAGTTCGATCCGCCGATCCAGCCCACCGACGGAGTCGGCGATCATGGACTTCGGCAGACGAAAGGAATGGGGCCATGGGGAACCTGGAGATGAGCACCGGCGACATGCGGGCCGTGATCCGGCTGCTGACGGCGGTGGAGCGGACACCGGAACAGGACCGCGTCCTCGGCATGGCGCGGGAGCGGTGTGCGCAGGTCGACACCCGCTTCGAAGACCAGGGCATCACGCTGGGCGTGCCGGTCGCACAGGCACTGGAGGAACTGCTGGAAGGCAGTCCCAGCGCAGACATGGAGCCCGGCTACACGTATGCCTTCCAGGCGCTGGTGGCAGTGAACTTCTCCGACACCTATGACCTCGGCTACTGGCGGCGGCCGTCCTGGTTCCACACCGTCGACGAGGAGATGACCCGCAACGGGGTGCCGGCCGACCTCGCGCCGGCCGCGCTCCTGTTCGGCGGTCCGCCGCTGCGGCTCCCGCATCCGGGCGACGCGGTGCCCTGGATGGGCACCTTCCCGGCTTCCCGGGCCGCCGAGTTGGTCGAGGCGTACGAGGCGGTCCTCGACCGGCTCGACCCCGAAGTACGCGAGACGGCGGAAGTGCTGCTGGAGCCCATGCGGGTCGAGGCCCACGAGTGGGAGGTGACGAAGAAGGCGGGCCGTACCGAGGACACCGTCTTCTTCTGGCTCCACTGAGCGTCAGAGGCGGGGACTTGGGGCCGTCGGCTCGCTGGGCCGCAGGCAGCGCCGCGGCTCCGGGGGCGGCCCGGGCACGGAAGGCCCGCCGGGGCGGGAGAGGATGTCGCACATGACAACGCAGACGCCGATCACCAGCATGGACCTCGCCGGTTTCACCGAGCGGGATCCGGGGGTGTGGACCGACGCCCGGGGGCTCGTTCTCTCCGTCCACTTCTTCGGTCTCGTACCGGACCTGCCCGCGCCGATCGAGGCGGCCGACCGGCTCCGGTACGGCCTGGCCAGGTCCGTCTCCGCGGCCGGTGCGGGCCTCATCGAGGCAGTGGTCGGCCAGGTGGACACGCTCCCGGCGGTCCGTCAACTCGTCAAGGTGCCGCTGCAGAACAGGCGGGGGCAGGCCTTCCTGGCCTCGTGGACCATACCGCGGGCCGGGTGCAGCACGGTCGTCAAGGTCCAGGCGGCAGAGGGCGCGTTCACGGGGATGAGGGAGGCCGTGCTGCTGGCCGAGGCCGGCCCGGAGCGCTTCTTCACGCCGCACCCGTACGGGCCGGACATCGCCGGGGGGCTGCCGTACCACATCGGAGACCTGGAGCAGTGGGACGCGCGGTTCCCCGACCATCCGCTGACCCTGGTCCGGGCCGAGCTGAACCGGATCGCGCCCACGGTGGCGCTCCACCCCTCGTTCAAGGCCCTGCCGCCGTTCGGCCACGCCGAGCCCCCGCAGCCCCACGCCGCCACCTGAGCGGATGCCGGCCGCCGCCGCGGCGGGCGGGCGAGTGCGCCGCCCGCGCGCGCCGCGGCCTAGGCTGCGGGCATGGTCCCGCATCGCTATCTCTCAGAACTCTTCTCACTGGACGGCCTGGTCGCCGTGGTGACGGGCGGCAGCTCCGGCATCGGACGAGCCGTCTGCGGAGCTCTCGCACGAGCGGGGGCCGGCGTGGTGCTCGTGGCGCGCAAGGAGGCGGAACTGGTCGCGGCGGCCGAGGAACTGGCGTCGGAAGGCTGCCGGACGGCCTGGGTGAGCGCCGACCTCGGCACCCGGGACGGGGTACGCGCGGCGGCGGAGCAGGCAGCCGAGGTGTTCGGCGAGCCGGACATCCTCGTCAACAGCGCAGGGATCAACCTGCGGCCGCCGATGGGCGAGCTGGGCGAGGACGTGTGGGACGCCACGATGGCGGTGAACCTGGAGGCGCCCTACCTGTTGGGCCAGCGGTTCGGGCCCGGCATGGCCGAGCGGGGTTTCGGGCGGATCATCCACATCACCTCCCAGCAGGCACACCGGGCTTTCGTCCAGAGCGGAGCATACGGAGTGTCCAAGGGGGCGCTGGAGTCCTTGGCCCGCTCCCAGGCCGAGGCATGGTCGCCCCACGGCGTCACCTGCAACACGCTGGTGCCCGGTTTCGTCATGACCCCGCTCAATGCACGGCTGTCGTCCGACCCGGAGATGGTTGCGGCGCTGGCCGCGCGGACCCTGGTCGGGCGCACCGGCCTGGCCGACGACTTCGCCGGAGCGGCGGTGTTCCTCGCCGGCCGCGCCTCGGGCTACATCACCGGCCAGGCGATCTTCGTCGACGGGGGGTTCTCCGTTCACTGAACCCGACACCGTGTGGAGCGGCAGCAGCTGCGCACTGCGGGCTGTCCTGGACGGTATTGACCGAGGCGTCCTCGGCGCTCGTGCCGCAGACGCGGACAGGGCGTACGCTTCGCGTCGGCCAGGGGCCGTCCCGCACCGGGCTCGCTGTTCGACACCGCCGACCTGGACTTCGACGGCCACGTGGACAGGACGGGTTCACCCGTCTGCGGGTGGCGTCCAGGAACACGAAGCCAGCGCGGACAGGCGGTCACGGGCGGGTTGGCCGTCCTGCCCGACGGCCCCGTCCGTCTGCCGGCGGTGAACACCGGCCCGACCGGGCTCGACGGTCACTACAGTCGAGTCTCATGACGACGGTCACAACGCGTACGGTCGAATACCCGGCCGACGGTCTCACGATGATCGGGCACCTTGCGCTCCCCGCCGGTGCCGACCGCCGACCCGCAGTCCTGGTCGGGCCCGAGGGGCCGGGGCTCAGCGACGTCGAGCGCCGCCGAGCCGATGCCCTGGCCGAGCTGGGATACGTGGCGCTGGCCTTCGACCTCCACGGCGGCCGGTACGTGGACGACCCCGAGGAGATGCTGGCCCGTTGCATGCCTCTGCTCGCCGACCCCGAGCGGATGCGGGGCATCGGCAACGCGGCGCTCGACGTGTTGTGTGCCGAACCGCGGACGGACCCCGCCCGGATCGCCGCCGTCGGCTACGGCACCGGGGGCGCAATCGCGGTTGAGCTCGGGCGCCACGGCGTCGACCTCCGCGCGATCGGGACGGTCAACGGACTGACCACGGGCCGGCCGGGCGACGCGGCACGCATTCGCTGCCCGGTGTGGGCCGGGGTCGGGTCGGAAGACCCGATCGTGCCGCCCTCGCAACGGGAGGCGTTCACCGCCGAGATGCAGGCCGCGGGCGTCGACTGGCGCCTCGTGGTCTACGGGGGAGCCCTGCACGCCTTCCACCACCCGCCGGTAGACCACACCGTGCTCCCCGGCGTCGGCTACCACCCCCGGCACGCGCAGCGGGCCTGGCGCGACATCGTCGACCTGCTCGCCGATTGCCTGCCCGTAACGCAGTGACCCGGTCGGCTCCCGAGGCTCATTCCTGCCCGCCGTCGTCGCCCTCGCCCCCGTCCGGCTCCGGCGCGTCCGGGTCGCAGCGGCCGCAGGGCGCCGGCCGGTGCGGGATCACCTCGTTCCGGTCGACGCGGTTGCGGGATGGGCACCCGCGGCTCCGGCGTGCGGGCCACGGCGGCTGCCTCTTCCCGTTCCACGCAAGCCCCGCAAGATTCGCTCATGCATTCGATTGCAGGTGTCGGTGGCACTGGCTCCGGCCGGCCGTACCGCGTGGACTCTCCACCAAACCCTGATCCCGGAAGACCCGGCGGGCGGCGGTCCAGCGTCTGGGGCGTCGCAGCTCGGCGATCCGGGGCGGGGCAGGGCGGGGCAGGCAGGCAGGCAGGCGACGCTGCTTCGTCAGAGCGCCACACCCTCGGGACGTGGATACTCTGTGAAATATGATCGAGTCCGGACGGCCGTGGCTCCGTCGGCGCCCAGGCCCGGGAAGCCTCGTGCGGCTGTCACCGGTCATTCTGACCGTCGTGATCGCCAGCCTGGCCTATGCCACTCCGCCGGAACTGGCCTTCAGCCGCCTCCTGCCCGCGGCGCCGGCCCTCGCCGCCGCCATGTGGCCGGTGCTCCCCACCGTCCTCCTCGGCACGGTCTGCCTCCTTCTGATGATCGGCCTCAGCCTCGTCTTCCCCGACCTGGGAACGTGGTGGACGGCCGCCGGGATCATCGCAGTCACCGTGGCCGCCGCGTACGGCAGCCATGTCCGGCTCCAGCGGGAACGCACCCTCTTCCACGTACGGCTCGTCGCCGACGCGGCTCAGCAGGTGGTCCTGAGCCCCATGCCACGCCGCTTCGGCACCATCCAGATCGAGTCGCTGTACCTCGCGGCCGCGGCGGAGGCCCGCATCGGCGGGGACTTCTACGAGGTGGTCGACACGCCATACGGGGTCAGGCTGCTCATCGGAGACGTGCGGGGCAAGGGACTGCCGGCGGTGGGGGCGGCCGCGGCGATCGTCAACGCCTTCCGGGAGGCGGCCTACGGCGAGACCGACATGGTGAACGTCGCACGCCGGCTGGACGCCAGCAGCACCCGTTACAACGCCGCCTTTCCCCCCGAGGGGCCGATGGAGCGCTTCGCCACCGCCCTTCTCGTCGAGATCCCGCACGAGGGCAGACGTATCGACATCCTCAACTGCGGCCACCCACCGCCGATGCTCCTGAACCGCGGGGAACTCCGTGTCCTCGAACCGGACACCCCCGCGCCACTGCTCAGCCTCGCGGAGCTGATCGGAGATCACTACAATGTCGACACCTTCGACTTCGCCCCCGGTGACCTGCTGCTCGTCTATACCGACGGGATCGTCGAGGCCCGTTCCCGCGACGGCGAGTTCTTCCCGCTGGCAGCTTGGATACGTCGGCAGCCCCCGACACCGCCCCGCGAACTGCTCACGGCTCTCCACCACGACCTCCTCCGCTACAGCAGGGGACGGCTCGACGACGACATCGCCGCCCTCGCCGTACGCCTCCGTGAGCCCTCGGACACGGAATCCGAGTGAGCGGCCCGTGCCACGATGTCGCCGACGGGCGGGCGGTGTCAGGCGAGGGGACCGGATTCCTACCCGGCTCGGCGTGGCGCCACGGCCCGCCGATGCACCGAACGGGACGTGCGGCAGGTCAGCCGGAATCCACCCGAGGGGGTCGGGACTGGGTGGGTGATCGGCGATCCACGTCCATACGGCCCACTTGCCGCGTCACGAGCCGGTGGCGCCAGACGATGTCACGCCCCCGCAGCACGATACGCACGACCACCCGGGCCGAACCCGGGCCCGTCCCGCGCATTCACCGCCGGTGAACCGCCGCTGGCGCCATCCGGCGTGCGGGGGAGAATGCGTCCATGCGCATACGAGCCGTACGCCTGGACGAACTGCCCCTCCTCCAGGACATCGAGAGGGTCGCCGGGCAGTGCTTCCGGGACATCGGCATGCCGGAGGTCGCCGACGACGAGCCGCTCCCGCTCGGTGAACTCGCCCGCTACCACCACGCCGGGCTGGCCTGGGTCGCGGCCGACGACGCCGACGCGCCGACCGCATACCTGATCGCCGACCGCGTCGACGGCAACCTCCACGTCGAGCAGGTCTCGGTGCACCCGGACAGCTCACGTCGCGGTATCGGCCGGCTGCTGCTGGACCATCTGGCGGCCCACGCCACGAGCACGGGGGCACCCGCCCTGACCCTCACCACGTTCACCCGGGTCCCGTGGAACGCTCCCTACTACACACGCTGCGGTTTCCGATTCATGGACGACAGCAGCATTGCCCCCGGTCTGCGGAAGATCCGCGAGCGCGAAGCGGCACATGGCCTGGACCGGTGGCCGAGGGCCTGCATGCGCCGGGCACTGCCATGAGAACCACGGGCCCGGAACGCAGTCGAGCACGGCATCAACCGGCTGAGAGACAACCGGCTGAGAGGCAACCGCGCCGTGGCCACCCGGTTCGACAAACCGGAAGTCCGCTTCGAGGCCGCCCTCCTCATCGCCGCGATCGACGAATTGGCCCCGGACATCGGGGGTCGGCGCACCTGGCCGAGGGCTCTGGCCGGAGAGATGTCCCGGCGCGCGGCGTCCGGTGCGGTACCTCGCGAGGCGGAGGGCCTCAGCTCGTGCCCAGGGGACAGTGGGTCCGGTACGACGGTGAGGGACGCCCGCCGGTCACCGACGGCCCGTCAGCCGAGATCAAGGACCGCGCGCCTGCCTGGCGGCGCGGCTCAGCGGCCGAGCGCGCCCCGGAGGGTGATCCCGTACCGGCTGCGCAGGCGCCGTACCTCCCAGACCGAGAGCGCGGTCACCGAGAGGGGGCCGCCGAGGAGGAACGCGTACAGCACTTCCGGGGGCGCGGCGACGTCAGGACCGTTGAAGACCTGAAAGGCGAAGAGCGACCACACCAGCAGTGGCGAGAGCAGTGCCGGGAGCAGTTGGTGGACGTCGGAGGCGCGGAAGCAGGTGGCGACGCAGATGTAGGCCATGAGGATCGTGAACGGGATGGAGGCGATCAGCAGGGCGATGGAGAGCAGCCAGCCGATGGCGAGGACCACGAAGCTGAGCAGCGAGCAGAGGATGCCGCGGCCGACGATCGAGGAGAAGAAGCCCATCAGGTCTCCTCCGTCGACGAGCTCGCCCTTGAGGGTCGTGAGGGACAGCCAGGTCGAGGCGGGGCCGAGGGCGAGCGCCAGCATGGAGGCGACCGGCCCCAGCAGGCGGCGCGCGAAGTCGCGGCGCCTGTCCGGGGTTCCCGCGATGAGGAAGGCGGCGATGCCGATGATGCTTCCTGCCAGCAGGATGGCGCAGGCGATGGCGAGTTCGACGAGTTTGCCGAGGACGAACTCCTGCCGCCCCGAACTCAGCGGATAGGCCGCGATGAGCCACACAGCGGCGACCATGCCGAGGAGCGTACGCCCGATCTGCATCCTTCCGATGAGCCTGTCGTCCGGACGTTCGTCCAGTCCGGGGGCGCGGTCACCCATGCAGGCGTGGAAGAACTCGTTCACCGTGGCGAAAGGTCCCGACCCGTCGTCGACCGTCTGCGCTCTGGCCGTGCTCACTTGCTGCTCCCCCGGTTTTGCGTGTGCTCCGCGTGGGCGTGTGTCCGCCGCGAACGCCGAACACCTTAGCGGATCTTGAACCGGTGACCGATCCGAGGGAGCCGGGGGAGCCGGGGCATCCGGCGACGCCTGTCGGGCGGGACGGCTCGCGGCTGCCTCCGAGGCCGCACCGCGAACCGGCACACGCCGCGTACGGCCGCCGCGTCCCTCCGGTGTGGCGGCCGGCGATGCGTGGGATACATGGCAGTCGCCGTACGACCTGCTCTCGTCGAGGAGATGCCATGCGTGTCGCTCCTGTGGCCGGCGCCTTCGAAGGGCTGCTGGCGGAGGCGCGGGCCGCCCTGCCCGGCATGGTGGCCCTGCGCCGGAGCATCCACCGCTTCCCTGAACTGGGCAGGCATCTGCCCCGCACGCAGCAGGCCGTCCTGGAAGCCCTGGGCGGCCTGGGGCTGGACCTGGTCACCGGCTCGCACCTGAGTTCCGTCACCGCCACCCTCGAAGGCGCCCGGCCCGGCCCGACGGTCCTGCTGCGTGCCGACATGGACGCGCTGCCCCTGGACGAGCAGACCGGTCTGGACTTCGCCTCCCGACTGCCCGGCGCCATGCACGCCTGCGGACACGACGCCCACACCGCCATGCTCGTCGGAGCCGCCCGGCTGCTCGCGGCCCGCCGCCCCCTGCTGGCCGGGTCCGTCGTCTTCATGTTCCAGCCTTCGGAGGAATCCGGCGGCGGTGCCCTGCACATGATCGACGAGGGTGTGCTGGAGACGGCCGACGGCACAGGAGTGGCGGCCGCGTTCGCACTGCACATCACCTCGTGCTTCGACAGCGGCACCGTCCACCTGCGGCCGGGCCCCGCTTTCGCCGCCTCCGACGGGCTTCACGTAACCGTACGCGGCCGCGGCGGACACGCCGCGACACCGCACCGGGCCCTCGATCCCGTCCCCGTCGCCTGCGAGCTCGTCCAGGCCCTCCAGTCCATGGTCACGCGGACCGTCGACGTCTTCGATCCGGCCGTGCTCACCGTCGCCTCGGTCCACGCCGGTACGACGGCCAACGTCATCCCCGAGACAGCGGAGATCCGCGGCACCTTCCGCACCCTCTCCCCGACCGCACGACAGCTGGTACGCGACGGCATCACGCGCGTCGCCCACCATGTCGCCGCCGCCCACGGTATGCGCGCCGACGTCGGCTTGACCGAGGGCTACCCGCCCGTCGTCAACGACCCCCTCTCCACTGCGGCCCTCCGCGACACCGCCACCGCGCTCCTCGGTCCCGACCGGGTCCATGATCTGGTCGCGCCGTTCATGGGTGCCGAGGACTTCTCGTACGTCCTGCAGCGGGTGCCGGGGGTGATGGCCATCCTCGGTGCGCGCCCGCCCGGCATCACGCCCTCGGAAGCCCCCGACCTCCACTGCGACCGCGTCGTCTTCGACGAGGACGCCCTGGCCACCGGAGCGGCCCTCCACGCGGCCGCCGCCCTCCAGGCGGTCCTTCCCCGGTGAGGGCCTTGAGACGGTCCGCTGCGCCACCCTGTCGCCGTACCGCAGGACACCGCTGTGCCTGGAGCGCTCCGTGACCGTGGCCCGGCCGGGTCGGTGTGAGTGCCACAACCCCCGGCCCCGTCCCGGCAAGTGCTGTGGGACATGGCCCGCACCGGCGACCCGGTGCACGTACGCCGGGCATTCAGGCGACCGGCCGAGGGACACAATGGTCCGGACCGGGGCCAGGACCCCGGCCCGCTGGATCTGATTCGGCGAGTTGCTGCGTCCTCCCCAGCCCCCAGCCCAAGGTCCGCCTGCACGCCCACCGGACCCGCGGGCCATGCCGGACCGGCAGACCTACCGGCACCACACGTCGATCCTGCCGGATGACCGCCCGCCGGACCTGGTGCGCGCGGCGATCCGGACGCTCTGCCATGGGACGCCCTCGCCGCAGAACCCCGCCCACAAGCGGAATATAAGATTCCCCTCTCGGCGTACAAAAGAAGGAACCGCATGTTCGACTCCATTTCCTCCGGCGGCGACCTTGGTCGGTTCCAGGCGGCCTCGGGCACCCGTCCCGGATCTCCGGCGGGTCTCATGCCGCGCTGCGCCGCCACTGCCATCGACCTGGTCATCGCTGTCGCGGTCATTCTCGTGCCGCTGGTCGGCCTCGACCGGATGCTCACGGGCGCCGGGGTCGCCGACGGGGACGCCCGTGCGATCTGGCGCACCACCGCCGCACTCTGGGTCGCGGCCTTCCTCCTGCTCTACTCTCCGCTGAGCGTGTCGCGCTGGGGCGCGACCCCGGGCAAGCGGGCCCTGCGCCTCGAAGTGGTGCGCTTCACGACCGGCGAGCGCATCGGCTACGGCCCGGCCGTCGCCCGGCACCTCACGAACCTGGTGGTGACCGGCATACCGGCGCTGTGCGTCGCCAACGTCTCGTCGATCAACCTCGGCACGGACCGCCGTGGCATACACGACAGGGCTTCGGGCAGCGCGGTGATCCACCGCCGCTGACGGCGCGGTCAGGGCCGGCTCCGAGGGCAGCCAGGGCTGCCGTGATCGCGACGGGCCGCGTGTGCCGGACCTCCGGCGGACGGCGTGTGCGGCCCCCGTAACCGGGCAGGCGGGGACGTGGGGAAGGGACCGGCCTTCCCGCCACCGCGGTCGCCGAGTCAAGCGCCGACGGGTGCCGCCGCAATCCATCGGACAAGGAGATGTCATGTCGCACGTGAAGGAATCCATCGAGGTCGACGTTCCCGTCACCACTGCCTACAACCAGTGGACCCAGTTCGAGTCGTTCCCCGAGTTCATGCACGGCGTCGAACGCATCGAGCAGCGTAGCGACACCCTCACCCACTGGGTCACCACGATCGGCGGGGTGGAGCGGGAGTTCGACGCCGAGATCACCGAACAGATCCCCGACGAGAAGGTCGCCTGGGTCACCGTCGGGGGACAGACCGAGCAGTCCGGACTGGTCACCTTCCGCCCCATCGACCCCACCCATACCGAGGTCACGCTCATGATGGACTTCGACCCCGAGGGCATGGCCGAGAGCATCGGTGACAAGCTCGGCTTCGTCGACCGCCAGGTGAAGGGCGACCTGAAGCGGTTCAAGCACTTCATTGAAGACCGCGGTGCCGAAACCGGCGCCTGGCGCGGCACCGTCTGACAACTGCGTGCGGCCGCCGTTTCGAGCGCACGGGCGGGTCGGCGTGCGGCGGGGCGCGCTGAGGTTCCGGGCCCACCTGGACCTGGCGCCGTACGCTTCAGGGCGCCCCGAGGCGCCGTACAGGGCCAGGGCCTCGTGACCGGAAGTCGGCGCGGCCGGGTGGCGAATCACCGACCCTGATGCGCGCGGCGCTCCAAGCCCGCGCATCCGGGAGTTCGAGCCGGGCGCCGACGCGGCTTCCATGACCTCTACCCGCGCGTCCACCCGTACGCCAGCCGCGGGTCGCACCCGGCCGCCCGGCACCGGCCGACCCGCGGTCCCCCGTGGCACCTGCCACTGCCGGAACGGAACCGGCCCCTGGGCCGACCGGCGCAACCCGGATTCCCGCAGCGGCGTCGGCGGACCGGCGGCACCGGCGGAACCGCCCTGGACAACGTCCCTGCCGCCCGGTTCCGATACGGGGCGCGCGTCGGCCGCGCCCGGCCTGCGTGTCGCCACCCTGAGACCTCGAAATGCTCCGCCGTCGACAATCGGGATGAACCAGTACGTAGAAGGATGTACCGAGAATGTCGCCCGTTACGTCGATCCGGTGATCTCCGCAGGTCCCTACGGTTTTTCGTATGGCATCACCGAACGGTCGGACCGGACCACACGACATGCCGACGTGGCGGGCAGCGGCCACTGCGATTCTGGTCGCCGCGGTTCTCCCGCCGGCCGTGTTCTACGTTCTGCGGTCACAGGGCATCAGCCAATGGCTTGCGCTGACGCTCAGCGGGGCGCTCCCGGCGGTGCGCATGGTGGTCACGGCCGCCACGCAGCGGCGTGTGAACGATCTCGAAGCGTTCATGATCGGCATGCTGGCGGTCCGCATCGTCACGTCGCTGCTCGCCGGCAGTCCGCGGGTCATCCTCGTCAAGGACGCCGGACTCGGGGCGGCTGCCGGGCTCTGGATCCTGGGCTCGCTGCTCGTGGCGAAGCCCTTCGCCTTCCAGGCGGCCCAGTCCTGGCACGGGCCCGCCGCCGCTGCCGCCCGGGAAGCGGCCTGGCGCGTCTCGCCTGCGCTGCGCAGCGCACTGACCCGGCTCACGGTGCTGTGGGGCGGCGCCCAACTGCTGGACGGCGCTGCCGGAGTACTCGTCGCACTGCTGATGCCGGTGGAGGCGGTTCCTGCACTCAACCGGGCCAAGGGGCTGGCGCTGCTGAGCGCCGTCCTCCTCGCCACCGTCTCCTGCAGCCGCCACTACAGGCGGCGGCACGCCCTGTCCCTCTTCGGCTCGACACCCCTGATCACCAGAAAGGAGGGCCGATCACCATGACCGACCAGCGCACCACGCACAAGGACCCTGCCACCCCCGCATCCGCCCCCGAGGCCCTGCGTGAGACGCTCGCGGAGCTGCGGCATCTGGCCGCCCTCCCGCTCGAACGCGGCCGGACACTGCCACCCCACGCCTACACCTCGCCCGCGCTGTACGCGTGGGAGGTCGAACGGATCTTCCGGCGGGAGTGGCTCTGCGTGGCACGAGCCGAGGACATCCCACAGCCGGGGAGCTATCTGCGGCTGGACGTCCTCGGCACACCACTGGTGATCACCCGGGACGAGGAGGGTGAGCTCCATGCCCTGTCCCGGGTGTGCCGCCACCGGTTCATGGACCTCCTGCCGCCGGAGACCACACCGGGCCGCGGCTGCCTGAAACGGCTGACGTGCCCGTACCACACCTGGACCTACCGGCTGAACGGCCAGTACGCGGGCCGGCTCGCCGGCGCTCCTTTGATGCAACGCGTCGACTTCGACCGGTCCGGCTGCCGGCTCCCGGCCCACCGCGTCGAGGTCTGGAACGGCTTCGTCCTGCTCAACCTCGACCCGGACGCGGCTCCGGCGGCACCCCCGTTGCGCGGGCTGGACCGGCGGCTGAGCAGCCACGGCATCGCGGACTGGGTGAGCGTCCACACCCAGACCTGGGAAGGCGTACCCGCCAATTGGAAAGTGGCGGTGGAGAACGGTTCGGAGAACTACCACCACATGGGCACGCACGCCGCGTCCCTGGATCCGGTACTGCCGGGCCGGAACACGGAGATCGACGAATGCGACGGCCGCTGGTTCACCATGTTCACGCCGCTGTCCGACTCCGGGCAGGGCGGCACCGGCCTCGGGAGGCGTTCCTCTGGATCCGGCCGGGAATCTCGGCCGGGAATGCTCATCGCCGGTATCTTCCCGCAGTTCGTCCTGGCGGTCCTGCCCGACAGCGCAGTCAGCATCCGCTGGCTGCCCACCGGTCCGGCCACCCACGACACACAGATCACGGCCTTGGTCCCGCCCGGGGCGCACAGCACACCCGGTTTCTCGGAGCAACTGAGCGCCATGCGCGCCCGGATCGCGCAGGTGCAGGAAGAGGACCTCGTGGCCGTCCGCGGCGTCCAGCGCGGCCTGGCCTCCCACCCGGCTCCGTCCAACGGCCGGTTCTCCCATCTGGAGCGCCCGTTGTGGCAGTTCCAGCGCTACCTTGCGGAGCGACTGCTGTGACGGACGTCCGGCATCGACGGAGGCCTACGGCCACCGTGGGTGCGCAGTCACGGTGTCAGCGGTCACCGGGCGCCGGTCATCGGTCGTCCGCACCGCACGCCCTCGGCCGCTCCCACGGGCCGGGCGGCTGTGGAGGGGGCCGACGGGCCCTCTCCACAGCGGTGGCCGGTGTCCGGCCGGCGGTGGTGTACCGCACGCGGGCGGAGTCGGTGTGGTCGGCGGGCAGGGTGTCCTGTCCACGGTCGTCTTGTGATCACCGCAGACGGGTCCCGCGAGCAGGGGGTACTCCTCGGGCCCCGACGGGCACGAATGACTCGGTGTGGCCCGGCGGCTCTGCTGCGTTTCCCGCCTGAACGGCCCGACGGCGGCGTCCGGTCCCGCCGCGGCCGCCTGTCGGTGGCGCGTCGTAGGGTCGTGGGGATGGAACGAAACGAGATTCCCGGCACCGCCGACGACGCCTTCGACACGGCCCTGCCGATGCTGACTCCCCCTCAGGCCGCCTACCTGCGCGAGCTCGCCGCCCCTCACGCCGAGGACGGGTACCGCTACGCCCTGAACGGTCTCGCGGCCCGCTGTGCCCGGGCTCCGCAGGAGCAGTGGCCCCGGCTGGTGGCCGCGCACTTCGAGATGCTGCGGCGGGCGAGCCGCGGCGACGAGAGCGCCGAGGAGCTGCTGCGGGGCGCGTACGCCCGGCTGCTGCCGGTCGACTCCCTCACACCGGATCTGGCGGACCGCATGCGCTACGCGCGGGTGGTGGCGGAGGGGCTCGTGTTCGCGTACGCCCTCGACGGACCGGACAGCGTGCGGATCCTGACCGACGTCGATGTCGAGCGGGCCGGGCTGCAGGCCCTGGGACAGGCGGCCTACGAGAATCTGATGGACGTGCAGGTCGCGTACGAGGACGTACCGGTCGAGGGGCGGGCGACGCTGCACTCCGTGTACGGCGACTCCCCGTTCGTCGCGAGCCGGGCCCTGTTCCTGGCGGACACGGTCCGGCAGCTGACCGGTGAGACCCTGCCGGAGGCGGGCGCGCTGGTCGTCGTACCGACCCGGCACCTGCTGGCGTACCACCCGATCGCCGACGGCACGGTGATCGACGCCCTCAACGACCTCGCCGCCTACGCCCTGCGCGCCTACCAGGACGGGCCGGGCCCGCTCTCGCCGCGGGTCTACCGGTGGCACCAGGGCGGCCTGACCTCCCTCACGGTCATCGACGAGGAGACCCGCACGTTCTCCTTGCAGCCGGACCCGCATCTGCTCGGCCTGATGAAGGGCCTGGTCCGCCTCGACCGCGCCGGGCGGACGACCACCGGCCCGGCGTCGCGCAACCCCTCCGACGCGGCCGGGCTCGAACGGGCCGCGTCGGAGGCCCTGAAGCCGGTCGCGCGGGACCCGTCGGGGCTGGGCGACGCCTTCGCCGCGGCCCTCGCCCTCGCCCTCGCGCGCTGCGCCGACGACCCGAAGGCCGACCGCCTCACCACCTGGGACGCGTGGGCCACCTCCGTGCAGCTCGGCTGCGCGCTGTTCACCGGCACGGAGCCGGTCGAATGCTACCTGGGCGAGGACGTGGTCACCCGGCTGCCCGCCCTTCCGGCCGCTCCCCCGGCGGACGCCCGGGCCTGGCTCGACGCGTTCTACCTGGCGGTGGTGTGCCGCCAGACGGAGCGGATCGACCGGCTGTGCGAGGTGCCGATGGAACGGCTGAGGGAGGACGACTCGGTCGACGAGTACGTACTGCACTGGATCGACACCCTGCAGACGTACTTCGCGCGGCGGAGCATGGACGACGTCGTGGACAAGCTGCTCGCCACGATCCGGACCTCGATGCCGGAGCGGATCGCCCGCGCCCCGAAGGACTTCGTGAACCGCATCGACTACCAGCCGGTCGGCCTCTTCCACCGCCTGATCACGGGCGACCGGGAGGCCTTCGCGGACACACTGGCCGAGGCGGTCGCGGAGCACGCCGGCTACTGGGGCCCGTCGCGGGCCCCGCGCGCCCGGGTGGCACTGGGCCCCCTGGCCATGGCGGCACTGGCCCACGACCACGGGTTCGCGGTCGCGGCGGACCACCCGCACCTGCCGGTGTACCTCCTCGACGGGGGGCGGATCGAGCACATCCCCTGATCCGGGCGGCGGCGCGGACGCGCCCCCGGACGCGGGGCCGACGGCGGGCGCGGGGAGGTGTGCGGTACGGCCTCCCCCGGCTCCCCGGCACGGCTCCCCGGCACGGGTGCCCGTGCCGCGGCGGCGTGGCCTGCGGCTTGACCACGACACGGCGACAAGGCCTTCACTGCTGTCGAGGAGGTGGTCCGGTGATCATTCGGGCAGAGGAAACGAACATGCTGCGCGCTCTCCCGGTGCTGGGGAGCAGGAGTTCGTCGGTGCGGCTGCGGGCGGCCCTGGCGGTCGGCACGGCCGCGGACGCCCGCTCCGCGGACACGCTGATCGAGCGGTGCGCGGTCGGGCCCGACTTCCCTGTGCGGACATGCCGACGTGGGCGCCGACCCGTCATTCGTCCTCGGTGACGGTTCCGAAGCCGGTCGAGTGCTCGGCTCCCAGTGCGCGCAGCCGCGTGGTCAGGCGCCCCGTCGGCCCGGGCGGCGGCCGGCATTGCCGGGGCCCCGGCGGGCGGGTGTGGCTGTCAGCCGCAGGGGGCTGCGACTGACGGCCTGTCGTCCTCCGTCCCGATCACGTGGTACCCGTCATGCTGGCGAACACGACCACGTTGCTGTCGTAGTAGTGCGTCTTCGGGTCGAAGTCGCCGCCGCAGGTGACCAGGCGAAGGCCCGCGTGGTCGAGGTTCTTGTAGACCTCGAGCGTGGGGAACTTGGCCTTCGGGTACTCGGCGACCCGGTTCACCGTGAACGTGACCGTCTTGTTGTCCCGGCGGGTCACCTTGATCGTGTCACCGGCCTTCATCGTCTTCAGCTTCTCGAACACGGCCGGCGCGCCGTTCCACGTGACGTGGCCCGCGATCACCGCCGGCCCTTGGGAGCCGGGGGTCGGCCCCGGCTCGTACCAGCCCGCGAGGCCGGGGTCCTTCGGGGTTTCCATCGCTCCGTCGGGGTTCAGCCGCAGCGTCTCCAGGGAGCTGGACACGCCGAGGGACGGAATCATGATCTTCTGGGGCTCCGACCGGGCGAGGGCGGGCTCGGCCCGGCCCGTACCGCTCTGCGCACCGCCCTCGGACGATGCGCCGTGGCCGCCTGCGGGCGCCTTCCCGGAGGGAGCGCTTCCGGGCCCCCCGCCGGCCGGTGTCCCGCTCTGCGGGGCCTGCCCCTGAGGGGCGGGAGGCGCCCCTTCGTCCTGGCCGGCGCAGCCCGCGAGGAGCAACATGGCCAGGGCGGCGGTGGCAACGGGGCCCGTGGTCCGGCGTCGGGGCCGCGCGGTGGACGTCGCGGGGGCCGGGGCGTGGGTGTTCTTCACGCGGCGCCCCCCGGCGTCTCCGTACGGACGGGGACCACAGCAGTGCGCTTGCGCGCGACGGCGATCCCGCCGGCCGTCGCCGCGTACACGACGGCGGCCGCCCCCGCCATGACGGCCATCGGCAGCACCGTGCTCTGCGGAGAGCCGCCGCCGGTCTCGATACCACCGACCGGAACGGACCCCACGGCCGCGCCCTTGACCTCTCCGCAGTTGGTCGGCGCCGTGGCCTCCTGGGGCAGCTTCGGGTCGAGCTCGCTCTTGCCGGCGCCGTCGAAGTCGTACTTGCCGTTCTTGTTGCGGTCGATGCCGTGCTGTACGACGTGCAGGTCCTTGATGTGCTCGACCACGTCCTGGCCGACGGTGATCGTCCGCTCGTAGACGACCTTGCCCTTCTTGTCGGCGACGGGCATGCGCTCCACGGCGAGGCCACTGGTCGCCTTGGTGTCCCCGGACGTGGTGAGCGAGATGTTGATGTCGCCGTAGTCGACGGTGGCCTCGGTGTTGTTGAGGATTCCATCGCGGTTGGTGTCGTCGCTGGCATCCGGGCAGTGGAAGTCGTGGCCCTTGGTGGAACCGTGCAGATGCTGGGCCGACGGCTGTCCGGGCACCATGCCCTCGGACTCGATGCGCACGGTCAGCTGGTTGCCCTTGAGGTTGAGCATGACAGTGCCTCGGGAACCGGAGTCGTTCAGCTGCGCCAGGTCGATCTGATACGCCTTCCCGCCCTCGGCGAGAGCCGCACCTGGAAGGCCTAGCGCCAGGAACACGGCGGCGGCGGGCACGGTGGCCATTACCACGAGACGGCGACCAGCGCGCTTGACTATCACATTCACTCCTGTTCCATGGATTCCCGGGAGGGGAATCGAAGATCGTCCGTGGGTGGAATGATTTCCGGAGGTCCGGCAACCCGCACTCCGAGCGATGAAGACGCTTCGGAATCAAGGGCCGGGTGATTCACGGAAGATTCCGGCCGGTCGGCATTGCCACCCGCTGCGAGGAATTGGTCGTTCGATGGCTACGCGACTGCCCGTGTCGCGGTCGACAGCAGTGCACCGGTCATCCAGATGCGTGACACCTCGTCTGCCAGCAGGGGGAATCGGGCAGCCGCACAGAGCATCTCCGAAAGCACGAGGATTCCGCGTGCGGTGCACTTCGGATCGCGGTTCCGATGCAACCAGATGACCGCATTGACCATGGGGCGGCGTCCCAGGGGAAGGGCCGTGTGCCGGGCATCGGCCGCCGCCTCGAGGGCAGGCCGCCCTCCGCCGAACGGCAGGGCTGCCGTTCGACGGATTCCCGGCGGCGCGACCGAGTCCCGCACATGGCGGAAGTACGCTTCCGGCGGGGCCTGCCCGTTCTCGAAGGTGTTGCGGAATCCGACGATGCGAGCGCCTGCGTTCTGCGAGAGGAACTCGACGTAGAGTTCGATGGACAAGCCTCTCAGCTGAACGTTCACAGGGAGGTAGCGCACCCTCCCCTCTCCGCACCCGGCATTCCCGGAAAAGCCCGCCTCCGCCGCTCTCGACCGGACGGCAGAGACGAGGAGCCGGTATTCCTCCGCCGATGCGTCCTCCACGGAAAACGACACGGGTTTCAGTACGACGGCATCCGTCAGGTGGATGGGCTCAGAACTCGGACTTCCCGGCGGACGTTCCACCGCAGCGGGTTCGATCCTGTTGTACTGGCGCACTACACAACCACCGCCTTCGACATGACCCGATCGACGACAGCTCGCCTCATCCGTGTCGCCGGGCCTGGTTCGGTCCAGTTCTTTGTAGCCGGTCATACGGCGGAGGAGTGAATAGTTGCCCTCTGATGCTAAGAACTCATCGAATGAGGTGGAAAAGGCATAGACCCCTCGCGCGGGCTCTCCGTCGCCGCCCGGTCGGACGGCGGGCAGCCTTCGGTGACCGGACTGCCGTCGGTGGCCGGACTGCCGTGCCGTCGAAGACTGCGTCGAGGGCGTCGAGGGCGTCGAGGGGCGAGGAGCTCACCGCCGCCGGAAGGGTCCGGGCCCCGAACTCGGCACGACCTGTTGGTAAATAATTGCGAAATTACCGGACATACCAGTAGATTTCTCGCCGTGACTTCGAGATGTCACCGCCGCACGCGTCGCCCGGACTCGCCGGGCCCGTCCGGCACGGGCTCACCTGCGGCCAGCTCGCCCGGAACCCCAACGCCTCGGCCGTGTCCCAAGTGGTGGGCAGTGCGGCTGACAGGCCGGACTGATCGCCATGGCGCAGCGCACCCGCACCCCGCACCGGACCGAAGCAGCTCTGCGGGCGGCGCTCGGCGCCGTCCGTGACCTGCGTATGGAAGGACAACCCCGCCGATGACCGATCGCACGAAGACGTCCCGGGCCGACATCCGCGGCTTTCACGCGGGCGACGGACCGCAGGTGGTGGAGGTGTGGCGGCGCAGTGCGCCGGCCGACCCCATCACCGCGGACCGCTTCCGCTCCCTGGTGCTGCTCGACGCCAATTTCGATCCGGAAGGGCTTCGGATCGCAGTCGAGGGCGACCGTGTCGTCGGTGCGGCCTACGCGGTGCGCCGTCTGACGCCGATGGCCGGCACCGACCTGGAGCCGGAGCAGGGCTGGATCCCCTTCTTCTTCGTCGACCCGGCCGCCCGCAGGCGCGGCCTCGGCCGCCGGCTGATGGGCGACGCCCTCGACTGGCTGCACGGCCACGGCCGCACCAGGGTGGACTTCTCCTCGTACACCCCGAACTACGTCCTCCCCGGCCTGGACGCCGAGACGTACCCGGAAGCGGCTCGGCTCCTGGAGTCCCTGGGCTTCCACACGCTGTACGAGGCGGCGGCCATGGACCGCGGCCTGGTCGGCTATCGCCTCCCGGAGGACGTCACGCGCCGTCTGAAGGAACTCACGGCGCAGGGCTACCGCTTCGCCACCCCGTCCGACGACGATCTGGTGGATCTCCTCGCGCTCGCCGGGAGCCACTTCGGTCCGGACTGGGCGGCCACGATCCGGGCGAGCCTGGCGGCGGGCACGCCGCTCGACCGGATCGTCGTCGTCCGGGACCCGAAGGAGCGCATGGTCGGCTGGGCGATGCACGGCGCGTTCGACGCGGTGGACGAGCGGTTCGGCCCGATCGGCGTGTTGGAGGAGATGCGCGGCACCGGACTCGGCGAGGTCCTCCTGCACCTGGTCCTGGAGAGGATGCGGGCGCGCCGCGCGCACTCCGCGTGGTTCCTGTGGACCGGCGCGCAGTCCCCGGCTGGGCACATGTACCGCAAGACGGGCTTCACCACGACCCGCGTGTTCCGCGTGATGCGCCGGAATGCCGCTCGATGACTCCGGCACGCCGCACCAGCGGCCTGAGCCGCCGTCACTTCGCGCTCGCGCTCCCCTCGGCACTGCTCGCCTCCGGGTGCTCCGCACCGCACCAGGGCACCGGGCGGCCCGGGGATCCGATCGTCCTCACCCTGCTCTCCCACTACGCGAGCGGGGTGCTCAGGGAGGCCCTGCAGGGCCCGGTCGACGAGTGGAACGCCACCCACGACCGGGTCAAGGTGCAGACCAAGGCCGTCGAGTTCACCGACCTGCTGACCACCTTCATGGTCCGGCAGGCCGCGGGACAGGGCGCCGACATCCTCCACCCGTACTGCTTGTGGAACGGCCAACTGGTCCAGGCCGGCGTCCTGAGACCCGCTCCGCCCGAACACGCCGAGGAGATCGCACGCGGCTACAGCGAGGCCGCGGTCGACGCCGCCTCGGTGGGCGGCCGGGTCTACGGCTACCCCACCGAGGTGCAGACGTACGCCCTCTACTACAACAAGCGGCTGCTGCGCGAAGCCGGCATCGCCGGCCCGCCGCGCACCTGGCGGGAGCTGGAGGACACCGCCTACCGCACGGCCAGACGCGACCGCTACGGCAACACACTGGTCCAGGGCTTCGGGCTGTCGACCGCCGACGACTCCACCACCGTCGGCCAGACGCTCGCCCTGCTCAACGCCGCGGGCGGAACGTTCGTCTCGAAGGACGGCCGCAGCACCGCCATCGACTCGCCGGCCGGACGGGCCGTGTTCGATCTGGAGCACCGCCTCGTCGTCAGGGGCGCGAGCTCCCCCGGTGTCAACGTCTACAAGGCGTTCCGGTCGGGGCAGGTCGCCATGGTGGTCAGCGCCGGCTGGTGGACCGGGAGCCTGAAGACCCTGATGGGCGAGGACTACCGCGACGTCGGCGTCGCGCCGCTGCCCCTCCCCGAGGCGGGCGGCAAGCGCGGCACGCTCTCCACCGGCTTCATGCTGGGGGTCAACGCTGCCGGCAGGCACCCGGCCGCGGCCTGGGAGTTCCTGCGCTGGCTCAACAGCGAGAAAGTGAACGTGAAGAGCGCCGAGGAGGGTGGGAAAGCGACCCGGATGAGCTCCCTGCAGGTGTCGGCCGGCTCCCTGACCGGCCGCACCGACGACATGCGGACGCTCCTGGGCGCGCACGGCGATGCAAACCTGCGCCCCTTCGTGGACGCGCTGGCGTACTCGGTGCCGGAGCCGAACGTGCCCGGCGCGCAACAGGCCAAATCGCTACTGCGCAAGAACATCGAGGCGCTGTGGACCGGTCAGCAGTCGGTGGACCAGGCGCTGCGCGCGACCCGCCGTCAGGTCGACCGGGAGGTGTCGCGCTCATGGTGAACACGCTGACCCCGACGACGACCGAGCGGGCGGTGCCCGGCACGCGCTCCGCCGGGCCCGCCGTCGACGGCCGCGCCCGGACCGGGCGCCGCCAGGCCGTCGTCGCCTATCTCTTCCTGGCGCCGACGCTCCTGTTCTTCGCCGTCTTCCTGGTCCTGCCGCTCGGCTTCGCGCTGCTGCTGGCGATGTCCAGCTGGGCCGGTTTCGACCTCGGCGACGTCCAACCGGTCGGCGCGGACAACTTCACGGGCCTCTTCGCGGACGGGTCGACGTTCCTGGCTCCGATCCTCACCAACACGCTGCTGTTCGCCCTGGGCACGGTGGTCCTTGCGCTCGCAGGCTCCGTGGTGGTCGCCGCATGCATCGACAACCTGCGGTTCCAGGGTCTGTGGCGCACTCTGTACTTCCTGCCGATCGTGACGACCGTCGTCGCCGTCGGCAACGTGTGGAAGTACATGTACGAGCCGGGCGGTCTCGTCAACGGAGTGCTCAACGCCCTCGGGCTCGGATCGGTTGCCTTCCTCCAGGACCCGGACACCGCGCTGCCCTCGGTCGTGGTCGTGCAGGCCTGGGCATCGGTCGGCTCGGCGATCCTCGTCCTGACGGCCGGGCTGAAGTCCATTCCGGAGTCGTACTACGAGGCCGCGGCGCTCGACGGCGCCGGGCAGGCCACCGTCTTCTGGAAGATCACACTGCCGCTGCTGCGGCCGTCCCTGCTGCTCGTGTGCATCACCCAGCTCATCAGCGGTCTGCAGTCGTTCGCGCTGATCACGGTGATGACCAAGGGCGGGCCGGGTGACGCGACCGACGTCGCTGCCCTGGAGATGTACCGGCAGGCCTTCTCGTACGGCCGGTGGGGCCCTGCGAGCGCCGCCGCCTTCGTCCTGTTCGTGGTGGTCCTCGTGGTCACCCTGGTGCAGTTGTGGATCTTCCGGCGCAAGGGGGAGGACGCATGATCCGCCGCCGTTTCCCGTGGTTCTCGTACCTGGTGGTCGTGACCGGCGCCGTGCTCACGGTGGTGCCGTTCCTCGACATGGTGATGACGTCGTTCAAGGGGGCCGGTGAGGCCGGAACGCTGCCGTACCGCTTCCTGCCCGAGGCGTTCGACCTGTCGAACTACCGGGCGGCGATCGACCAGCTCGATCTGCCGGTGCTCTTCCGCAACAGCGTCATCGCAACCGCCGTGATCACCGGGTCGGTGCTGTTCACGTCATCGCTCGCCGGCTACGCGCTCGCCAAACTCCGATTCCCCGGCCGGACCTTGATCTTCCGGCTCGTGCTGTCGACGATGATGTTCCCCCCGTTCCTCTTCTTCATCCCGCACTTCCTGATCCTGGTGCACTGGCCGCTGGCGGGCGGCAACGACCTGTTCGGGCGCGGGGGCGCGGGCCTGACCGTCAGCATCGCGGCGCTCGCCGTGCCGTTCCTCGTCAACGGCTTCGGGATCTTCCTGATGCGCCAGTTCATGGTGTCGATCCCGGACGAGGTCCTGGAGGCGGCGCGGATCGACGGTGCAGGCGAGTTCGGCGTGTGGTGGCGGATCGTCGTGCCGCAGACCAGGCCGGTCGTGCTGACGCTCGGTCTGCTGACCTTCGTCCACGCGTGGAACGAGTACATCTGGGCGCTGCTCGTCTCGACCGCCAACCCGGACGTGATGACCCTGCCCGTCGGCATCCAGCTCCTGCAGGACTACGTGGACCCGACCCGCACGATGCCGATCGTCATGGCCGGTCTCGTCCTGAGCATCCTGCCGATCCTGGTCCTCTTCCTACTGCTGCAGAAGCACTACATCCGCGGCGTGATGCTCAGCGGCCTCAAATGAGAGGCAGCGGCACGAGGGGCGCCCGCTCCGGCGGGCGCCCCCTTCTCCTGCGCGTCGTCAGTCGGACGGGACGGTGACCGCCCGGGCGTTCCATCCGGAGACACGTACGCGTGGGGTGCGGTCCGGGCCGACGGTCCGATGGGAGGCCTGCAAGGTTGCCGATTCGCCCGGCCACAGGCTGATCTGGTTGTCGCTCCAGCGCACGGGCAGCGTGGGGGTCTTCCCGTCCGCGGAGACCAGGTCGACGTCGGTGAGCAGAGCGGGGGTGTTCGTGGTGCCCGGGTGGCGGAGGGTCACGGTCGTCGTCGACGTGCCGGCTTTGGCCACCGTCGTCGTGGCCGTCACGTCCAGGGTGACCTGCGGCATCGAGTTCAGTCCGGTCAGGTCGGCGTAGGAGGTGGTGGGGGTGTGGTACCAGTCGGTTCCGGCGTGGTCGAGGACGTCGTTGCGGGTGGAGAGCCAGTAGACGTTGCGGCTCAGTTCCCGGCCGGTGGCACCGGTGAGCACCAGCCGGGCCAGGTACGTCCTCGCCAGGCCGGGGACCGTGGCCGGGAGGGTCAGCGAGGTGGTGGTCACGCCGCGGGCTTCGACGTCGACACCGGTGACGGTGCGGTCGTACTTCTCGGTCCCGTCGGTGTTGAAGAGCGTGACCCGCGCGTTCAACCCCGAGGCGGCGGTGGTGCGGTTGTTGACGATGCTCACCGTGCGGTTGTCGTACCCGTATTGGATGTGGAGGGGTTCGTTGGCCTTCTTCGCGCCGAAGTATGCCCCGTTCTGGTCGAGGTAGCGGTCGATGAGCTGCCAGTGCAGGGAGGTCCAGCCGCTGTTGAGCATCCAGTAGATGACGCCGGTCGCGGGGGCGGCGGTGTCCTCGGCGTTGCGGGAGTACGCCTCGAACTGCGCGCGGACGTTCTCGTACTGGGCGAGCTGGGCCTTGCGCACGTAGTCGCCGAGATCGGTCGGGCGTCCGTAGCGGCCGGCGAGCGCGGCGTCGTACAGCTTGAGTGTCGAGAACGTGGATGAGGGAGATCGGTGGTACTGGGGAGCGGAGGGCTGCTTCCAGAGGGTCTCCAGCTCGGCCGGGGTCAGCATCCGCCGCAGGGTGTCGAGGGTGGGGATGCTCGGGCCTGCACTGGTCTCCGAGTTGAAGCCGGTGGCTCCTCCGTCGCGTTTGTCGTACCAGTAGCCGGGCGGCACCCAGTCGTAGGGGCCGGTCATCCGCATCCCGGAAGGCCCGGTGACGGGTGTCGGCTTCCCGGAGGCGGAAGGGATCACTGGCACGTTCCAGTCGGCCGCCCGCAGCGCTTGGAGGTATTCCGACTCGATCGCGGCGTTCGGCGCCGCGTCGCTGCCGATCAGGAACGAGATCACGCTGGGGTGGTGGCGCAGCCGGGCCGCCTCGGCGGCCATCGACGCCTGGGCGACTGCGTGGTCGGCAGCGTCCCATGCCTCTCCGGACTCGGAGCGGTTGACCTCCCCTTCCCACTTGTCGCAGCACTCCCAGCCGGGGATCGTGAGGATTCCGTACCGGTCGGCGAGGTCGAAGAACTCGTCCGGTTCGAGGTGGCCTTCCAGGCGCAGTGTGTTCAGGCCCAGGTCACGGACGTACTGCATGCGGTCCTCGGCGTAGGCGGGGTCCCAGCGCAGGAACTCGTCGGGGGCCCAGCCCGCTCCCTTGACCAGCAGCGGGCGGCCGTTGATCCGGTACTGGCGCGCGCCGTCGGCATTGATCGGCGCTTGCACGTCGCGCACACCGAAGGCGGTGTGCGCGGTGTCGGAGGTGACCCCGTCGACCGTCACGGTCAGGTCGAGGTCGTACAGGGGCTGCTCACCCATCCCGGCCGGCCACCACACGCGTGGCGAAGGCACATGGAGTCCGGGTTGGTCGGCGGGTGAGTAGACCACGGTCCGGCTCTCCCCGGGCGTCAGCGTCACCTGCCGGCTGAGGGTGGCGGGTCCGGCCGTGCCGGAGAGGAGCGCCGTGACGGTGCGGGGTGAGTCGTTGCGCAGGCGGGCCTTGACGGTCAGGTCGGCGGAGGCCAGCGAGGGCACGGCCAGGCCCGTGACGACGTGGGCGTCACGGAGCACCACCGGGCCGCTGCGGCGGACGACCACATCGCGGACGATGCCCATGTTCCGGTCCGGCGGCGGCTGCAGCCAGTCGAGCCAGCCGACGGTGAGGTGCTTGCGCGGGTCGTTGGGCCGGACCCGGAAGGCGACCGTGTTGGTGCCCGGCCTGGTCAGAGCAGTGATGTCCAGCTCGTGCCGGGTGTAGGTCCCGGCGACCGTGCTCGCCGTCGCGATGCTGCGGCCGTTGACGAAGACGTCGGCGGCAGAGGTCACCCCGCTGAAGTCGAGATACGTACGGGCTTCCCGGCCGACCACCGAGAAGTCGGACCGGTACCACCACGGGACCGTGAAGTCGGCGGCAGGGATCAGCTTCTGGTTGGTGGAGTGGAACGGGTCGGGGTGGACGCCGGCCGCCAGCAGGGCGGCGAGGACGGTGGAGCGGGGGCCGGCCCGGTACCAGCCCGTCGTCGGATAGCCGGGGCTGGACACCTTCGCCGCCGGGTCCGTCACCAGGGCGGTCGACTGGATCATGAATTCGGCCAGAGCCGTGCCGGAGCCATGGCCGACGGTGACCGCGGCCGCGGCCGACCGACCGCTCACGGCCCGGCCCGTGTGGCCGGCCGGGCTGAGGGCGGGGAGCAGGAAGACGGTCAGGCCGAGGAGGGCAGCCGAGACGACGGACCGGACGGGGACGCGAGCCCCGCGGTGTGACGGACCGCCGGCCGGGATGGGCGGGAACGGGGACCCGGGGCGGCAGGGGGACACCTGGCCCAGCTGTTGAGGCATGCCGTTCAGCATGGTGCCGGAGCCTTGGCAGCCGATGCTCCACATGCCGCGCGTCGTCCGATCGCAGCAACGCGACCGCGCCGTGGGCGAAGGTGCGGCGTCGGCGGCGTCGGCGCGGGCCTGTGCGCCGAGCAGCGGTACCCGAAGGGCACTCGGGGTGGATGTCTCCCACGCCGGGCCCGGATCGCCAGGCCACCGAGACGCATGCGGCAGATGATGTGCTCTCCCGCCACCGGACCGGGCAGCGCCCCGGCCGTGAGCAGCGGAACGACTTGTGCAAGTGCCGCGGCAGGCCGAGGCCTGTTGCGACACAGGCCAAGGCCAGACCTGCCCACGCGTTGAGATCCTGCAGTCCCAGGATGACCGTGGAGGCAGCGGACAGCACGAGCGTCGCCACCTTGGTGGCGGAGGCGCTCCGACCGAACCGCTTCTTCTTGCCGCGGGCGTAGTCGCTGCCGTGACGAATCCTGTCCAGCAGAAGGGCGGCCGCCTCCCTCGGGCTGGGACCGACACCTATTCCGCTTTCCGGCTGCACTCCGCCCCCAAAGTTCTGTCATCACCCATCGGACCGCTCCCCCGTGGACACACCCCGGCGTCGCCGCTCGATGCCCCTCGCCACGGGAGGGCGATCGAGGCGGAGAAGCTCCGCTGACCCATGGTCAGCATGTGATCGTACGCGGCACATCCTTCGTCCCTGCGCCGGAGCGCCTACCGGCCGCCGATGAGTGCGGGAAGCCGGCGCATGTCGTGGAAGACGACGGTGTCCGGGCCTTCGAGGCGCTCGGCCGGGGTGAGCCCGCCCGCGTAGCCGAAGACCCGCATCCCTGCCGCACGGGCCGCCTCGACGCCCGGCCGACTGTCCTCGACCACCGCGCAGGCCGCCGGATCGACGCCCATCCGTCGGGCGGCGTACAGGAAGAGATCGGGGGCGGGCTTGCCGCGGGCGACCTCGGTGGAGCTGTGGACACGGCCGGCGAAGCGTTCGTACAGCCCGGTACGGCCCAGGGTGTGGCGCATCTTTTCGTGGGAGCCGCTGGATGCGACGCAGGTCGGCAGGGCGAGGAGGTCCAGGGCGTCCAGTGCCTCCGGCAGACCGTCCACCGGGGCCAGCCCGGCGTCGACGGCCTCGCGGTGGAGCAGTTCGAAGCGCTCCGCCCAGAGCGCGGCCGTGTCGTCGCCGAGCCGGGCGGCGATCTGTTCGCGGATGGCGGCGTGCGACCGCCCCATGAAGCGGTCCACCACCTCCCCCTCGGTGAGGGGCCAGCCCAGTTCCGCGCCGAGGAGCACCTGGATGCGCACGGCGATGCGTTCACTGTCGACCAGCACACCGTCGCAGTCGAATATCACGAGTTCAATCGGCTTGATCATCCCCGCAGCATAAGAGCGCCGAGCCCTGACGGACTGCCGGGCGGTGGTGACGTCCCACGCCCGCACCGCGCCGATGAGGACCGCCGCGGCGCACAGGGGCACCAGCACGGCCGCGGCGGCGGTCCGGCCGAGTCGGCGGGCTCGCGGTGCGGTGCTCGGCGGGCAGCAGCATCCCGAGGGCATCCACGGAACTCGGACCGCCGTTGCGATTGCCGGTGCCGATGCCGCCGCAGCCGTCGGCTGCCCGCTCCGGCGCGGCGGCGATCCCCGGGTGGGCGGAGACCGATGCGACGGCAGGAGCGGCCGACCCGCGGGTCAGTAGCCGGGGCTCTCCTCCCGGGGTGCGGGGGCGGCGGTGGAGGTGGCGACCCGTGGCAGGGCGTACGGATGCTTCTCGGCCAGCCAGCCGACCAGCTGTTCGCGCACCGTGCAGCGTGCGGTCCACAGGTCGTCCGGGTCCCGGGCGGTGACGATGGCCCGCACCACGATCGTGCTGGGGGTGGTGTCGGTGACCGCGAGGTCCCAGCCGCGGCCGTCCCAGGCCTCGCAGCCGTCCAGGATCTCCTTCAGCTTCTCGCGCATCAGCGCCACGGGGGTGGTGTGGTCGCAGTGGAGGAACACCGTGCCGGTCATCTGGATCCCGCCGCGCGACCAGTTCTCGAAGGGCCGTCCGGTGAAGTAGGAGACGGGCATGGTGATCCGGCGCTCGTCCCAGGTGCGCACGGCCAGGAAGGTGAGCGTCACGTCCTCCACCACACCCCACTCCCCGGCGACGACGACCGTGTCGCCGATGCGCACCATGTCGCCGAAGGCGATCTGGAACCCGGCGAAGAGGTTGCCGAGGGTGGACTGCGCGGCCACACCGGCGACGATGCCGATGATGCCGGCCGAGGCCAGCACGGACGTGCCGACGGCGCGGAAGGCGGGGAAGGTGAGCAGCATCGCGGCGGCGGCGACCACGCCGACGACGGCGGTGACGATCCTCATGATGAGGGTCACCTGGGTGCGGACCCGGCGGACGCGGGAGGGGTCGCGGGTGCCCAACGCGTAGCGCGCGTACGAGGATTCGACCACTGCGGAGGTGACGCGGACGACGAACCACGCACTCGCCCCGATCAGTACGAGCGTCAGGACCCGCCCCACGGTCGCCTCGTGGTTCCGTAGCGGTTGCCACGCGATCTGCCGGTACGCCCCGCGCAGTATCGCCGTGAGCAGGAGGACTCGTACCGACGGGCCGCAGCGTCGGAGCATGTTCCACAGCGGCGTCTCGGGGTGTCGGGCGTCCGCGCGCCGCAGCAGCAGGTCGATGAGCCAGCCTGCGGCGAGGGTGAGCAGGATCGAGCCGCCTATGACGGCCAGAAGGCGGAGAAGGCTGTCCATGACTCCTCGAAGAAGGGGTGGGGCGGGGAAAGGGTTCCGTCGCGCGTGCCCGGCGGCGCCCGCGCGGGCGATCCGGGGCCGGCCGAGGTGTCTCGCCGCCTCCTCCGGCACGGCGGAGGAGGTACGGTCGCGGTGGAAGCGGCGCCCGGACGGCT
Source organism: Streptomyces sp. BR123 (assembly GCF_013401435.1). Classification (GTDB taxonomy): domain Bacteria; phylum Actinomycetota; class Actinomycetes; order Streptomycetales; family Streptomycetaceae; genus Streptomyces. The sequence goes on from NZ_JACBGN010000018.1 coordinate 39,397, forward strand.
CGGGGCCGAGGCCGACGCCGAGCGCATGCGGACCGGCCCGCCCCGGCGCGGCCGACCGCTCCGGGGCGGCGGGTCAGCCGTGCAGCAGTTCCCGGCGCAGGGCGTCCAGGGTGCGGGAGAGCAGGCGGGACACGTGCATCTGGGAGAGGCCGATCTCCGCACCGATCGCGGCCTGCGTCATTCCCTCGCCGAAGCGCAGTTGCAGGATGCGCGTGCAGCGCTCGTCCAGGTCGGCGAGCAGGAGCGCCAGGGCCTGCCAGTCCTCGACCGCCTCCAGGGCGGGGTCGACGTCGCCCAGGGTCTCGGCGAAGGTGCGCGGGGCCCGGCCGGGCGCCGGCGCCTGCGTGCCGGGGGCGGTGGACTCCTGGGGCGCGTCGAGGGATTGCGTGGAGTAGCCGTTGGCGGCGACCAGGCCGTCGCGGACCTCGTCCTCGGGCAGGTCCAGGTGTGCGGCGAGCTCCGCGGAGGTGGGCTCGTGGCCCAGTACGGCGGTCAGCTCCTCGGCGGCCTTCGCCAGTTGCGAGCGCATCTCCTGCAGGCGGCGCGGGACGTGCACGGCCCAGGCTGTGTCCCGGAAGTGGCGTTTGATCTCGCCCGTGATGTACGGCATGGCGAGCGTGGTGAACTGGGTGTTGCGGTCGGGGTCGTAGCGGTCGATGGCCTTGATCAGGCCGATGATGCCGACCTGGACTATGTCCTCGTTCTCCGGGCCGCCGGGCCGGTCCCGGAACGGGCGCGCGGCGAAGCGCACCAGCGAGATGTTCATCTCGATCAGCGTGTTGCGTACGTACTGATACTCCCGGGTGCCCTCCTCCAGGCTCCGCAGCCGTTCGAAGAACACGCGGGTCAGGTGCCGGGCCTCGGACGTGGACAGTTCGCTTGGGCAGGGTACGTCCGGCAGCCCGCGGAGCGCGGGTGCGCCCGCTCCGCCGTCGGCGGGGGTGGCGGTCGTCGTCGGGGTCGTCGTCGCCTGGGCCGTGGTCTCGACCGTGGCCGTGAGGGTCATCGTCTGCGCTCCTTGGGCACGGGTGCTTGCGGTGCGTTGCGCGAATGCTCGGTCGTCTCGGTCATGCGGAAGTGCGCTTCCGCTTACTGCACCCTGCCGGGGCCGCGGACACACGTCAAGTGATACCGGAAAAACAGTTCGGGATTTGCTTTTCGCGAGTCGCCAATCAAGAATGCGATGGTGGAGAACGAGCACACGGGTCCCCGCCGAAGCCGCTGGACCTTCCTGACGAACCACGCCCGGGTTCTGGTCACCATCGCGCGCGACCCCGGGATCCGACTGCGCGACATCGCGGCGAACTGCGACCTGACCGAGCGCACCGTGCAGGCGATCGTCACGGACCTGCAGGCGGACGGGTACCTCACGCGCATACGGGACGGTCGGCGCAACCGCTACGTCATCGCTCCCGGCGCCCGTTTCCGCCACCCCGCGGAGGCCGACCGCGAGATCGCCGGCCTGCTGGCCTATCTCGTCGGCCCGCTGACCGCCCCGGCGACGGCTACGGCTGCCGGCGAGGAGGCGAACGACGCACCCGGCAGTCGGACCGCCGACATCCCGGCAGCCGACAGCCCCGCCTGACGGTGTCGCGACGCAAGCCGACGGCTGCCCGGCTCGGGGAAGACGGGAACCGGCGGGCACCGGCCCACTCCGTCACCACCAGCCCGTGGGATCCGGCCCATGGGCGGGCCCGGCCGGCCCGGAAGAGGGAAGCGGCGATCGGGCCGGGGGCGCCGTTCGACCGGACCGGGAGGCCCTGGTCGCCGCCCTGCGCGCGGACCAGGCGGGCGAAGACGGCGTTCGACAGACGACGAGGGCGCACTGTCGGAGGCGACCGCGGCAGGCGGCCGCCGGAAGCAGCGCAGCTCATGCGCGCCGGCGCGCACCCTGTCATGGAGTCGCGTCAGCCGGAACCGCCACCCCGGGAAGACCGCGGCGAGCGCATCGACCGACCCCCGCCTCCTACAGCTCGGGTTGGTGCTGGGGCTGGACGACGAGGAGCCAGTCGTCACCGCGGGTCTCGACGGTGAAGCCGGCGTTCCGGAACACCGCGGCGAGGGCCAGGCCGAAGGCGTGCCGGAGACCGGGGAGGTCGTTCCGGCCGACGTTGCGGCTGCGGCGCGGCCCCCGACGCCTGACCCGCACGCTGCGGACCTCTTCCGGCATCCAGCCGACCATCACGCCGCGGGCGTGCCGAACGGTGCGGATGCCCCCCGCTCCCGCCTCGCCCTCGGTGAACCCGGCCTCCATCAGAACCTCGCGAACCGCGGCCTGAAACTGTCCTTCTTGATCAGTCACGGCCCGCACTGTAGACGGAGGGCAGCCTGCTCGGCTGAGTGCGCGCCGATCGGCGCGACACGTTGCGAGGGGTGCAGGGCGGGGTGCGGGGCCGGGTGTCAGGTGTGGAGGCGGCTGTTGGTGCCGTCGTGACCGTCGGCGCTGTCGTCGTCGAACCAGTAGTCACCGGCGGCCAGGTAGCGGAAGGCATGGGTGGCGGGAGAGGGAAGGGCAATGGTGACGGCGCGCGTGCCGTCGCCGCGCGCCTTCAGCGGGTGAGCCGCGGGATCCCACTGGTTGAAATCTCCCACCACGCTGACCGGTCCGTCCGGAGCGTTCTCGGGGAGGACGAAGGTGACCTGGGTGCGGCCCTTGACCTGCTTGCGTTCGAGCACCGAAAACTCCAGAAGACGGAGGGAAAGACGGCCCTGTGGATCGTCGCACCAGAGCGCGACCGCTCGGCACGGCACGCGCAGGCGAGCGCCCGGTCATCACCCGCCCAGCCTCCGACCGTCAACCGCACTCGCGAGCGCGACGAGCTTCCGACAGCGGCCGGGCGGTGACCGCCGTGCGGAACCACCGCGCCCTCCTCGGCGGCAGGCGCGGGGCGGCCGAAGATCAGCGAGACCGGTCCGGCGGCCGCCACCACCTCGCCCGGCCACCGGTGCGGGGCGGAGCGGTCACGGGCGGACCAGGCGATGAGCGGCTCGGCGAGCATCACGTCGGCCGGCACCGCACCGCCGATCACCCCGGCGATCCGGGCAGGAACGCAGGCGGAGCAACCTCGCGCAGGCTCGACCCCTCCCCCCGCGGCGGCCCGTCCACCACGCGGCCAGGGCGACCACGGGGTGGAAGTGCGCGCCGGACACCGGACCGGGCAGGGCGATCCGCCGCCCGGCGGCCGAGCGGGGCCGTCTCCGTCACCCCGTACCACCCCCCGGCGGCCGGGGCGACCGGGGCCTGCAGCAAGGAGGGCAGCTTGGCCGGGGCCGCGGACAGGACCGGGTGGCAGCCCCCGGGTGCCGCGCCGCCCGGAGCCGTCCGGGCCGGTCTCGCGTCAGCACCTTCAGGTGGCGGGAGGTGATCGGCTGGGAGACGCCGAAAGGGCCGGTCAGGTCGCAGACGCAGGCCGGGACCGCCCTCGTGGGAGGCGATCAGGGACAGCAGCCGCAGCCGCACCGGGTCCGCTCGCGGACCATCGGCCAGCAGCACACCACGGCGTCGTCCTGCCCGAGGACGACCCGGCTCCGAATGAGACACACGCCTATATTGACAGTCATCTATCCATGAGGCAGGCTTCCTATATCGACATCCGTCGAAACAAGATCTCGGATTGGGAGACCGCCATGTCCCGTGTCCAGCTCGCCCTGCGCGTCGCCGACCTCGAAGGATCCGTCGCCTTCTACACGAAGCTGTTCGGCACCGAGCCGGCCAAGCGCCGCCCCGGCTACGCGAACTTCGCCATCGCCGAGCCCCCGCTCAAGCTCGTCCTCATCGAGGGCGAGGCCGGCGAGGAAACCCGCCTGGACCACCTCGGCGTCGAGGTTCAGAGCACCGACCGAGTCGCCGCGGCCGCCACCCGCCTCAAGGGCGCCGGCCTGGCCACCTTCGAGGAGAACGACACCTCCTGCTGCTACGCCCTCCAGGACAAGGTCTGGGTCCACGGCCCGGGCAGGGAACCCTGGGAGGTCTACGTGGTCAAGGCCGACGCCGACACCCTCGCCAAGGCCGCCGACACCCCGGAGGCCTGCTGCGGCACCACCGCCGGCTGCGCCTGCGGCAGCTGATGCCAACGGGGTGGGCGGGCGGCGGATTCGGCATACGAGGGTCCCTGCCGATCCGCGGGCCGGATCCCGCCGACCACCGATGACGATGGAGCCCGGCAGCTCGGCGAATCAAATATCGGTTGCCCGTCGGCGATGGCGGTGGATCCAATGACCGGCATGATCATCCGGGCGCGCCCGTGACGGCGGGAGGTGAGGAAAGCGAACCGCCGGGCCCGGCCACCGCGCGATCCGGGTGGGACACGACCGCATCGTCTGAGGGAGACGCCGCCTGATGAACACACCTCCATCGCCGTCCGGATCCGAGCGGACCGGCGGGTCGGCCGTCCGGATCGGCGCCTTCGTCCCGCTGACGCGGCCCGGCTGGGTCGAGGCGGGCCGGCACCTGCTCGCAGGCCTCGACCTGGCCGTAGGCGAGGTCAACGACGCCGGCGGGATCGGCGGAAGACCGCTGGAGTTGCTGGTCCGGGACACCGCGGCCGACCCGGAGCGGGCTGCGGCGGCCGTGGACGAACTGGCCGGCCTGGGTGTGGCCGCCGTGGTGGGCGAGTACCACAGCGTCGTCGCCCGCGCCGCAGCCGCCCGGGCCGACGCCCTCGGCCTGCCGTTCCTCTGCTCCTCCGCAGTGCTCGATGCGCTCACCGAACAGCCGACGGACTGCGTCGCGCGTCTGGCACCGCCCCAGTCCCGCGGCTGGCGGATCTACGCGGACTTCCTGCTCGGGTCGGGCCGGCGGCGGATCGCCGTGGCGACCCAGCCGAGCGTCTACTGGGCGTCGGGAATCCGCGTCCTGCGTGACCACTTCGCTCCCCGCGGCGGCACCGTCATCGAACTCGACACGAACGCACTCGCCCCCGCAGCCCTGTGTGACGCGCTCGTCGACCACGGTGCGACGGCGCTCCTCCTCCTGGTCGGCCATCCGGAGCCCGCGGTACCGATCGTGAAGGCCGTCCGCGGCGACCGGCGGCTCGCGGAGATCCTGATGGGCGCCCCGGCCGGACAACCGGAGTTCGCCGAATGGGCCGCGGCGCTGGGCGGGGACGGCGCCGGGATCCCGTTCCTGCGCTACCTGCCCGAGCGCCTCGGCCCACTCGGCGAACGCGTCGGGAAGGAGCTTCGCGAGCGGCTGGGCGAAGCACCCTCCTTCGTCGCCTTCGAGGGCTGGGACGCCATCGCCGTGCTCGCCGACGTGCTGCGTGCCCATGGCACGGACCGGGCGGCCATCGCCGGGTCATGGCCACGCGCGGCCGTCGAGGGCACGCGCGGACCGATCCGGTTCTCCCGTACGCCGGGCATCAGTGTGTGGCAATGGGCGTGGCCGGACATCCAGGTCGTCGATCGGGACCCGGCGGAACCCGGCCGCTTCCGCATCCTCCACACCGGCTGAAGGACCACGGAAGCCCGAGGCCTTCCGCTGCCTGGCGGACTCGCCCCCCACAGGCGAATCCGCCGCTGCCTCGGAAGCCTCCTCCCCCGCCGTCGCCGGGGCTCGCACACAGGGCCGGCCACGGGGTCGGAGCATGCTGCATCGGGGCTCGCTCGTTCGCATGGCAGGCGAGCGGGTCGCAGCGACTCCGGCGTACCGTTTCGCCATGGTGGAACCCGGACGCAGCCCGCCCCGGCACGCCGCACCGACACGGCCGGCTCAGCATCACCACCCGGACCATCCGTGCCGTCGCGGCGGACAGGCGGCCCCTGGTGCGCAGCGCCAAGGGGCGCTCACTGCGGCACGGGGGCACTCGCCGGTCCAACGGTGACCCGGGCGAACACCTGCCGCAAGGGCAAGCAAGTTCGATCCCATGACTACGCGATGAGGCCGGAAATGGACAGAAAGAAGCCGGAGCATCTCAACGACCCTGAATCACTCTCTGACGAAGAGATGATGAAACTGATCAACGAGATCCTCGACAGCGTCCCACCCGAACAAGCCGAGGCCTGCCTCCTCGCCATTGCCGGCGGGAAACCGGCTCCCCGGGACGTTCCGGTCGACCTGACCCCCGCCCAGGCGAACGACCTCCTCCTCTTCCTCCACAGAGGCGGCGGCTGACCGACTCGTGGGCGCACGCACGGGGAACACGATGGTCTCCGTGCCCCCGCGCGTGCGCCTTGCTTCCGGCACGAGGCGTGAGCAACCTGTGCGTCCATGACCACGAGTGACACCGACGGCGACACTGCGGAGCCCCCGGCCCGGCCGCCACAGGCTCCCGCCGCCAGGCGCCCCTGGTTCGCCGGGGCTACTGCGTTGGCCTTGGTTGTCGCCATGGTCGGCGCAGTGCTGGCAGCCTTCGTGACCCCGCTCGGGGATCATCTGATGAAGGCCCTGCTCGATGAGCCGACCTGCCCCGGCAAAGCCTGCGACGGCAAGAACCCCCAGAACCAGGGCTGCGGAGAAGACGCCCGGACGTTCAAACCCGAGATCAACAACCCTGCGCTCCTCCAGATTCGGCGCAGCGAGGACTGCAAGGCTGCCTGGGCGAGGATCGAACGGGGAAACCCCGGAGACCTGGTCACGGTGAAGGTCGCCGGCGGAACGAAAAGGACCTCAGAGGTCGAGTACGGGGATGACCAGTTCACCCACATGGTCGCCGTTCCGGATGGCGACTTTCAGATCACCGCCTGCGCGATTCCGAAAGCGGGCGGCAAGAGCACGTACGCGACCTACTGTGTGCACGCCACCGAGGCCACGGCCTGGCGGTGACGTGTGCTGTCGACACGATCCGCCAGGGCCGCTCCCGTGGCCGGCCGGGGTGTCAGGAGTGGACGGCGGCCACCAGCTCGCCGGTCGTCACCACCCGGGCGAAGCCGCCGCCGTGCAGTGAGACGGCGCTCGCGCGGGTCAGGTCGTCGGCCTTCAGGTGCCAGCCGTTCGGGCCGGTCAGGTCGAAGGTGTGGGTGGCGTCGAGGGCGACCAGCACGTCGTAGCCGAGGTTTCCGCCCATGCGGGCGGTGGTCTCCACACACATGTTGGTCTGGATGCCGACCAGCACCACCTGGCTGATCGCCGCCTTCTTGAACCAGTCGTCGAGGTCGGGGGTGCCGTAGAACGCCGAGTTCACCGATTTGGTGACGAGCAGCTCCGGCCCGCGGCCCCTGCCGCGCCTTTCCTCGACGTACTCCTTGAAGTCGTTCCCCTCGCACCCCGTCCGCAGCGGCGAGCCGGGCGTGTTCGAGTCGTGCCGTACGAAGACGACCGGCCGGTCCGTGTCCTGCCAGGCCGCGATGAGCGAGGCGATGTTCCCGTCGGCGGCCGGGTTGTTGCGCGGTCCCCAGAACTCCGACTCGTCGAAGCCCTTCTGCACGTCCACCACGACCAGTGCCGCGTTCTGTGTGATCTCCATGCCCCTCATCCTGCCGCCCTGGCCGAGCCGCTCACAGGAGGCGAAAAGACGGCGATCGATGGTTTACTGCCAGGATGATCCGAACGGCACCGGCCGCCCACCGCATCGCCCTCCTCGCCTTCCCCGGCATCCGGGCCTTCGACGTCTCGGTGATCACGGAGGTGTGGGGCGCGGACCGCACCGACCGCGGGGTGCCCGCGTTCGAGCTGCGTCGGGTGGCTGCGAACCCGGAGCCGGTACCGATGCGCGGCGGGCTGGCACTGGCACCGGACCGCACCCTCGCCTGGCTGCCCCGCGCCGAGCTGATCCTGGTGCCGGGGCTGGACGACCATGTCACCCCGGCGCCCGCACCGGTCCTCGCGGCGCTGCGCCGGGCCCACGCCCGCGGCACCACCATCGCCGCGCTCTGCGGCGGCGCGTTCACACTCGCGCAGGCCGGGCTCCTCGACGGCCGCCGGGCGCTGACCCACTGGGCGCTGACCGATCTGCTGCGGGCCAGGCACCCACGGGTGCGGGTCGAGCCGGACGCCCTGTTCATCGAGGACGGCAACCTGTGGACCTCCGCCGGAACGGCCGCCGGCATCGATCTGTGTCTGCACCTGGTGCGCACCGCCCACGGCGCGGAAGCAGCCGCGACCATCGCCCGCTCCATGGTCACCGCACCGTTCCGGACCGGCGGCCAGGCCCAGTTCGTCGAACACCCCACCGCGCACGCCAGCCGCGACGCGGACGCGCTGGCCGAGGTACGCGCCTTTGCCCTGGCACACCTCCACGAGCCGCTCACCGTTTCCTCGCTCGCCGCCCGCGCCGGTATGTCGCCGCGTTCCTTCGCCCGCCACTTCGCGGCGGCCACCGGAACCACCCCGCTGCGCTGGCTTGTGGACCGCCGCATCGCAGCAGCCCAGAAGCTCCTCGAACGCACCGATCTGCCCATGCCCGAAATCGCCCGCCGGTCCGGCTTCGGCAGCGAGGTCACCATGCGCCAGCACTTCGCATCCCGCCTGGCGACCAGCCCGCGCGCCTACCGCACCTCGTTCGCCGAATAGCCGCCCCCGGCACAGGAGCGCGTCGGCCGAGCGTGTCGCGGCGGACGCCGGCTGCCCGCTCCGCCCGCTCCAGGAACGCGCCCATGGCTGACAAGACGCTCCCGGGGGCGAGGGCTTTCGGTTTCAGGCGATGTGACAGGCGAGGACAGCCGGGTTCAGAACGCGGAATGGGCGAACCAGTGATCGAGCAGATCCGGGTCGCCGAGCAGCCGGAAGGCGTCACTTCGGCGGTCCCCGCGACCGTAGAGCAGCAGCAGGAGGTCCGAAGCCGTTCCCTGGACCGTGGCGTCTGCCGTGCGCGACGGGGCTCGGTCGGCCACCAAGGCGAAACCGTCGGGGCGCAAGCCGACCAGCCAGTCGCCGTCGCCTTCGCCATCGCCGTCGGTGCAGCTGAAGCGAATGGTCCTGTCGGGGGCGCGCAGTTGGGCGGTCAGCGGCGCGAAGGAGGATGCGAACGGCAGGTTGGTGAGGAACTCGTCGATGCCGTCGACCGCCATCGCGTGATTGATGCGCGGTGAGAGCCCCAGTGCGATTTCGGCATCGGCCCGGTGGACGAGGGTCTCGAAGAGCATGCGCCGGACCCAGAACCGGGCGTGCTGGTCGACCCCCCATGCCCACATCGGCGCGTCCGGATCGGTGGCGGCGAACACCTCGGCGGCCTCCGCAGCGCCGGCGGTCAGCCAGTCCGGGAGATCGCCGGCGCGCTCCGGCAGGCGCAGGTCCACCTCGCGGCTGGTCGGCGGCTGCTGGATGCGCTGCCGAAGCAGTTCGCTGAACCAGCGCTGCACGCTGCCGACGTGCTGCGCAACGTCGGCCAGCGTCCAGCCGGGGCAGGTCGGCACCGGGGTGGAGAGGTCGCTCGCCGTGACCGCGGCGACGAATGCGGCAGTCTCGGCCGCGACGGCCGCTCCGTGCTGGGCGGGGGTCATGTGTGCCCTTCCTCTGGCGGTACCGCAGTTGCTTAAGGGGTTGGATGATTGAGGTTCTTAAATAAATGGGACGGTAATTCGCGGGCGGCGAGGATGTCAACTTCCGCCCCCGCCTCAGCGCGGGAGGTTGCGACCGCCCGCGCTTCCGTGATCACCAAGCCACCGCGCCGACCGGCACGAGCGGGCGGCGGAGTCCGGCCGACGGGGAGCACCAGCCGTGGAAACGGTGGGCGGAGCCCGCGCGGCTCTTGCGAGCATGCACGCCATGAACACGACGGGGGATGAACGGATCGAAGTGGTGCCGCTCGGCACGACGCGAGCGCAGGGCACGGTCGAGGCGATCGCCGGAGGGCGGCTCCTCGTCCGTACGCCCGGGCTGGTGGAGGTCCACGACCGCGAGGACTTCCTCGCAGGCAAGGCAGGGGGCGCGACCGCGGCCTTGCGGACGCAGGAGCAGGAGCGGGCGGTCCCGACGCCCGACGGCGGATTCGTGGTGGCCGGAGTGGCGTCGGTACGGGCGCTGGGCCCCGCCGGCGGCCCGCGCTGGGAACTTCCCCACGCCCCGTGGCACGGCACCGCCCGGGCGCACTCCACCCCGGCCGTCAGCCCGGACGGGCGGCTGGTGAGCGTCGTCGTGCCGGTGCTGGAGCCCGACAGGGAGAAGGCGGCCCTGGTGTACGACCTGGAGCCGGACCGGAACTACACCTGGGACGACCTGCTGCTCTTGGACGCTGCGACCGGCGAGGTGCTCGGTCGGCGGCAGCTGCGTTCGCTGGCGTCGGCAGCGGTGCAGTCCTGGCATCCGGACGGCGGCGCCTTGATGGTGTCCTGCTGGACCGCCTGGCAGAGCTGGTCGACCTGGTGGGCCGAGCAGCACGCCGACGGCATGCGGATCCTCGGCGGCGCGTGGATGCGGGCGTTGACGGGTTTTCTCCCCGGCTCCCGGGTACTGACCCAGCGGTACGCCGAGCACGTGTTCCCCGACGACGACCGCGACGAGCTGGCGGCGTACGACCTCGGCTCCGGGGAGCAGACGGCGCTGCTCGACCTGGCGGAGCTGGCCGTCGACCCGGAGAACGACGAGTTCTTCTCCGCCGAGGTCCTGGACGGGCACCACGTGCTGGTCCCTGGCCGGGTGTACCCGGGGGGTGGGGCTCCTGAGACCCGGCACTGGCTGCTGAACGCCGACACGCTGCGTCCGCTCGGCCGGCTGGACTACCCGGCACCGGCGCCACCCGCCTTCTCGATCGCGGCCCCGGCGTCCAGGGCGCCCTGGCGGTTGCTGCTGTAGGTCAGGATCACTCCGATGCCGCGCTCGGCGATCTCGACGGCGGCGGCCTTCACCGCCTGGCGTTGTCCGTGGAAGGGCGGAGGCGTTCGGGGGCACCGGCGTGGCCCGCTTGACCTGCCGGGCCACGGGCCGCACAGTCGGGATGCGGAGCCGCGCGGGCACCGGCGTCCCTGCCTGCCGGGCACGCCGCGCGCAGAACGCCCGTCCGGGTACACCGGGCGGCCTTGACCTCCGGGAGCGGCTGTGTCAATGGTCGTCGACCTGATCGTGATCGGCACGGCCATCACCCTCGGACCGCTGCACAACAGCGCCTTCATCCTGCTGCTCGCGTCGCGCCGCGGCGTCCGCAAGGGCCTCGCCTTCCTGTTGTCCTGGCTGGCCGACCTGGTCATGGTGGTCGCGCTGGTGGTGCTGCTGACCGGCGGGACGCCGCCCATCCACCACAGCACACCGTCTACTGCCGCGGTCGCCGCCAAACTCGCGATCGGTGTCGGCCTGGTGCTCTTCGGCAGCTACCGGCTCCGGGGGCTGCCCCGCCCGTACCGGCCACCGAGCTGGACGGGCCGCATCGACAACGCCTCCCTCGGCACCGCCGCGGCACTCGCCTGGCTGCTCCAGCCGTGGGCCCTGGTCGCCGCCGGCGCCGCCACGGTCGTCGATGCCGACCTCTCCACCCTCTCCGACTGGCTCGCCCTGACCGGCTACTGCCTGCTGGCCACCCTCAGCCTCCTGATCATGGAGCTGTACACCGTGTGGGCACCGCGCGCCGCGACGGCCCGGCTGACCGCCCTGCGGACCTGGCTCGAGCAGCACCAGGAGCAGCTGCTCATCACCCTCTCGCTGCTGGCGGGACTCTGGCTGACCGCCAGCAGCATTTACGCACTCGTCGCCTGACGGCCCACCGACACGGCGAAGGCGAGCTCGTCGCCCACGGACGCACCGCAACGGCGCCGGAGCGGCTGGCCGAAACCCTCGGCCTCGACTGGGCGGAGTGGATCTGCGAGCCGGAGCACCACGACGATGTGGGCTGGGAGCAGCCGCCGCAGGGTCCGCCCGCAGGCCGCCGGCCGCAGCGTGCGGCCGGCGGGCTGCGGGAGGGGACCGACGCCACGGCGGGGACGGCGCGTGCCCTGTGCCCCCGTGCCCCGCCGTGGCGTCCCACGATGTCCCGAACCGACCCCGACCGATCAGCTCACGCGTTCGATGCGCGCCCGGCGGATCAGGTTCTTGCCCGGCTCCCGCACCTGCTCGAAGGCCGCGTTGTTCAGCAGGGCGCAACTGCCCGACGGACCGGTCACCGTCACCGTCGTCGCACGACCGTTGTCGAGGTTCGTCACCTTCAGCTTCGTCCCCACCGGGAACGTCCCACTGCTCGCCGCCGGCGCACCCGCCTCACCCGACAACGTCACCGTCGACCCCGGACACACCACCTCCCCAGCGGCCGGAGGCACCTGCCCACCCGCCGCACCGGACGCACCGGACGCACCGGACGCACCGGACGCACCGGCCTGCGTGTTACCGCCACCGGCCACCTTTTCGATGCGCGCCCGGCGGATCAGGTTCTTGCCCGGCTCCCGCACCTGCTCGAAGGCCGCGTTGTTCAGCAGGGCGCAACTGCCCGACGGACCGGTCACCGTCACCGTCGTCGCACGACCGTTGTCG